>JBKPRY010000294.1:0-1183 GCA_046734755.1 Actinomycetota bacterium | reverse complement strand
TACGCGGCATGCGAGGCGGCGACCGAGGGCGACGTCGAGGAGGGGAGCATCGGGGCCGGGACGGGTGCCACCGTTGCCAAGCAGCCGGACCCGGCCGCGGGCTGGAAGGGTGGCGTCGGGAGCGCGTCGATCGAGGAGGGCGTGGTCGTGGTCTCGGCGCTCGCGGTCGTGAACGCGCTCGGGGCCGTGGTGGACGAGGACGGCACACCGATCGCCGAGAACCGGAACCCCGGTGCCGAGCCCCGGCAGTGGCCGGGCGCGAACACGACGCTCGTGGTCGTCGCCACGAACGCGACGCTCTCCAAGGAGCGGGCCCAGCTCCTCGCGCAGGCCGGGAACGAGGGCCTCTCGCTCGCCGTGACGCCCGCGCATACGATGTGGGACGGCGACACCGTGTTCGCGATCGCCACCGGCGAGGTCGACGCCCCCCAGCGGGACCTCGAGGCGATGGCGTCGCGGGCGGTGGCCGACGCGATCCGGCGAGGCGTCCGCGCGGCCGGTTCGTTGGGTGGCGTGCCGGCGATCGGGACGACGAATGGGCCAACGAATGGGCCAACGAATGGGCCAACGAATGGGGGAGCGGGATGAGGACGTTGGCGGAGGCGGCCCTGGACGCGTCCACCTGCACCAAGTGCCGGCTCTCGCAGGGGCGCACCCAGGTCGTGTACGGAGTGGGTGATCCGAGCGCTGATCTGATGTTCATCGGGGAGGCGCCCGGCTTTCACGAGGACAAGCAGGGCGAGCCGTTCGTAGGCGCGGCCGGTCAGCTGCTGAACCAGCTCCTGAGCGAGGTCGAGATCCCGCGGAGCGACGTCTACATCAACAACGTGATCCTGTGCCGGCCGCCCGGGAACCGGGACCCGCTCCCGGACGAGCTCGACGCGTGCAAGCCGTGGCTCGACGAGCGGATCGAGATCATCGATCCCGCGGTCGTCGTGACGCTCGGGAACTGGGCGACCCGCTACATCCTCGGGCGGCAGGTCTCGATCAGCCGCGTGCGTGGTCAGCGGTTCCCCTGGGCCGGCCGGACCGTCATCCCCACGTTCCATCCGGCGGCGGTCCTGCACGGCGGCGGCCAGGCCTCCGATCAGATGACCGCGCTCCGGGCGGACTTCCGGGAGATCCGTGCGGCGCTCGCCGAACGTCCCGCGCCCGTCGAGGAACAGCTCGGCCTGTTCTGATG
>JBKPRY010000293.1:0-3728 GCA_046734755.1 Actinomycetota bacterium | reverse complement strand
TCGACCGGGACTCCGATACACCCGTCCCGGTCTCGGACGGCGCGTGGAGCGACCGGAGCCCGGCGTGGTCGTCCGACGGCGCTCGGCTCGCGTTCCTCTCGGATCGGATCACCCCGGGCCACCTCCTCCCGTACACGATGGGTGTTGGCGCTGAGCCGATGCTCGCCGCGAACCTGCACGGTTCGGCCGAGGCGGTCACGTGGTCACGTTCGGGCGATCGCCTGCTGGTGCTCGCGGCCGACCCCGGCTGCTATGGCCTGGACTGGAGCGCCCGGGCCGTGCGGGGCGCCGAGCCAGCGCCCGATCCCTCCGTGATCCGGCCCGGCGACGTCCGCCGCCGCCTTCTCGAGATCGACCTCGCCGCCGGCGACATCACGGAGGTTGGACCTCCGAGCATGAGCGTGTGGGAGTTCGACGGGGACCCCGACGATGTCGTGGTCGCGCTCGTCTCGGAGGATCCGAGTACGGCGGGGTGGTATCGCTCGGTCCTCGCGCGGCTCGATCTCGCCGAACGCACCGCGGAGACGCTCTACCGGCCGGCCTGGTCGCTCGAGGGGCTGGCGCTCTCGCCGGACGGACGACGGGCCGCCGTGGTCGAGGGCTACTCGAGCGATCCGGGGCTGCTGAGCGGCAGCGTCATGATCGTCGACCTGGCCGACGGAACGAAGACCGATCCCTGGCCGGGGATGCAGACCGTCGGGCTGGTCGAGTGGATCGACGACGACTCGCTGTGGTACGCGCGCTGCGACGGAACGGGGACGGCGTGCGGGAGGATCTCGCTCGACGGTGGCGTCGAGGAGCGGTGGCGGGGCGACGCCTTCATCGGCGACGAGGTCACGAAGCCGAGATGCGCGATCGCCGACGGCAGCTCCGTCGTGTGGGCGACACATCAGGCGCACGGGCAGCCGCCGGAGCTCGCGCGGTTCGATCACGAGACGGCGACGTGGTCGCGGTTGACGTCGTTCAACGAGGCCGTGATCGCCGACACCGTGTTCCCCGATGTGCGCACGATCCGATGGACCGCGCGCGACGGACTCGAGATCGAGGGCCTGCTGATGACGCCGCGCGGCGCCGAGGGTCCGCTGCCGTTGCTGACGCTCGTGCACGGTGGGCCCACCTGGAACTGGGGAGCGTTCTTCTCGGACTCGGAGCCGAACGCGGTCCTGCTCGCGAGCGCCGGCTACGCGTGCCTGCTGCCGAACCCGCGGGGGAGCATCGGCCGTGGCCACACGTTCGCCCAGGCGGTGATCGGCGACTCGGGCGGGATGGACTTCGGGGACGTGATGGCCGGCGTGGACGCGTGCATCGCCATGGGCGTCGCCGATCCCGAGCGCCTCGGCATCTCCGGCTTGTCCTACGGCGGCTACATGGCCGGCTGGGCGGTGACGCAGACCGACCGATTCAAGGCGGCCGTCGCGATGTCGGTGGTCGCGAACTACGTCTCGTTCCACCTGACCTCGGAGGTCTGGATGTACGACGAGATGATCCTGCAGGGCGAGTGGCACGACCCGACGAGCCAGTACGTCGAGCGCTCGCCCGTGACCAACGCCCACCGGTGCCGAACGCCGACCCTCGTGATCCAGGGCGCGGAGGACCGATGCACGCCGGTCGGGCAGGGGTGGGAGCTCGCCAACGCGATCGCCGCCAGCGGCACCGAGGTCGAGCTCGTCCTCTACCCGCGCGAGGGCCACGTCCCGCTGGAGCGCGCGCACGCGCTCGACGCGATCCGGCGGACGCAGGCCTGGTTCGATCGCCATCTGGGCTCGGTCGACTGAACGATCTCGAGCGGACCGGTGGTCGCGGCGGTCCGTGCCGAGGTGTCCAGCGGCACCTCCCCTCGTATCACCGAACACCGAGGCCGCACCCTCCCGGGGCTAGGTTCGGCGTGCTGCCCCGGCAGCGTCGTCGAGGGGAGGGGACCATGAGTACGAAGATCGAGACCGCTCACGTCGGGGCACCACGTAGAGGGAACTTTGCGAACTGGGGGCGCCCCAAAGGCGCCCCCAGTCGCCGTTCGTGCGCAGCGGTTAGATCCCGGGGATGCGGATCAGCAGCAGTTGTCCTCCTTCGCGCTTATACGTGAAGTCGGGATTATCCGTCTCGGCGTCGATGAACGTGTCCGGACCCGGCGCCTTCTCGATCCAGAGCGAGTGCGCCTGGACGTTGATCAGGTACGCGCCCGCGCCGAACGCCGCAGAGGCGTCGACGATCCCGGTCGTCTCCCACGACCCCCAGTTGCCGAAGGGGAGGTCGGGGGTCGGGGCGGGACCGACATCCGTCGGGCCTTCGTCGGCCGATTGATCGATCTTGGCGACGACCTGCGCCGAGGTGGGCGACGAGAACGGGACGTACCACAGGCGCGCGGTGGTTGCGTTGGGATCCGCGGAGTTCGCCGGGAACTGGTTGTTGCCACCGGGATCCTCGGTCACGAGGAGACCCGTCGCCGTCGTCTCCACGTTGTCGGGCTGATGGATCTCGCCCGGGCTCTGGACGGCGCTGTCATCCCCGTCGAGGAGGATGGAGAGCGAGTCGACCTGCGTCGGGTCGTCGGGATCGAGGACCATCTTCCAGATGCGGCCGTTGGTGGACTTGTTCGCCCCGGGGTCACCCGCCGTCGCGCGCCCCGTGTCGGCGAAGTAGACAACGTTCCCCATGCCGGGCCGCTTGTCGTACGCGATGTCCTCCACACGGACGAACTGGAAGACGTGGTTGAGATGGCTCCAGTACTCGAGCACCCATTGAGGCCCGTCGATCGGGACGGCCGGGCCCGTGGTACGCAGGTCTGTCTGCCAGCCCCCATCCGGGGCGGGGTACCCGACATCCGCCGACATCAGCTCGGATCCGTCGGGGTTCTTCCCGGTGGCGATGTTCTTCGGCACCTTGATGAAGTGACCGGTGATCGACTGGGTGGAGCCGGGGGTGAAGTCGTAGTAGTCGGTGAAGCTCGAGTTGTCGGAGACGAACGCCCAGAGGTCGCCTTCATCCTCGAGCAGCGAGTCCGTGTCCGAGGCGATGTAGGAGTACAGCTGCGACTGGGCCGGGGCGGATGTCGCGGGGTTCGGGCCCGGCGGGAGCGTCAGGGTGCCGCTGGTGAACGTGTCGTCGCCCGAGAGGACGACCAAGTCGTCATATCCCGGGATCGCGACGTTGTTTTCGTGGTTGAACCGGCCCATGCCGTACACGGTGTGGTACTGCCCTGTCCTGACGTCGTACGCGATGGTGACGCCGTTCTCCTCCTCGTCCGGGTCACCGACCGGAGGGGGCCACGAGTCCTCCTGGCGGAACACGTAGTCGGGCGACTCCTCGTTCGTGAAGAGGATGTCCCGGGTGAATCCCTCCTTCGCGGTCGCGAGGAAGTTTGAGCAGAACCGCTGGAAGCCGCCGCTGCTCGGGATGGCAAAGGAGCCGTCGAGCACGCCGGCGGAGTTCCGGCTCAGGACCAGATGGCTCACCTGCGAGTTGTCGAAGTCGCTCTCCCCGTTGCTCGCGGTCGGCGTGGTCGAGTTGAACGGGAACGGCACCTTGCTCGTCTCGTGGTTCACGAAGAGGTCGACCCTTCCCTGGCCACGGACCCGGAGGGAGATCCCGTCCGGGATGGCCTCGAACCGGAAGCCGCTGTCCCCGAACACGTCCCCGACGGTCAGGAGCGGCGTCACGGTGACCCCGGCCTTGACGGGGGTCAGCATCGAGGGCCTGGAGGTCTTGAACCCTCCGTTCGCGGCCATCGC
>JBKPRY010000292.1:0-5358 GCA_046734755.1 Actinomycetota bacterium | reverse complement strand
CGCGCCGGCAGGATCTCCGGTCTGGCGAGCCAGGCCTCGTCTTCGCTCGCGGCGTTCACGGGCGCCGGCCGCGTGTGCGCGACGTCCGCGAGGAAGGCGCCGAGCGTCACGAGCAGGGACACGTCCATGTCGTTGCAGACCTGCAAGATCGTCTCCACGTAGGTGCGCCAGCGCGTGTTCGGCTCCACGCCGACGAACACGATCGCGTCGCGATCGTTGATCCGCGCCGAGAAGAAGCGGCTGGCCGGCCAGTCGATCCTCCGCGTCGAGCCCTCGGCCAGACGAACGGTCGGACGGTGGACCTGGAAGTCGTAGAACTCCTCGGGATCGATCTCCGCGAACCGGCGAGCCCCCCACTGCGATCGGAGCGTGCGGACCGCCGTGGTGGCGGCCTCCCCGCCGTCGTTCCAGCCGCCGAACGCACAGACCATCACGGGGCGCGAGAGCTCCGGGCGGATCCGGTACTCCACGTGGGTCATCCGCACAGTCTGTCGTCTCAGGGGGTGCCTGTCATCCCTCACTGGGACCGGATCGAGCCGGCGGCGTGGCGTCATCCCGGATCTCCCACCCCCGGGCTCTTCGTGGGCCGAGCCCGACCGCGACCGTGCGCTTCGAGCGAGGTACTTGTCCACGACGACGGCTGATGGCACGATGCCCTGCTCGCACGCAGGGGGAAACCGCGATCGGAGCCCGCTCCACGTTCGGCCGACGACTGCGCAGGCTCGGGCTCATCGAGCTCGCCCTGCTCTCGACGCTCCTCGTCCCCTCTGCGCTGGCCGAGACCGCCACGGCCGCGCTCTCGGCGTCGGCCTCGATCGTGACCTTCGGCCAGGCGGTCACGCTCTCGGGTTCGATCGCCGCCGACCCCGGGTGCCTGGGCGGCCGGAACGTGACGTTGCAGTGGCAGCCGGCCGACTCCGCCGGGTTCTCGAACGTCGCGACCGGGACGACGTCGGCGGACGGGTTGTTCACGTTCGAGCAGACGCAGCCGAACACGGGCAACTACAGCGCGACGATCGAGGGGAATGCATCGTGCCTCGCCTCGACCACCAACCAGGTGCTCGTTCGCGTTCGAGCGATGGTGGATGCAGCGCTCGTGGCCGACTCGACGGAGGCGGGATCGTGCGTCGACGTCTCGACGTCGGTTCAGCCGGAGCGACCCGGCCAGATCGTCGAGCTGCAGCGCCGGACGGGGCAGGGCTGGAGGCTGCTCGAACGGCTCACGCTCGACGCGGAGTCGAAGGCGCTGGCGTCTCCTTGCTTCACATCCGAAGACGTCGGCGTGGTGCGGCTCCGCGTGCGCTGGGTGGCGCAGGACGCCCTCAACGCGACGGGCACATCGCCGGTCCTTGCCTTCGAGGTCTCCAAGGCCCGGTGGATGCTCGAGATCGACCACGCGATCGGGACGCGACGGGTCTCGGTCGCCGTGGGTGAGGACGACACCTTCCTGTACGACCGGGCGGCCTCCACGCCCCGGATCCCCGCGTCGAACGAGAAGCTCCTGCTCTCGATGACCCTCTACGACACCCTCGGGTCCGACTTCCGGATCCAGACCAGCGTCGCCTCATCGGGGGGTTCCTCCGGGGCCGTCCGCAACCTGTGGATCCTCGGGCGGGGCGACCCCGGCGTGACCGGGGCGACGATCGGCACGCTCGCGCGCAGGGTGGCCGATGCGGGGATCGAGCGGGTACGGGGCCGCGTGTTCGGGAGCACGGGCTACTTCCGGCGCGACTGGGACGCGCCCGGTTGGAACGCCGAGGCGCACGACTCCGTGAACCGCCCGACCGCGCTCGTGTTCGAACGCAACAAGGAGGCCGACCCCGAGCGGGAAGCGGCGGAGATGCTCACCCGCAGGCTCGAGGCGCTCGGCGTCCGAGTGCGAGGCAGGCCCGGAATCGGGAGTCCGCCGGGCGGGCTCGAGACGATCGCGTCCGTTACCTCGCCGCCGTTGCAGCGGCTGCTCACCAAGATGCTCCGGCCCTCGGACAATTTCATGGCCGAGACGCTCGGCAAGCGGCTCGGCGTCGAGACGCGCGGCGTGCCCGGGACGATCGCGAAGGGCGCCGCCGCGATCGAGGCGTGGACGGACGCACACGGGACGGGGTTCACGCTGAACGACAACTCCGGGCTCTCGTACGCGAACCGAGTGACGGCCGAGGGCATCGTCCGGCTGCTGTGGTTCGCCGAGGACCAGCCGTGGGGACCGGATCTGCGTCGCGCGTTGCCGACGGGCGGCCAGGGGACCCTGCGTCATCGCCTGCGGGGGGTCGACGTCCGGGCCAAGACCGGGACGCTGGACGACGTGTCGGCGCTCTCGGGGTGGGTCAGGGGACGCTCGGGCGATTGGGTCGAGTTCTCCGTGTTGTCCTTCGGCATGTCGAAGTCGACCGCGTCTGCGATCGAGGACCGGATCGTCGTGATCCTGCGGGATCGGCTCGGCTGACCGTCGCCCCGGCGGCGGGTGAAAGAAGTCTCCCGCGGGTCAACCCGGAGCGCGTTCCCACCGATGCTGAGGGGATGGATCCGACGACGGCTGGCCCCGCCGCGGCCGAGCTCCTGGAACGCGGGCTCACGCGCGATGGACAAGAGGTCGGCGTCAGCTACGAGGCCCTCGTCGAGCACCACGCCGAGACCGAGGCCAAGTACCGCAACCTGGTCGAGCGGCTCCCGTGCGTCGTCTACCTGGCCGAGTACGGGCCGAACGGCGCCTGGTTGTACGTCTCGCCACAGATCGAGCACGTGCTCGGGTACACCCAGAAGGAGTGGCTCGAGCACCCGCACCCGCAGGCGTCGTTCACCCACCCCGACGACCTCCCGCGTGTGAACGCCGAGGAGACCCGCTCGGTGGCGAGCGGCGAACCCCTGGAGATCGACTACCGGATCCGCCGCGCCGACGGCGCGTGGATGTGGATCCACGACGAGGCGACGGCGGTGCGTGATGAGGACGGCCACCCGATCTGCCTGCAGGGGATGATGTTCGACATCACCAAGCGGCGTGCCGAGGAGGAACGCCTGATCTCGCTCGATCGGCTCAAGAACACCCTGCTCCATACGCTCTCGCATGACCTGAAGGCGCCGCTGACGGCGATCCTCGTGGCCGCGAGCACCCTCGAACGACTCGGCGACGAGCTCGACGACGAGTCCCGCCGGCACATGCTCCGAACGCTCGTCGAACGATCGAAGGGAATGAACGCGCTGCTCACCGACCTGCTCGACCTCGACCGGCTCGATCACGGCATCGTGGCGCCTCGGCGATACCCGCTGGACCTGCACGAGCTGATCCGACACCTGTTGGCCAAGACGACGGTCCTGGGTGAGCGGACGGTCGAGCTCGAGGCCGGCGAGTGCCGGGCCAACGTCGATCAGCCGAAGGTCGAACGCATCCTCGAGAACCTCCTCGCGAACGCCGACCTGCACACGCCGGAGGGGACGCGGATCTGGGTTCGCTGCTGGCGTGAGGGCGACGCCGCCGTGATCGCGGTCGAGGACGACGGCCCGGGGGTCCCGGCCGAGCTCCGCGACATGATCTTCGAGGCCTTCTTCCGCGGTCCCGAGTCGACGCACAAGCCCGGGTCCGGGATCGGCCTGTCGCTCGTCGCGCGACTGGCCGAGATGCACGGCGGCCGAGCCTGGGTGCAGGCCCGCGAGGGCGGCGGCTCCTCCTTCCGCGTCCTGCTCCCCGACCGGAGCTAGGTCTGGTGCCGCCGGGGCGGCCTGTACCATCGAAGCCATGCGGACGCCCGGCACGCTGGCCGAGAAGGTCTGGGAGCGCCACGTCGTCCACCGCGCCGACGGTGAACCCGATCTCCTGTACGTCGACCTCCACCTCGTGCACGAGGTGACCAGCCCGCAGGCCTTCGAGGCGCTGCGGCTCGCGGGTCGCGCCGTACGGCGCCCCGATCTCACCGTCGCCACGATGGATCACAACGTCCCGACGGCCGCGGGCCCCGTGGACCCGGTGAGCCGAACCCAGATGGAGGCGCTCGAGCGCAACTGCACCCAGGCCGGGATCACGTTGTTCCCGACCGGGGATCTCGGGCAGGGGATCGTTCATGTGATCGGCCCGCAGATGGGGCTCACGCAGCCCGGGCTGATGATCGTGTGCGGGGACTCGCATACGAGCACGCACGGCGCGTTCGGGGCGCTCGCGATCGGGATCGGCACGAGCGAGGTCGAGCATGTTCTGGCGACGCAGACGCTGCCGCAACGGACGCCGAAGACGATGGCGGTCACCGTCGAGGGCGAGCTGCCGGCCGGGGTCTCGGCCAAGGACCTGATCCTGGGGATCATCGCCAAGATCGGGACCGACGGAGGCGTGGGTCACGTGGTGGAGTACCGCGGGTCCGCGATCCGCTCACTCTCGATGGAGGGCCGGATGACGGTCTGCAACATGTCGATCGAGGCCGGCGCGCGCGCGGGCATGGTCGCTCCGGACGAGACCACCTTCGCCTACCTCGAGGGCCGCCCGAACGCGCCGAGCGGCTCGGAGTGGGAGGAGGCGCTCGAGGACTGGCGTTCGTTGCCGACCGACGAGGGATCCACCTTCGACAAGGAGGTGGCGCTGGAAGCCGCGGACCTGCGGCCGCACGTGTCGTGGGGAACCAACCCAGGACAGACGGTCACGATCGACGACATCGTCCCCGAGCCTGCCGACGAGGCCGCCGAGCGCGCCCTGGCGTACATGGACCTGCGCCCTGGTACCGCGATCCGCGACATCCGGCCCGACACGATCTTCATCGGATCGTGCACCAACTCGAGGATCGAGGATCTTCGCGAGGCGGCGCGTGTCCTGGACGGACGAACGGTGCGCGCGGGCCTGCGCGCGATGGTGGTGCCGGGCTCGATGCTCGTGAAGCGCCAGGCCGAGCGGGAGGGCCTCGACGCGGTCTTCGCCGCCGCGGGATTCGAGTGGCGGGACGCCGGTTGCTCGATGTGTCTGGGCATGAACCCGGATCAGCTCTCGCCCGGCGAACGGTGCGCGTCCACCAGCAACCGGAACTTCGAGGGTCGTCAGGGCAAGGGGGGCCGGACCCACCTGGTCAGCCCGGCCGTGGCGGCCGCGACCGCGGTCCTGGGTCACTTCGCCACGCCGGAGGACCTCGACGGATGAAGCCGTTCACCGAGCACACCGGACGGGCGTTGCCGCTGGATCGCTCGGACGTCGACACGGACCAGATCGTGCCGGCGCGGTACCTGCGCCGGATCGAGCGATCGGGGTTCGGGCCGCTCCTGTTCGCCGAGTGGCGCAAGGACCCCGGCTTCGTCCTGAACCGCCCCGAGTTCGCCGGCGCGACGATCCTGCTCGCCGGCCCGAACTTCGGCAGCGGCTCCAGTCGCGAGCACGCCGTGTGGGCGCTG
>JBKPRY010000291.1:0-6588 GCA_046734755.1 Actinomycetota bacterium | reverse complement strand
CACCAGGGCGGGTGGCGATCGGACTTCGGATGACGTTAGGCTGAGGGGCCACGGCCAGGAGGTGACCATGAGGAAACTCTTGATCGGGCTGCTGATCCTCGGTGGTGTGATCGCCGCCATCGCCGTCATCAAGCGGCGCTCGGGCTCCGGCGTCGACGAATGGGACTCGTTCGCCGCCGATGACGTGTACGCGCAGGCGTCCAGGACCACCGCGAACGTCACCGAAGCGGTGAAGGACGCCGCCTCGACAGCCACGAAGGCTGCCCGGGACGCGACCACGAAGACCGCCGACGCTGCGAGGGACGCCGCCACGACGGCCACGAGGGCTGCGAAGGACGCGACCACCAAGGCCGGCGACGCTGCGAGGGACGCCGCCACGACGGCCACGAAGTCTGCGAAGGACGCCGCAACGAAGGCCACCGACGCCGCCAAGGACGCGGCCGCCAAGGCCAAGGACGCCACCACGAAGGCCACCGACGCCGCGAAGGACGCCTGAGCGTCGAAACGAAGGAGGCCCGCATGTCCCATCAAGCCGCCCGCCGGGCGGGTCCGGTCTACAGGATCAGCCGCGGGCTGATCTTGTTCGTCTACGGCTTCGCGATCGCGTGCATCGTCATCCTGGCGATGGCCTTCTTCCTCCAGCTCTTCAACGCGAACACGACGGCCCCATTCGTCGATTGGGTCTACCGCGCGGCCAGGAGGATCATGCAGCCGTTCCGCGGGATCTTCCCTTCCGTCGAGGGAGAGCAGGGCTCGGTCTTCGACGTCTCCATGCTGTTCGCCATGTTCATGTATGGGCTCCTCGCGCTGGGCGCTCATGGGCTGATCGCGTGGATCGACCGGAAGATCGCGGCCATCCGGTACGAGTCGATGTGGCAGCCGGCCGCACCGGTGGCGCGCTCGGGCGTGGTGACGATCCCGGCCGCGTCGTCGTCGTCGACCGTTCCCGCCGCCGCGACGCCTCCGCCGGGGCCGCCTCCGTCGGGGCCGCCTCCGTCGGGGTAGGGGCCACATCGCCGACGAACGGCGATCTGGGCGAGCTGCTCCGGCGCGCCGCGCGCGAGGAGAGCGACCACCGCCGCAGGGCGTTGGAGCGAGCCTCGAGGGCCGCGTGGTTCTGGCCTGAGCAGGCGAGCGAAGTCGCGGGTTCAGGGCGCCCGCTGACGGAGCTCCGTGCCGTCGGGCCATGGGTCGCCGCACGGATCGAGGCGTGGCTCGAGGATCCTCCCGCGGCCGAGCCCGACGAGACGCGGCGTGGGTTCCTCACCTACGCGGAGGTCCGCCGAACGCTCGACGAGGACCCCGCGTGGGAGGCGACCCCGTGCGCCGACCTCCAGATGCACACCACGTGGAGCGACGGCAGCCTCCCCCTCGAGGACATGGTCGGGGCCGCGAGATCATTGGGACGGTCGTTCGTCGCCGTCACGGACCACTCGCAGGCGCTCACCATCGCGAACGGCATGACCCCCGCCGAGCTCGCGGAGCAGGCCCGCGCGATCGACGCGTTGAACCGCGGGTTCGAGGCAGACGGGGATGCGTTCCGCGTGCTCCGCTCGATGGAGGTCGATCTGTTCCCGGACGGGACGCTCGACATGGACGACGATTCGCTCGCGAGCCTCGACCTGGTGCTGGGCGCGTTCCACTCCGAGCTGCGGTCGAAGGACGATCAGACGGAGCGGTACCTCGCGGCCCTCGAGCAGCCGCGCCTGGACGTGCTCGCACACCCGAAGGCCCGGATGTACGGGCGACGGGTCGGCCTCGTCGCCGACTGGCGCCGCGTGTTCGCCGAGGCCGTCAGGCTGGGGAAGGCGCTGGAGCTCGATGCGACCGTGTGGCGGCAGGATCTGAGCGTCGAGCTCGCCACCCTCGCGCGCCGAGAGGGCGTCGAATGGTTCACGATCGGGAGCGACGCCCACGCGGCGCGCGAGCTCGAGCTCCTCCCGTTCGGGATGGCGATCGCCGCGCTCGCCGGTATCCCGCGCGAGTGCATCCTCAACTACCGGCCGGTGGAGTTCGTCCGTGAATGGGTGCGTGAACCGAGGAGCACATGAGCGGCTGGTGGCTGGCTCTGCCGTCGACGCTGACCCTAGGTCCGATCGGCGGGCCACGATACGAAGATCGGTATCGGCCTCGCCGAGAAGACGGGCACCGCACCTGAGGTCAGCGATCCAGCAACGGCTCGAGCCACTCCGGCACGACCCGCCCCTCGAGCCGCACGAACGGCGGTTCGAGGTCGGGCACCCGCTCGAGGGTGGCGGTGGCCTCGTCGATCGGGATAGAGGCGATGCGTCCCTCCGCCTCGATCTGCATCGGAACGAGATGCACGTCACCCGCCGTGCACACGCCCGTCGCCTCACGCCGGCCCAGGGCGAAGGCCATCGCCGCATCGATCGTCGACTGGTCGTCGAGCGGCTCGTACCACGTAGCGAAACGGCGCTTCTCGCCCGCCCTCCAGAGATTCCTGGCAACGGCCTTGATCAACATGAGTCCGGCGTCCTGCGTGCGGACCTCCTCGACGAGCGCCTCGAAGTCGTGCAGGAACTCCGGGAAGCGGGTGAGGCGGTAGTTGTAAGGCGTGAGGACCGTGTCGAAAGGGAATCGTCGCAGCGCCTCCAGATGCACCGCGGGCGCCCTCATCCCGTGGCCGGTGATGCCGATCGCGGCGACGAGCCCCTCCTCACGGGCGCGGATCGCGCCCTCGAGCGCTCCGCCAGATGCCGTTCGCCGGTCGAGATCGTCGAGGGCCCCGACGGAGTGGAGCTGAACGAGATCGACCCGCGAGACCTGCAGTCGTTCGATCGAGCGGCGGATGCTGTCGTACGCCTCGGTCGCCGTCGGATCTCCCGTCTTGGTCGCGAGGAAGATCCGATCGCGGATCCTCGACATCCACGTGCCGAGCCTCAGCTCCGAGTCGCCGTAGTCGGCCGCCGTATCGAAGTGATTGATCCCCGACGCCAGCGCAAGCCGGATCGAACGATCGGCGACCTCTTGCGTGACATGGGAGAGGGCCGCCCCGCCGTAGATCAGCACGCTGCTCATGTGTCCGAGGCGCCCGAGTCTGCGCTGCTCCATCGGCGCTGAACCTCCGGTCGACCCCTTCACCCTATCGAAGAGAACCCCGGGCAAGGCAGACTCCCACGGGCGAGGAGGGCGACCTCACCGAACTCTCGTAGGCTCCGTTCGGTACCGACGTCGAGGTCGGGCGACGGAGTGCGGGAGGTCGACATGCGGATCGCACCGGGCATCCACCGCATCGGAGAGCGCAGCATCATCAACGCCTATCTCATCGAGGAGGCGAACGAGGTCACCGTCGTGGACGCGGGAGTGGCCGGCCTGTATCGCGATCTCCCGAACGAGCTCGCGTCGATGGGCCGAACGATCGAGGACGTACGCGCCCTGGTCCTGACCCACGGCCACAGCGACCACGTCGGCTTCGCGGAGCGACTCCGCACCGAGCGACACGTCCCGGTCTCGGTGCACGAGGCCGACGCAGCGCTTGCTCGCGGCGAGGTGCCGAACCCCTCGAAAGGTTTCGGCCCGACCAAGGTCGGACCGCTGGTCGGGTTCCTCTGGTTCTCGCTGCTGCGTGGCGGCCTTCGGACCCGTCACCTCGGCGAGGTCTCGACGTTCGGTGACGGAGCGACCCTCGACGTGCCCGGGAGCCCAGTGGTCACCCTCACGCCCGGCCACACGCCGGGCAGCGCCGTGCTCCACTTCCGGTCGCTCGGCGCCCTCTTGATCGGCGATGCGTTCGCTACCTACGCGGTGACGACCGGGGTTCGGGGCCCACGCATCGCTCCGTTCACCGCCGACGCCACACGAGCGGTCGAGTCGCTGGCGCAGATCGAGGAACTGTCCTCGGACATGGTGCTGCCCGGACACGGCGATCCCTGGACAGGAGGCGTGGAGGAAGCCGTTCGGCGGGTGCGCGAGTCTGCCGCGTCGAACGTTCAGGGTTGACGCCGATCAGCGACGTGCAGCAGCGCCGCGTGGCCGAAGCGACTTGCGCACCACAGGCCGGGTGGGCTTCCGCCGGGCGATCTCCCGGAACCCCGCACGGTCGAACATGGATCTCGCGCCGAAGAACATGTCGTCCGGGTGGCTTCGCTCATCCTTGTCTACTGGGTAGGCCTCGATGAGGCGGGCGCCCCTGGACCGGGCGTAGTCCATGGCGGCCCGGAGCATCCGGTTCGAGAAACCGCGGCCACGAGCCTCTCGGTCGACGAAGAAGCACACGATGGACCACACCGGCCGGTCGTCGACCGGCTTCATGACCGAGGATCGTCGGAGCTTGGAGTAGTCCTCCCGAGGCCCGAGCGACACCCAGGCGACCGGAACCCCGTTCTCGTAACCGATCAGCTCGGGTACGGTGCCCCGGTCCACCAAGGCCTTCATGGCACGCCGGTTCTGCGGTCCCGCACCGGTGCCGGCACCGACCTTCCGGTAGAACATGCAGAAGCACGTACGAACGATGGGCCGATCGAACAGCTCGACCAGATCGGGCCACCGTTCCTTCGTGACCGGGTGTGCTTCGAACCCCATCTGGCATCAACCTACTGCTTCATCTCAGGACGGGTTCGCGGGGGTAGCGTGCTCCCGTTCCGTGAAGACGGAAAGGAGGGCGCTTCCTCCCGGCGTCGCGACCACCTGGCACGTCACCGCTCCGTTCGAAGAGATGTGGGTGCTCGCTTCGGACTGAGTCGTCCGGCCACCATTAGAGACGCCTCAGGGCCTCCACGAGCCGGTCGACGTCGTCGCCGTCGTTGTAGGCGTGGAGGGAGATCCTGAGCCCGCCCGCTCGACGGCCGCAGATGATCCGGGCCTCGGAAGCGAGACGTTCCGCGGTCACCGCCGGGTCGTGGTCGGCGTGGCGCAGGGACACGATGTGGGGCGCCGCCGATGGATCGGTGGGCGGCCGGAACGGGCGCCATCCCAGCTCTGCGACCCGATCGACGAGGTGCGTCGCCAGACGCCGCGCGTGCTGGTTGATGCGCTCGAACCCCACGGACGAGAGCATCGCGATCGAGGACTCGAGACCGATGGCGGACACGTACGACGTTGTCGAGAGCTCGACGCGACGCGCGGCATCGGCCAGGCGAAGCGTCAGCGGGTCGAGATCGAACGGGTTCTGGGCGCCCATCCAGCCGACGAGGCCCGGAACGCGGTCCACCAGCTCTGGAGCGAGTGCCAGCAGCGCCACGCCGCCGTGGGCCGACAGCCACTTGTAACCGCTCGTCACCACCGCGTCCGCACCCCACCCGGTCATGTCGACGACCCCCGCGCCGGCGAGCTGCGACGCGTCGACGACGACGCGGGCGCCGACCTCGTGTGCCCGCTCCGCAACCTGCCCGGCGTCGACCCTGGTGCCCGTCGCGTACTGGACCACCCCGAAGGCGACGACCGTCGTCCCGGGATCGATCGCTTCGACGAGATCCTGCGTGAGGTCTCGGTCGGCTCGGTCCTCGATGAACCGCAGCGAGATCCCACCACGCTCGGCGGCCGCGAGCCACGGGTACGTCACGCTCGGGAAGTCCGATCCGACGAGCAGGACGATCCCCCGATCGGGCTCGAGCAGAAAGGTCACCTGGCCGAGCCCCTCGCTCGCGCCCGAGACGACGGCCACCGCCTCGGGTGAGGTTCCGAGCACCCCCGCGCCGGCCGAACGGACGCCGTCCAGGATCGCGGCCTCTTGGTCGTCGTTGAGGTACAGGTTCCCGAACCGCGCCGTCTGCTTCAGGAAACTCTCCATCGCATTGATCGCCGGTTCGGGGATCAGCCCGAGGGAGGCCTGGTTGAGGTACGTGCAGCGCTCGAGGGCAGCGTACCGATCGCGCGGAGCGAGCGAGGGGATCGAGGACATCGGTCGTCGCTCAGTCGGCCGTCGTGCGCGGCTCGAGGACGACGACCGCCGTCTCTCGCGGACGTCGCGCCACGTAGCCGTCCAGGTTCTTGTCGAACTCGTGCCACCCGCTGGCCGGCATGGTCGAACCTTAGCTCCCGCCCTCGAAGGCCGCGGGCCCGGCCTGTCGGGCTCGCGATCGTTCAGGCGGGGGCCGGCGGGATGTTCTGGTTGAGACGGAACATGTTCGTCGGGTCGTAGCGTCCCTTGATCTGCCGCAGGCGATCCCACGTGGCGCCCGGGTACGCCGCACGGATCCGCTCCTGCCCCTCGTCGCCGAGGAAGTTGACGTACGCCCCATCGTCGCCCTGATGGAGCGCGCCGGCGAAGGCCTCGACCCATGGTCCGTGCACCTCGCTCTCGTCCGGCCGCTCGAAGAGGGCCGCGACGTTGACCATGATCGGGCTCTGCCGGTGCGCGAACGCGGTCGCATCGACCGGAACTCGAGCCATCGCGCCGCCCAGCGTCCGCAGCTGCGCGGCGCCCATCATCGCGGTGGAACTCTCGAGGTGCTCGAGGATCGTCTCGGCCTCAGCGCGGCCGATGTGGTCGACGAACATCGTCCGAGTGATCGCGATGGGGTGGTAGCCCTCCTGCTCGGGCGGGTAGACCTCCGGGTACGGCATCGGGCGGAGCATGTCCGCGACCGGCTCGGCGAGCGCTCGGAACGGCGCGAGAGCGCGCTGCCC
>JBKPRY010000290.1:0-1046 GCA_046734755.1 Actinomycetota bacterium | reverse complement strand
ATCGCGAGCGACATCTGCCGCTGCTGCTCGAGGCGGACGACGCCGAGGAGCACATGCGGGGCTACCTCGACCGCGGGGAGCTTCTCGAGATCCACGACGCCGACGGGATGATCGGCGGCGTGGTCCTCGTTCGCGAGGCGGATACGGTCGAGATCTGGAATATCGCGCTCGCCGCGGATCACCGCGGTCGCGGGCTCGGGCGGGAGGCCATCGCGACCATCGCGGATCGATGCACGCGAGCCGGCGCCTCCCGTCTGACCGTCGGCACCTCCGACTGCAGCCTGGGCACCATCGCCTTCTACCGGAAGGCGGGCTTCCGGTTCGCCGGCGTTCGCGAGGGCTACTTCGATACGTACCCGGTGGCGGTGGTCGAGAACGGCATCCGCGCCCGTGACATGGTGATGTTCCGGATGGCGCTTCCGCCGGACTCCACCCGGGAGGAGTAGCTTGAGAACCGATGTCAAGCGTCGCCGCGCTGAGCGGGATCGCCCTCGAATGCCGCGATCCCGCTCAGCTCGCAGCCTTCTACGCCGGGCTCACCGGATGGCCGGTGGTCCACGCCGACCCCGATTGGTATTCGGTGGGCGAGAGCGAGCGAGCGGCGTTCCATCTGTCCTTCCAGCGGGCGCCCGGGCATCAGCCACCGACGTGGCCTGACCCCGCCTCGTCCATGCAGGCGCACCTGCACTTTCGAGTCGAGGATCTGGATGCGGCCGAGCGTGCCGTGCTTGATCTGGGGGCCATCAAGTTCGAACACCAGCCGGCGGATCGGTCGCGGGTCTACGCCGATCCGTCAGGACACCCGTTCTGCCTCGTCTCGGTGCCAGCACCGTAGTCGTACCGACCTGAAGCGCCGAGGTTGGCGAAGGGCTAGACGTCGAGGGCGTGCTGAGCCGACTGGGTGGGCAGGAGGACGGCCGCCCCGAGCCCGACGACCCCGATGATGGCGAGAACGATCATCGACGCGGCGTACGACCGGTTCGTGAGGCTGGAGACCAGGATCGTGCCGGCCACCGCGGTGCCGAGCGACGAGCCCAGGTTGGAGA
>JBKPRY010000289.1:0-1577 GCA_046734755.1 Actinomycetota bacterium | reverse complement strand
ACCTTCAGCTTGCTCTGGTCCAGGTTGATCTCGCTGATCGTGCCGTTGAAGTCGGCGAACGGTCCCGAGATGATCCGCACCACGTCGTTCTCCTCGAATCCGAGGCGGAACTGCGGCTTCACCTCCTCCTTCTTCACCGACAGGATCTTCTCCACCTCACGACGTGAGAGCGGTGTGGGCTTGCTCCCCGTCCCGGCCGCGACGAACCCCGTCACCCCGGGCGTGTTGCGGACGACGTACCAGGAGTCGTTGTCGTAGACCATCTTCACGAGGAGGTAGCCGGGGAAGACCTTCCGCTGAACGACTTGCTTCTTGCCCCCCTTGATCTCCATGACGTCCTCCATCGGGATGTGGACGTCGAAGATCTTGTCCTCCATCTGCATCGTGTGGATGCGCGACTCGAGGTTCGTCTTGACCTTGTTCTCGTAGCCGGCATACGTGTGCACGACGTACCAGTCGCCGGGGCCGCGGAACGGATCACGCCCGCCCTCCGTGTCGACCGGCTCCTCGGTCGCTCGCGATGCGGCCCCGTTCTTGGCTCTGGTGGCCGGCCCGGCGTCGGCAGCGGGTTCGGGGGCCTCGGCGGGTTCGGGATCGGCCGCGGGTGCGCCGCCGTCGGCGTCCTCGGCCTGCTCGACGTCGGCCGCGATCGACTCAACCGTGTCGGCCAAACCGCCCAGGATCGCGGCGTCGCTCACGGCCTCGACGGCCGTGGCGTCCTCGACCGCCTCCGCGACGGTCTCCTCGAGCGCCTCGACGATCGCGGCGTCGGCGATCGACTCCTGGACATCGGCGTCCCTCGCGGCCTCGGCGACCGTGTCCTCCAGCGCCTCGCCCTCCAGCCCCGCGTCAACTGCATCGGACACCCGCTGCTCGAACGACTCCTCGATCGCGGCGTCGGATGCGGCCTCGACGGCCGCCGCGTCCTCGATCGCCTCCGCCACCGTCTCCCGGAGCGCCGCCTCGATCGCGGCGTCCGCGACGGCCTCCTGCGCGGCAGCCTCCTCGAACGCCTCCGCGAGCCGGTCGGGCGGCGCGGCGTCCGGCTGCGCCGTCTGGTCGTCGGACGGCGCGTCGAGATCCGCGTTCGCGGGCGGCTCGGGGACAGCTTCGTCAGAGGGGTCGATCGGGGATTCGTTCATGGGGTGTCGCCTCTAGTTCGTGAAGACGTTCAGGACCAGCCTCGAGAAGAGCACGTCGAGACCGAACACGTACGACGTCAGGACGACGACCGTGACGAGCACGACGATCGTGTACGTCGTCAGTTCCTGACGGGTGGGCCAGATCACCTTCTTCAGCTCCTGACGGACCTCCTTCAGGAACTGGCGGGCGCCCGTGCGCTGCTTCTTCTGCTGGACCTGCGCCCGACGCGTGGCGGCAGCGGCCTGGGCACGCTCGACCTGGGTGCCCTGACGGCGCTGCGCCCGCTTCATCTGTCTGTTCATCGTGCTCCTTGCAGGGGCGGAGGGACTCGAACCCCCAACCGCCGGTTTTGGAGACCGGTGCTCTACCAGGTTGAGCTACGCCCCTCCGCAAGAACCGGTCCTGCCGGAAGGCGGGGACTCGGCTGCCAAGTA
>JBKPRY010000288.1:0-3107 GCA_046734755.1 Actinomycetota bacterium | reverse complement strand
CGTTGCGGACCTGGCGGACGAACCACTCGTCGCGGGTGGTTTGGAGCATGTGGTAGTCCATGATGTACGGCGAGCTGGGGCGCAGGTCGCGGTACCCACGTTCGGCGACGTCGCGGTAGGAGTCCAGGAACAGATAGAACTCGAGCTCGGACCCGGTCTTGATCGTGTAGCCGAGCTCCGCGGCGCGGGCTATCTGCCGCTTGAGGATCGTCCGCGGGGTGACCTCCACCTCCTTGTCGGCCTCTTCCTCCTCGAAGATGTCGCAGATCACCATCGCGGTCTTCTCGATCCACGGGCACCACCGGAGCGTGCTCATGTCCGGGACCATCCGGAAGTCGCCGTAGCCCGTCTCCCACGACGCGTACTCGTAGCCCGGGAGCGGCTCCATCTCCATGTCGATCGCCAGCAGGTACAGGCAGGCGTGCAGGCCCTCCTCACCGAGGATCTCCTCGAAGAAGAAGTGCGGGACCACGCGCTTGCCCATGAAGCGGCCCTGCAGATCGGTGAACATGCACAGGACGGTGTCGACCTCGCCCGCGCCGGCGAGATCCTCGAGTTGCTTCGCGGTCAGCGTTCCCTTCGCGCCTGTCACGTGTTCCGCCTTTCGGTTCGGGGGCGCTATCGAAGAACCGCCGCACGAGGCTGTCAAACGCGAACGGCGGGCCCAGCACGGGCCCGCCGTTCGTACCGACTCGCCGGTCCGCTAGCCGGTGGGCGTCTCCGATGGCGGCGGCATCGGCGCCGGCGGTTGCGTCGACGCCGCGCTGGGAGCTCTCGGCGCTCCGCCGCCGAGGATCGCCTCCTGCTCCTCGCGCGAGGTGGTGTATCCGGCCTCCTGCGGGATGCCGTGTTCGCCCTGCGTAAGCGCGAACTCCTCCTCGGGCGACAGCACCAGACGGTTCCGACCTGCGATCGCGAAGTAGAGCACCCCAAGGACGTAGTAGATCGCCACGCCGTAGACACCCGGCCGATACGCGTCGTTCAAGAAGATGGCGACGAGGGAGGTCGCGGCCAGCAATCCGGCGATGACCGCCCCGGGGACCCCTATCTTGCTTCGGTACGGTCGCTCGATGTTCGGCAGCTTCTGCCGGAGCAGCACGAACGACGTCATCTGCAGGATGTACGAGATCACCGCCGCGAACACCGCCATGTTGAGCAGCGCCGCCACGATCTGCGCTCCGAGCTCCTGCTGCTGGAGGACCCAGACGAGGAAGAACACGGCGTAACCGACGACCGCCCCCGCGATCAAGGCGACGTGCGGGGTCTTCCGCACGCCGTGGGTCTGGGACAGGAATTTCGGGAAGTACCCCGCCCGCGAGAGCGAGTACGTGTTCCGGCCGTACGCGAAGATGATCGTGAAGAAGCTCGCCACCAGCCCGATCATGAACAACAGCCCGAGGAGCTCCGTCGCCGAGCCCTTACCGAAGATCGCGTACAGCCCGTCGAGCAGCGGGAACCCCGACGCGCCGTAGAGGTGGGCCCCCCCAGGAAGGCCTGTGTTGAAGACAAGCGTCAGGATCGCCGCGATCAGCAACGTATGCATGGCCAAGACGGATCCCTTGGGGACATCGCGACGCGGATCCATGGACTCCTCCGCCGCGAGCGGCACCTCCTCGATGGCCAGGAAGAACCAGATCGCAAACGGGAGGGACTTGAAGATGCCGCTGATCCCGAAGGGGAGCCACGGACCTCCCCCGCCGGGGATCACCTCACCGCTCTTGGAGATGTTCGTCCACAGGTTGAAATCGAGCTTCCCCGAGAAGATGGCCGCAAGGAAGAAGAACACGAGGACGGCGATCGACAGGACCGTGATCGCCACGGTGAACCGCATCGTCGCCTCGATCCCCACGATGTTGATCCACACGAAGATCACGTAGAAGATCAGGGCCCATATCGGAAGGCTGTTCCACCATGGATCGCCGGTGACGTCGAACAGGCCGGCGACGATCTCTTGCATGAGCAGGGCCATCGCACCGACGACCACGGCCGGCGTGATGACGTACTCCGCGTTCTCGGCGAGGCCGGTGAGGAACCCGCCCCACGGGCCCATCGCCGAGCGTGCGAACGAGTACGCGCCCCCCGTGTGGGGGAGCGCCGGCGACATCTCGGCGATCGAGTAGACGAGGCCGTAGTACATGATCGCCATGAGCACGCCGGCGATGGCGAGGCCGCCGAAACCCCCGGTGCCCAGGCCGAAGTTCCAGCCGTAGTACTCGCCGGAGATGACGGCCCCGACGCCGAGCGCCCAGAGCGACCACACCCCCGCGTGTCGCCGGAGTCCGCGGTTCTTGAAGTACTCCTCACCTACCTCTTGATAGGTGACCGAACCGACCTTCCGTTCGGACATACGCCCCCTCCCGAGAACGGCGAATGAAGGATTCAGCCGTATCGAGCCATACCCGAACTTTCCCTGTCAACCGGCCGAAGGGCGGTGAAACCTACCCAGCGGGCGAGGCAGAGGGATCAGGAGCGCGGGCAGCACCAGCGCGCAAGCAGTGGTGAGCGTGGACAGCCCGAGCACGTCGGAGATCGAGTCCACGAGGGCCCCACCAAGCAGGAAGAGTGGGGTGGCCAGGAGCAGCAGACCGGGTCGGAGTCGTCGGAACCCGAGGATCAGGATTGCGGCATAGAGCAGCGGCGTGAAATCGAAGTCCCCGTTGGTGGGGATCGCCGGATGTCCGGTCGCGACGGCCGCCAGCAGAAGGTGCATGGCTTCCTATCGTCCCTCAGGGCCGCCGGTTTAGTCCTCGGGCGTGACATATGCCGCCGTGATCCCGCCGTCGACGATCAGCGAGGCCCCGGTCATGAACGAGGAGTCGTCGCTGGCCAGGAACAGGGCCGCCTTCGCGAGCTCCTCCGCCTGACCGAGCCGGCCCATCGGGATGTGGACGAAGCGGCGCTGGCGCCGTGCGGGATCGGCCAGGAGCTCGGCCAGGAGCGGCGTGTCGATCGGGCCCGGACACAGGGCGTTGCACCGGATGCCCTTGCGGGCGTACTCGACCGCGATCTCGCGCGTCATCGAGAGCACGGCGCCCTTCGAGGCGGTGTAGGCGGTTTGCGAGGTGGCTGCGCCCATCCACGCGACGAACGACGCGACGTTGATGATC
>JBKPRY010000287.1:0-1110 GCA_046734755.1 Actinomycetota bacterium | reverse complement strand
GATCGTGGTCGGTCCGGAGCTCCGCCTGCACCAGTGCGGCCTGCCCAAGCAGATGGCGCTCGAGCTGTTCAAGCCCTTCGTCATGAAGCGGCTCGTCGACCAGGCGCTCGCGCAGAACATCAAGAGCGCCAAGCGCATGGTCGAACGCGCCCGCCCACAGGTCTGGGACGTGCTCGAGGAGGTCATCAAGGAGCATCCGGTGCTGCTGAACCGGGCGCCGACGCTCCACCGCCTGGGGATCCAGGCGTTCGAGCCGGTCCTGGTCGAGGGCAAGGCGATCCAGATCCACCCGCTCGTGTGCACGGCATTCAACGCCGACTTCGACGGTGACCAGATGGCGGTCCACGTCCCGCTCTCCGCGGAGGCGCAGGCCGAGGCCCGCATCCTGATGCTGTCGACGAACAACATCCTGTCGCCGGCTCACGGTCGTCCGATCGCGGTGCCGACCCAGGACATGGTGCTCGGGATCTACTACCTGACGATCGAGCCCGATCGTCCCGAGAACGACGAGGACATCCCCAGGTTTGGCTCGGTGAACGAGGCCCTGATGGCCCTCGATCACCGGCTGGTCCGGCTGCACACCGTGATCAAGGTGCGTCTGCCGGGCAAGGCCCTGCCGCCGGAGATGCGGCCGGAGGCCGACGAGGAGACCTCCAACGGGGACCGCGTCCCGGTCGTGGAGACCACGGTCGGACGGCTGATCTTCAACCAGTGCTTCCCCGACTCGGAGGAGTTCGTCGACCGCCCGCTGCTCAAGAGCGACGTGAGCCGTCTGGTCGACGCCTGCGTGCACCGCTACGACCGCGCGCAGGTCGAGCAGATCCTCGACAACCTGAAGAACGTCGGGTTCCACTATGCGACCCGCGCCGGCGTGACGCTCGGGGTCGAGGACGTGACCACGCCCTCGGACAAGGCCGTGATCTTGGACCGCCACGAGAAGGAGGCGTCGAAGATCGAGGCCCAGTACAGCAAGGGCATCATCACCGACGACGAGCGCCGCCAGGAGCTCATCACGATCTGGACCCAGGCGACCGACGAGGTCAAGGACGCGATGGAGGCCCAGTTCGGCAAGACCAACCCGATCTACATGATGGCCAACTCGGGCGCCCG
>JBKPRY010000286.1:0-1017 GCA_046734755.1 Actinomycetota bacterium | reverse complement strand
CTACCGCGAGCCCGCTCGGCACGCCCGCTCGAGCACGGCGTGGACCCGGTCTCCAACCCGGTCCATCGCGGGGGTGACAACCACCCATGATCAGACGACCCACGATGCGCCGCGCACTCGTCGCGGCGCTCGCGAGCGCCTTGCTGCTGGCACCGGCCACCACGGCGGTCGCCCGAGAGGCGATGATCGTCCCCGTCCGCGTCTGCGACTACGACTGGCGAGCGGGGACCTGGCAGATCAAGCTGCTCATCCGATGCGCCGCTCGCAGGTGGGACAGCCCCGGAACTCCGGGGCAGGCCATCTCGGTGGCGCGGTGCGAATCCAACCTCAACCCCCGCGCCTACAGCTCGGGCGGGTACGCCGGGCTCTTCCAGCAGTCGACCACGTACTGGCCCGGACGCGCCGAACAGTGGGGACAGGACGACCGCTCGGTGTTCAACGGCAGAGCGAACATCATCGTGTCCGTTCGGATGGCGCACGCCGCGGGCTCGTGGAGCCCGTGGGTGCGCTGCGCCTAGCCACATCGACACGGCCGGGATCGGGAACGGGATCGAACGCGACCGATCCCGGCCGTCGCCGTGGCTCACGCGTCCGCGGCTAAGCGCGGATCGGACCGCCGGGACCGTTCGACGACTTGACGGCCACGCGAACCTGTTCGAGCGAGCCGACCAATATCGCCCCCGGGATCGCGCGGTCCGAGATCACGCGCAGGTACGGGGACGCCTCGAGCGCGCGCTCGACCAGTGTTGGAAAGGATCCGAACACGACGAGGACGTGCGGACGCTCGGCATGGAGCTGGCGGATCGCGTCCTCCTCGGTCGTCGCACCGGGCGCGAGCTCCCACTCGGCCGAGACCGCGGCTCGTTTGAGCTCGGCGAGCGCGGATCCATCCCCGGCCACGCACAGGACCTTCAGGGCTCGACACATCTCAGAGCCATTCGCGCTTGCGGAAGCTCCGGTACAGGAGGAAGCCGGACCCACCCATCAGTGCGAGCGCGAACGGGTAGCCGAATTCCC
>JBKPRY010000285.1:0-1349 GCA_046734755.1 Actinomycetota bacterium | reverse complement strand
CGGCGTCGGGCGGCCCTCGGGGGCGCTGCGGAAGATCCTCGTTCCGCTCGCACTTGCGCAGTTCATCTGCAGCTTCGCCGGCTCGAACATGAACGTCATGATCACCGACATCAGCAGGGACCTCGATACGACCGTGCAGGGTGTCCAGATCGCGATCACCGTGTTCCTGTTGGTGATGGCTGCCCTCATGATTCCCGGCGGCAAGCTGACCGACCGTTGGGGGCGCAAGCGCTGCTTCACCATCGGCCTCGTCATCTACGCGATCGGCGCGCTGATGAGCGCGGTCTCTCCCGGTCTCGGCGTCCTCATCCTCGGCAACTCGATCTTCGAGGGGGTCGGCACTGCCCTGCTGATCCCTCCCGTCTACATCCTCACCACGCTCCTCTTCAGCGACATGACGTCGCGGGCCCGGGCCTTCGGGATCATCACCGGGATGGGCGGCGTCGGCGCAGCCGCCGGACCGTTGATCGGCGGGCTCATCACCACCGCCATCAGTTGGCGGGCCGCCTTCGTCTTCCAGGCGCTGATCATCGCCGTGATCCTGTGGCTGAGCCGCAACATCGTCGACCCCATCGCGCCCGACCCGAACCGGCCCTTCGACACGCTCGGCGCGGTCCTGTCGGCCGCCGGCCTCATCTTCGTCGTGATGGGGGTCCTCGCCGCCGACAACGACCTCGCCCTGATGGCGGCCCTCTTGGTGGTCGGCGCCGTCTTCCTCGCCGTGTTCTTCCTCCACATCCGCGCCCGCGAGCGCCGCCACGAGGAGCCCTTGCTGTCGACCGGACTGTTCCGAAACCGCACGTCGAACCTCGGGCTGGTCACCCAGAACGTGCAATGGCTCATGCTCATGGGCACCGCCTTCGTCGTCTCCGCGTACCTGCAGGTCGTCCGCGGTTACAACGCCATCCAGACCGGCGTGATCTTCACCGCCGCCACCGGGGGCATCTTGCTGTCGTCGCTGGCGGCCGAACGGCTCGCCAAGAAGTACGCGCAGCGGACGTTGATCATGGCCGGCTTCATCACCACCATCGCCGGGGTCCTCGTCCTGCTCGCCCTCGTGGGGAGCCGGCCGAGCCCGTGGGCGTTCGCGCCCGGACTCTTGCTCATCGGCCTCGGCGTCGGCGTGATGCTGACCCCTTCCGTCAACGTCGTGCAATCCGCATTCCCCGAACAGCAACAAGGCGAGATCTCCGGCCTGTCGCGCTGCATCTCCAACCTGGGCTCGTCGCTCGGCACCGCGGTGGCCGGCACGATCCTGGTCTCCAGCCTCACGAACCGGTCGTACGCCGCGTCGATGATCGTTCTCGCCATCATCGGGGTCGTCGGGCTCGGGGCGGCCGTCCTCCTGC
>JBKPRY010000284.1:0-6425 GCA_046734755.1 Actinomycetota bacterium | reverse complement strand
CGCACGTTCACTTCGGACACTATCTGCCGTCGGGGCAGGCCGTGGACACGATGTCCGACCTCATCGGCTGGCTCGAAGCGGCCGAACGCCGTGCCGGAATCACCGAGCGAGGCGCCGAGGCGGCCAGGTCGACGATGTCGGCCATGCCGACCTATCCCCACGAGCTCGGCGCCGAACCGACGGTCATCCTCTCGAGCCCCGTTTCGAGCCCCGTCGTGACGGCCGGGCTCTCGACCGCCCGCCCCTCCGCCGCTCCGTCGGCCACCGACGTCCTGGCGCTCGGAGTGGTCGTGGCCGCCCGCCTGCTGGTGATCCCGGGGCGTCGAGTGGCTCGCCGGCTCGGGTCGCTCGGGGGTCGCGGAACCGGATGAGGAGGTCCCCGCCGTTGGCCGGCCCCTGTGTCAGCTCGGCTGAACCTCTCGCCGCCACCGCCTGAGGACCTCGACCCCGTCGGGGCAGAACGGCTCGCGCGCGATCATCGCGTCCACCTCGACGAACGGGACGAACGCGCCCCACACGACCTCGCTCGGCTGCCAGACGATCGGTCCATCCCACACGACCTCGAACGCACCGCCCCAGACCCTGCCGCTCGGGCCCTCGTATCGGTGCAAGAAGCGGAAGATGGGCTCGGCCGAGACGCCGAGCTCCTCCTCGAGCTCCCGGCGCGCGCATCCTTCGTAGGACTCCCCGGCGGCGTTCACCCCACCGGCGCACACGTCGTAGAAGCCGGGATAGACGTCCTTCGTGTCCGTGCGCCTGTGGATGTAGAGCTCGCCGGCGGCATTCAGGACGAAGACGTAGGTGCACCGGTGCCAGAGATTCTCGTCCCGAACGGTGCTGCGCGGGACCACGCCGACGACCTCGTTCTCCTCGTCGACGACGTCGACGAGCTCCTCCCCGGGATCCATCGACCTAGGTGCCGTGCCGGTGAGCCCAGAAGTCCCAGCCGTCGATCTCGGGCAGCGGGAGCTCGAGCGCACCCAGCGTCGAACAGACCTGCGTCCGGTGGTCGTTCCCGTGGTGGATCGCCTGGATCAGCAGCATCGACTCGGCGGGATCCGTGTCCGGGTAGTCCTGCGCGTTCAGGACCGCGGCCGACAACGTCCCGGCCTCCAGATCATCGAGCGCCTCCATCCATCGCTCTCGGTGCTCGCGCACCTCGTCGCGCAACTGCACGAGCGGCACGGTCCCCCGATCGGGCTTGCGTACCGGATCCGGATCACGGAGCCGTCTCAGGTACCGATCGTCCGCCTCGAGCAGGTGGGTGAGCGTCTCCAACATCGACCCGTAGGTCCCGGGCACCGCCTCATCCAACCTGCTCCGAGGGATCGACTCCAGATGATCGATCAGCGTCTCGGTCGCCCACAGATGATGCTCGAACATGTTCCGCAGGACCTCGGCCGACGTCGTCACGCCCCGACCCTACAAGCAGACCGGGGAGGTCGCCGGGGGCGGGAGGGGTGCCGTCAGCGCGTCGTCGAGCGAAGCCGAAGGTGGTCCAGGATCACGAACCCGACGCGTAGGCGGAGACGAGCAGCGCGGACGGCACCCCGACCTACCTCGCCGCCGGGTTCCGCGAATCGAGTACGAGCTCGATCTGCTGCATGATCTCGTCCCCGACCAGCTCGTCCCGCGCGATCAAGGAGTCCCGCAGCCCGACGACGACGTCGCGGTTCTCCTCGAGCAGCTTGGCGACTCGCTCCTTCTGCTCGGTGAGGATCTCCTCGACCCGCGCCTTGCCTTGGCCGTCGGCAAGCACCTTGCCCACGAGGTTCTTGGATCCGATGGGACCCTCGGCGATCGCGTCGAACGACACCAGCGAGCCCGCCATCCCGAAGGACCCGACCATCTGCGCGGCGAGCGTCGTCGCGTGCTGGAGGTCGGAGGCCGGACCGGTCCCGCTCTCGCCGAAGAAGACCTCCTCGGCGACCAGCCCGCCGAGCGCGATCGCGACGCCGGACTCGATCTCGGTGCGGGTGCGGGTGAACCGCTCCTCTTCGTCGCCGTGCGCGAGCAGCCCGAGCGCCATCCTCCGCTTGATGATCGAGAGCACCTCGAGCCGCCGGCCCTTGCCGAGGAAGTAGGCGACCGTGGCGTGTCCCGCCTCGTGGGTGGCGACCGAGACGCGGTCGGTCTCGGTGTAGGTGACGGGCTGCTTGAAGCCGAGCTCCTCGGTCAGTTTGGCCTCGTGGATGTCCTGCGTGTTCATCGCCGTGCGCCCGCCTCGGAGCGCCATCAGCAGGGCCTCGTCCAGCAGGTGCTCGATCATCACCGGGGTGTATCCGAACGTCTCGTGCGCCAGGTCCTCGCGCGTGTGGTCGTCGTCGAGCTGCTGATGGTGGGTCTTGCGATCGAGGAAGAAGTCGATCAGCTCGCGACGGCCGGACTTCGACGGGAGATCGAAGTAGAGCCGACGGTCGAAGCGCCCCGGCCGGAGCAGCGCCGGATCGAGGTTGTCGGCGCGGTTCGTCGCGGCGATCAGCAAGATGTTGCTGTACGTAGGCTTGGCCGCGGGGATCCGACGCTCGGGTTTGCGGAAACCGTTCACCCACTCGATCGTCCGCGCCTTGAACCGCGCGCCGAACGGCGGCTGGTCGAAGGACTGCATCTGGATCAGCAGCTCGTTCACCATGCCCGAGCCGCCGGCGCCCATGAACGACGACGCCACACGCCCGAGACCGGTCGGATCCGGGCTCGCGTTCATCCCCCCGCGCTCGCCGCCGATCGCGTCGATCTCCTCGATGAACCCGATCGCGCCCCCCTCCTTGCGCGCCAGCTTGCGCAGGCGGCGGAAGAACGAGCGGATCTTCGCGTTGGTCATCCCGAACCACATCGACTGGAACGCGGGCGCGGCGCTGAACAGGAACGGCACGCCCGCCTGCTTGGCCATCGCCTTGGCCAGGTAGGTCTTGCCGGTGCCGGGCGGGCCTTCGAACAGCATCCCTCGGCGCGGGTTGCCCCCCAGCTCGTCGCGGAACGTCGCGTACCCCAGGAACACGTCCAGCGTTCGCCCGACCTCGTCGACCTGGTTGTCGAGCCCCCGGACCTCGTCCAGCCCGACCTCGATCTCCTCGGGCCGCACGATCTGGTGCGGCGAGCGGCCGCTGAAGAGCGGCATCAGCATCATCGCGACGATCGCGACCATGATCAGGAGAACCGGGGCAAAGATGATCGCCTCGGGGCCGAGCGTCGGCATCTTGAAGGGGTTGTCGGTGAGGTAGCGGTACCAGAGGTACGCATCGATCAGCAGCAGCGCGACGATGAGCCGCCTCAAACGGCGCCGCCGGGTCTTCTCGCGGACCTTGCTCACGTCTGCACGGCCCTGCGCCACGGCGTCCGAACCGTAGAGCACGGATGCGGTCGATCTGCTCGCCTGCTTCACGTCACGCCCCCATCTGGTCGTCCGACGGCGTGCCCCATCCTATGCACGAAGTGAGAACGGAGCATCGGACCTTCGGCCTAGACAGGGACGCCGAAGGGCCGTTCCGCGCGACTTTCACGAGGGTGCGGCGCTCCCCGCGGACCCCTCAGCCGCTATCGTGCGTGGGCGATGGCGAGGAAGAAGCTCCAGCCCGTGACCAAGGAGGACGCGCGGGCGATCGGCGCGATGCTCCGGGGCCTCCGACGAGCCGCCGGCTACCGAGCGGTCCAGGACGCGGCGGCCGCCGGCGGATTCCCCGCCGCACGCCAGACGATCTACGCGTACGAGCGTGGAGGCCTGACTCCCTCGCTCCAGCAGTTCCTCGAGATCACCGAGTTCTACGCGTTGCATCCGTCCCGCGGCGATGGGGCAAAGCCCGAGGACGACCTGCGAGCCCAGGCGGTCGCCTCCGTGACCCGGGCGCTCACGCTGCCCGCCTACCACGTGAAGCAGGCGCACGAGCTGATGGAACGGCTCCAGCCGCGGCTCGCCGAGGGCCAGCGCCGCAAGCGCCGGGGCCCGTGATGCTGACCCAGATCGACCACGTCGGGATCGCGGTCGCGGATCTGGATGAGGAGGTCGAACGCTACCGGCGCACGTTCGGCCTCGAGCCGACCCACCGCGAACGGATGCAGGACCAGGGCGTCGAGGAGGTCCTGTTCGCGGTGGGCGAGTCGTACGTGCAACTGCTCGGGGCGCTGGGGTCCGACACGCCGGTGGGGAGGTTCCTGGACAAGCGTGGCCCCGGCATACATCACCTCGGGTACCGCGTCGCGGACGTGAGCGAGGCGCTCGGGCGCCTTCGGGCCGAGGGCGTCGCGCTGATCGACGAGACGCCGCGAGGGGGCTCGCGTGGCACGACGATCGCGTTCGTCCACCCGAAGAGCATGGGCGGGGTCCTTGTCGAGCTCGTCCAGGAGCCTTCGCCGACCACGGTCGGCAGGCAGATCTAGGGAAGATCGGTCAGGCCGCGTTCCGGCGCGTTGATCAGCACGGCGACGTTGCCCTCGGGCAGGGCGCCCCGCTCCATCAGCTGATGGGCCTGCCCGGACTCGCCGTAGTCGTAGGTGTGTCCGAGCGTCGTCGTCACGAGGCCCTCGCGCACGAGGTCGTTGAACGCCGTCGCCTGCTCGTCGTTGAACAGGTGCGAGCCCTGGTACCGCTTCTGGAGGTACCAGAGGTAACGGACGTCCACCATCGTGTCGTAGCCGGTCGTCCCCGCGCAGATCACGACCATGCCGCCGCGCTCGCACACGAAGATCGAGGTCGGGATCGAGTCCTGCCCCGGGTGCTCGAACACGATGTTGGGGCTCGTCCGTTCGCCGACCGCGTCCCAGATCGCTTTGCCGAACGCCTTCGCGCCCTCGAACCACGTCTTCCACTCGGGCGCGTCCCATGCGGGCGGCGTCCCCCAGTGGTCGAACGCGGTCCGGTCGATGAACCCGACCGCGCCCTGCTCCACCGCGAAGGCGCCCCGCTCGGCCGACGACACCACCGCGACCGCCCTTGCGCCAGCGAGCGTCACGAGCTGGACGGCCAGCGACCCGAGCCCGCCCGAGGCTCCCCAGACGAGCACGACATCGCCCCGCTTGACGGTGTTCGGCGGCCAGCCGTGGAGCATCCTGTACGCCGTCGCGCCGGTGAGCGTCGGCGCCGCCGCCTCCTCCCAGGTGAGCGGCTCGGCCTTGGGCAGGCACTGATGCGCCTGCACCTTGGTGAACTGTGCGAACGAGCCCCAACACGTGTCGTACCCCCAGACGCGGAACGACGGCGCGAGACCAGGATCCCCACCTTCGGTCACCCACGGGTCCTCGAGGTCCCACTGGCCCGCGTGGACGACGACACGGTCGCCCACGCCCACGTTCGTCACGCGCTCGCCGAGCGCGTACACGACGCCCGCGGCGTCCGAGCCGACGATGTGGAAGTCCGTCGGTTCACCCCACCGCGCCTGCGTCTTGGTGACGTCCACGGGCACGCCACGAGCGGCCCAGACGTTGTTGAAGTTGACGCCTGCCGCCATAACCATCACGAGCGCCTCGTCGGGACCGATCGGGGGCACGTCGATCACCTCGTCGCTGATCGCGTCCTCGGGTTCGCCGTACCGTTCGGGCCGGACCAGCTGCGCGTGCATGCGGGGCGGCACCTCGCCCAACGGCGGGATCTCGCCGACGTCGTACACGTCCCTGGCCATGCTCGCTCCGTTCGAGGTCGCGGGTGCGGCCGACGATAGGCGAGCGTCGGCGGAGCCGACAACGCCGTGGTGCGGGCGATGCCTGGCGGGAACCTCAGGCCGGCTGCCGGGTCGCGCTGGAGGGGCAGGTGAGCGACCGCGGGCACCAGGTGCAGTAGGGCCCGGGGGTGAGCGGTGCGGGCCGTCCGGCCGAGGACGCGGCGGCCGCACGGATCGCCTCGATCACGCGGTCCGCCGCGCGGTTCAGGACGCGTTCGTCGACGTCCTCCGCCTGCCATTCACCCGAATCCAGGTACAGCGTCGCGACGCGATACGGCGGGATCCCGAACCGCAGCCCGAGCAACAGCGCGTAGAAGCGCATGTCCTCGGCGTGCTCGGGCCAGGCACGTCCTGTCTTCAGGTCGATCGCGAGCCGGGTGGCTCGGGCCGCCCCGTCCGCCCGCCCCGGACCCAGGACCAGGTCGAGCTGCCCCGACAGGACGACCGTCCCTCCGAGGAGCTCGACGCGCACGTGCCACTCGGTGGAGGGCGCGAGCTCGCGCCGCATCTGCCTGAGCGGCGGCATCGTCGAGCGGAACAGCTCGAGCGTCTTCGCCGCGTCCATCAGGTTCTCGTCCCGGCGCAGCGCGTCGAGTCCCTTCCAGTAGGCCGAGAAGGCGCCGTCCTCGGTCAGTCGCTCGGCCGCTTGCTCGACGAGGTCGTGTGGGTCACGCTCCTCACGACCCGCCACCTCGAGCTCGATCGCCTTGTGCGCGAGCCGGCCTCCCGCGGTGCGTGCCGAGAACGCGAACGGGGCGCGCTCGCCCGCACGGA
>JBKPRY010000283.1:0-1442 GCA_046734755.1 Actinomycetota bacterium | reverse complement strand
TTGCGCGACGCGGCGCTCCGAGGATCGCCCGCGGCGCCCACGCCGTAGCATCGCCCCGTATGGCCGGCAAGCGGATCCTCGTCGTGGGCGCCGGGTTCGCCGGGCTCTACGCGGCCCTGCATCTGCGCCGAGCCGTCGATCTCGGTCACCGGGTGACGATCGTCAACTCCGAGAACTTCATGCAGTACCACCCGTTCCTTCCCGAGGTGGCGTCGGGCACGATCGATCCGCGGGCGGCGGTCGTCCCGCTCCGGCGCGTGCTCCGTCACTGCGAGGTCGTGATCGGCGAGGTGGAAGGCCTCGACCGAGGCGAGCGCACCGCGCGCGTCCGCATCCCCGACGGCCGCCAGGTGGAGATCGGCTACGACGTGGTCGTGCTCGCGCCCGGCTCATGGGCGCGCGTGCTCCCCATCCCCGGCCTGGCCCGGCACGGGGTCGGGTTCAAGACGGTCCAGGAGGCCATCTGGCTGCGCAACCACGTGCTCTCGCGGCTCGACCTCGCCGCGGTCAGCGACGACGTGGAACGGCGACGGGCGGCGCTCACGTTCGTGTTCGTCGGCGGGGGGTACGCGGGGGTCGAGGCGCTGGGCGAGCTCGAGGATCTCGCCCGCGACGCGATCCGGAGCTATCCGAGCCTGCGACGCGACCAGATGCGGTGGGTCCTGGTCGAGGCGGCCGGCTCGATCCTGCCCGAGATCGGCCCGAGCCTCGCCGACTACGCGATCGAGCGCCTGCGCGAACGCGGGATCGAGGTCCTGCTCAACACGCGGCTCGACTCCGCGGAGGGGGGGGTGCTCCGCCTGTCCGACGGGCAGGCGTTCCCGGCCGAGACGCTCGTCTGGACCGCGGGCGTCAAGCCATCCCCGCTCGCCGCCGAGTCCGGCTTCCCGGTCGACGAGGCGGGACGGATCCGGACCGACACGTTCCTGCGCGTCGAGGGCGTCCAGGACGCGTGGGCGGCCGGCGACTCGGCCGCGGTGCCCGATCTCCTGGGCGGGGGGGTGATGCCTCCCACCGCTCAGCACGGGATGCGGCAGGGGAAGCGGCTCGGGAGCAACGTCGTGGCGGTGTTGGAGGGGCGCCCGCCGGAACACTTCGGATACCGGGGGATCGGGTCCGTCGTCTCGCTCGGCCGATACAAGGGCGTGGCGACGATCCGGGGCGTTCGGCTCCGCGGGTTCCCGGCGTGGTTCGCCCACCGCACCTACCACCTCTACGCGATGCCGACGCTGGGCCGCAAGGTCAAGATCGCGGCCGATTGGACGGTCGCGCTCCTGTTCCCCCGCGATCTCGCCCAGCTCGGCTCGCTGGAGCGCCCGCGCGAGCCCTTCGAGCGCGCCGCGGGGGGGCGTGCTACCGATCCGGTAGTTTTAACGCGGCGGCCCCCGAGAGCGCCGAGTTGCGCCCCGCCATGTCGGGAACCACGTTTCCCGAGGTGATGA
>JBKPRY010000282.1:0-2704 GCA_046734755.1 Actinomycetota bacterium | reverse complement strand
CAGAACATCCGCAGGGTCCTCGGCAAGTACTTCTACGAGGTCACGCAGCGCAAGCCCGTGATCCTGCCCGTGATCGTGGAGGTGTAGTTGGCAAGCACCACGAAGGGCCGCGGCAAGAGGAAGACCAAGCGACCCTCGGTCGGGAGCCACCTCCGTCCCTGGGCCCGCGACGCCCTCGGGATCGGTCTCGTCGTGCTCGCACTCCTCGCGATCCTCGGGCTGTGGTTCGGTTCGGCGGGGCCGGTGGGGCGAGGGCTGGACTGGCTGCTGCACGCCACGTTCGGGATGGCGGCCGTGGTCTTCCCGATCCTCGCCCTGTTCTGGGGGCTGATCCTGCTCCGGGGGACGGCCGAGCAGGAGCGACTTCGGATGTTCATCGGGTTCGCGATCGCAGCCGCCGGCGTCCTGGCACTGATCTCGCTCTGGCAGGGGAACCCGCGGCCGTTCGGCGGCTACGAGCGACTGAGCGGGGCGGCCGGCATCGCGGGGGCGTCGGCATCGTGGCCGCTCGGCAAGCTGGTCTCGGGGATCGGCGTCGCGATCGTGTGGGGCGGCGCCGTCCTGCTCGGCCTGCTGATCTTCACCGGGACCCCGCTCTCGGCGATCTGGGACCGAGTCGTCGACGCATTCTCACGGGGCGGCGACGACGACCTCGACGAGGACGAGGAAGAGGAGGAGGACGAGGAGGAGGAGGAGGTCGCCGAACCTCGGATCGTGCACGTGAGCGACGACTTCTCGCTGGTCGAGCTCCCCGAGGACGAGGAAGCGGAGGAGGAGCCCGAGCCGATCGAGGTGCCGGCTCTCGTCCGGCCGACGGGAGGCGGGCCGTACGAGCTCCCGCCACTCGAGCTGCTGCGAACCTCCCCGCCGTCGGCGTCCAGCGAACGCGACGAGGATCACCAGAAGGCCGCCCTCGAACGCACCTTCCACACGTTCGGCGTGCCGGCACACGTCGTGGCGGCGCACCGGGGGCCGACCGTCACCCTGTACGAGGTCGAGATCGAGGCCGGCACGAAGGTGAACAAGGTGCTCTCGCTGGCCGACGACATCGCATACGCGCTCGCGACCCCGGACGTGCGGATCATCGCGCCGATCCCCGGCCGCTCCGCGATCGGGGTCGAGGTGCCGAACAAGGTCCGCGACTTCGTGATGCTGGGCGACATCTTGCGCTCGAAGACCGCGCTCGACGACGAGCACCCGCTGGCGGTCGCGCTCGGCAAGGACGTCCATGGACGGGCGCAGCTCGTCAACCTCGCGGACATGCCCCACGTGCTGATCGCGGGCGCGACCGGCGCCGGCAAGTCGAGCCTCATCAACTCGTTCATCTCCTCGATCCTGATGCGGGCCGACCCGGACGAGGTCAAGCTCGTGCTCGTCGACCCCAAGCGCGTCGAGCTCGTGCACTTCGCGGATCTGCCGCACCTGCTCGTGCCGGTGATCGTGCACCCCAAGCGCGCGGCCGAGGCGCTCGCCTGGGTCGTGCGCGAGATGGAGCAGCGGTACGAGCTGCTCGCGATGGTGGGCGTCCGAGACATCGACGGGTACCGCACGGGGATGGAGGAGGAGACGCTGCGGATCCCGCCGGGACAGGAGGACCGGGTCGTCGATTTCCCCTACCTGCTGGTCGTGATCGACGAGCTCGCCGACCTGATGATGGTGGCGCCGCGGGACGTCGAGGATGCGATCTGCCGGATCGCGCAGATGGCTCGTGCGGTGGGGATCCACCTGGTCGTGGCCACGCAGCGCCCGAGCGTCGATGTCGTGACCGGCCTGATCAAGGCGAACATCCCGAGCCGCATCGCCCTGATGACCTCGAGCCAGGCCGACTCGCGCGTGATCTTGGACATGAACGGCGCCGAGAAGCTGGTCGGGCACGGCGACCTGCTGTTCGCGCCGTCATCGGCTTCCAAGCCGGCGCGGCTGCAGGCGGCATGGGTGACGGAGAAAGAGATCCAGGCGGTCGGGGACTGGGTCCGCGACCAGCGCTCGGCCGAGTACGCGATGAGCGTCGAGGGCCTGGGGAAGCCGCCGGCGGATGGTGAGGAGCCCGGCGGGCTCGGGGGCGACGACGAGCTGCTCGAGCAGGCGGCCGAGCTCGTGATCCGCTCGCAGCTCGGATCCACGAGCATGCTGCAGCGCAAGCTGAAGGTCGGGTTCGCACGCGCCGGACGGCTGATGGACCTGATGGAGGACCGCGGGATCGTCGGCCCGTCGCTCGGGTCGAAGGCGCGCGACGTGCTCGTGACGCCGGAGGAGTGGGAGGAGTCCCGCTCGGCGCGCGCGGGCTAGGACGGGCTCGGCCCGAGCTCGACGCGCGCGTCACCAGGGATTCCACCTCAGGTGCCCGTTTTCGCGGTCGTCCGATAGGATGCCCGCGATCCGGCCGGGAGGTTCCTTGCAGCGAACGACCCTCAGCGTGGGCCCCGCGCTTCGAAAAGTGCGCGAGGGGCGCGACCTGACGTTGGAGGAGGCGGCACGCGACACGCGCGTGCGGCTCGAGTTCCTCGAGGCGATCGAGGCCGAGGACTTCCATCTGCTCCTGGGTGATGTCCACCTGCGTGGATGCCTGAGAACCTATGCCACCTACCTCAGGCTGTCCCCGGACAAGGTCGTCGCGATGTACGAGGCCGAGCTGGGCCGGGACGACGAGGTGGTCGTGGTCCCCCCGCCCGTGCGGTCCGAGCCCGTCCTGGGTGCGCGACGC
>JBKPRY010000281.1:0-5614 GCA_046734755.1 Actinomycetota bacterium | reverse complement strand
ATCGATGAGGGTCACGTCCCGCTCCAGGCCAGCCCCGAGGGGATCACGTCGCTCCTCGCGGTCAACATCCTGGGCTGGGATCCGGGGGACGACCAGATCGAGCACGTGCACGTCCGCGGGAGCAAGGCGGAGGTCGTGATCAGAAACCGGGTCTTCGGTGACTCCGTCCCGCCGACCACGGTCGTGGTAAGCCAGCTCGGTCGCACGGGACCGAGCGGCGCCTGGAGCGTCGTCGGAGTCTCGTCGCCGCTGATCCAGCTCGACGAGCTTTCCCACGCCGCCCCCGGCGTGCTCCACCTGTCGGGACGGCTGTCCGACCTCTTCGAAGGTGCGCCTGCGTTCGGGGCCCACGTATTCGACGGGCCGGCCCTCGAGCCTTCGCTCGGCTCCGCTCGATACGAACTCACCGACCGGACGTTCTCGTTCGACGTCGAGGTCGCACCGACGGTCGACGGCCGAGCGACGCTGCTCCTCACGATGCCCGACGCCACCGGCGCGAGCCTCGGAGCGGTCTTGGTGCAGGTCGAGACGCCCGTCGGCGACACGAGACCATCCGGCCCGAACCTGACCGGCGTTCCACCGGACGTCGCGGCGACCGCGCAGCGGATCTACGACGCCGCGAAGGCCAAGGACTTCGACGCGCTCGCGGAGCTCCTCGACCCGAACACGTTCATCTACAACCTCGATGACGGCAGCGATCCGATCCCCGCATGGCGAGCCGACCCGTCCGAGCTCGACATCATGGTGGCGATCCTCGAGATGCCGCCGACCAGCCGCGACATCGGCGACGGCTACGGCACGTTCTTCTTCTGGCCGTACCTGGTGAACAGCGATCTCTCGGCGCTGCTGCCGCAGGAGCGAGCCGACCTCGCCGCACTCGGATACTCCGACGAGCAGATCCGGCTGATGATCGACGGCGGGGCCGGCTACCAGGGCCCACGTCTGGCCATCGACGAGGACGGCCGGTGGCGGAACTTCATCACCGTGGGTGAATGACGATCAGGGCAGCCGAACACGGCGTCGCAGGAACTCCAGGACGGCGCCCCACTCGCGGACCTCCTCGTCGACGATGTAGGAGCTGTGGCCCTCGCCGTACGAGTACAGCTCGACCTCGCCGCCCGCCTTCCTCAGGGCGCGCACGTAGCGGTACACCTGGCCCGGCACGCAGCGCGAGTCGCGCTCGCCGACCAGAACGAACACCGGCGCCTTCACGTCCCCTACGTAGGTGATCGGCGACCGTTCGGCGATGAACTCGGGGATGTCGTGGACGACGCCGCCGACGAGCGTCCGGTCGTAGGCCTGCAGCGACGGGGCGGAATCGTCGTACGAGTCCAGGTAGTCGCCCACCGGCACCCCCGCCACGCCGGCCGCGAACCGATCCGGGTGGAGCCCCAGGGCGAGCAGCGTGATGTAGCCGCCCCACGACCAGCCGCCGATCACGACGCGTTCGGGGTCGGCGATCCCTCGCGCGACCAGGTCGTCGCGACCGGCGACGACGTCCTCGACCTCGGGGAACCCGATGTTGCCGATGATGTGATCGCGCCAGCGTCTGCCGAACCCGATCGAGCCGCGGTAGTTCACCATCGCGACGGCGAAGCCCTCGTCCACGAGCGACTGGACGTCGGGGAACCAGGTGTCGAGGTACAGCCAGTCGGGTCCGCCGTGCACCTTTACGTAGAGCGGGAACGGACCGTCGCCGGGCGGGGTGGCGACCCAGCCCTGCACCACGTCACCTTGCGGATTGCGGAACAGCCACTCGCGATACGGCCGCCCGTCTCGTATGCCGCCGGTGGCGTTGGGCAGGACTTCCCCCCGGGTGTCGTCGAGCAGGACGGGCGCGCGATCCCCTCGAGAGAGGCGGAACCACACGCGGCCGTCGGGCCGGACGCGGGCGCCGAGGATCTCGCCGCGCGGATGGTCGATCTCGGTAAGCGACCTTCGATCCAGATCGACGCGGTAGAGACGATCCCGTCCTCGAAACAGGTGGGAGATCAGGATCGACCCGGCGTCCGGCCACCAATCGATCGGGACGCCATCCCCCGGCAGGTCGAGCGCGATGTCCTTCCGCTCCCCCGTCGTTGGGTTCCAGACGCTCGGCCGCAAGAGGTCCTGGCGCTCGTGGCCGATCAGGATCCGCTGATCTCCGGGGATCGGCGACCAGGCGAACGCACGCACCCCCAGGCCCGGCCCGTCCGCGAGCTCGCCGACCACGGCGCCGGTGCGCGGATCCAGGACGAGCAGCTTTCGGCGGATGTTGTCACCGTCCTGCGCCACCTCGAGGCACACCAGCGTCTCGTCCGCGGACAGCCCCACGTGGTCGAACCCCTCCAGATGCAGCTCCGAGTCGGAGATCCCGATCACGTCGGGATGCCGGTGGATCTCCTTGGCCGCGCCTCCGTCCTCGGACACGTAGACCGCGAAGCCGCCGCGATCGGCGAGCACGGCGACGGCGAGCTCGCGACCGAGCGAGAGTCCCTCGGGCCATCCGATCGGGGCGCCCGGGAACACCTCGACCGGATCGCCTCCCTCGAACGGGACGGCCAGCCAGCGGCCGGACTCGTCCCCAGTAGGGTCGGAGAACCAGACCACGCTCGAGCCGTCCGCGGTCACCGTCGCCAGGCTCACGCCGATGGGTTCGTCGGTGCGTCGGACCGGGTCGGAGCCGGGATCCCACGCGTATGCCTGGAACGACCCGTGCTCGTCCGACAGCAGGGCGAACCGATCGGGCGCCGCCGGGCCCCAGGCGGGAAGGGTTCGAGTGGGTGCGCGGAACCGTTGTTCCCACAGCGGTTGGGCGGACATCGGCGCCGACCCTAGCAGGGACCCGAGATCACGGCCTATGGAGGGAACAGCACGACCGGGACGCTCGCGATCGCCCGTTCGCCGTCCGCGCCGGTCCCGTAGACCTGGATCGTGCCCGGTTGCTCGCGTTCGATGAAGTAGTAGAGCTCCGTCCCGAATTTCCCGCGGCACCCGTCGCCGCAGCTCGCGCGCACGACGATCGCGGCGAGTTCGTTGTGATCCTCACCGAGCACCCGGACGGTGAGGGCGCCGTGGACCACCTCCGCCGTCCCCGTGATCGAAACCGGTGTGCCGACCTCGCCGCCCACGGGCGGGGTCTTGATCTTGATCGACGGGTCTTCGACCGCGGTCGGCGAGGAACCCGCCGAGGGGGTGGGGATCGACGGCGACGACGTCAACGGTTCGGTGACCCGCTCGGCCGTGCACCCCGCCAGCAGGCACCCGACCAGCAGGACCCTGGCGAATCTCGTTCGTTCGCCCCCAGAGGCCCGGGGGACCCACGGGCCGCATCCACGCCTACCGACGGATCGTGCGCGATGATGGGGCGGAGACGGCGGGTGCGCGGCGCTCCCGAAGATCGAGGTGGTCATGGGGATGAACTGTAGAGGAGCCGACATGCGGACACGGATCGCGATCGTCATCGGGACCTGCCTCGCGGCGCAGCTCGTGCTGGCGTCCATGTCGGCATCGGCCGGCGCGCGGATCCGGGCGCGCGAGGTGGTGGGCGGCCTGAATCAGCCCGTCGCGTTCACGTTCGGGCCGGGCAGGAAGGTCTGGTACGTCGAGAAGGGGACGGGCCAGGTTCGGACACACGATCTCGACACCGACGCCGACCGCCTGTTCGTGAAGGTCCCCGGCGTGAACGGCGAGGGCGAGCGCGGGATGCTCGGCATCGCGCTGCACCCGAGGTACCCGGCCAAGCCGCTCGTATACGTGTACGTCACACGTTCCGCGGGCGGACGGCTCAGCAACCAGATCCTGCGGTACCGGGACCGTCACGGTTCGGGCGTCGGCCGGACGGTGCTGTTCACGAGCGCGGCGGGCGGTAGCCCCTACCACAACGGCGGGCGGATCGCGTTCGGGCCCGACGGGATGCTCTACGCGATCGTCGGCGACGCCCACGACTCCTCGAACGCTCAGGACACCACGAACGAGGACCGGGGCAAGATCATCCGCATCGAGCCCAACGGCGACGTCCCGATGGACAACCCGTTCGGCAATCGCGTGTGGGCGTTCGGGATCCGGAACTCGTTCGGCTTCGCCTTCGATCCGCAGACCGACGAGCTGTGGGAGACGGAGAACGGGCCGGACTGCAACGACGAGATCAACCGGATCCGGGGCGGCGAGAACTACGGCTGGGGGCCGAGCGAGACCTGCGCCGGGGCTTCCCCCGCCAACACGAACCAGGACGGACCGAACCCGATCCTGCCCGAGCTCTTCTACGCAAGCCCGATCGGCATCACCGGTGTCGCGTTCTGCGATGGCTGCGGCCTCGGCCGGCAGAACGAGGGCGCCGCGTTCTTCGGAGCGGTGAACAACGGTCAGGTGACCCGGATCGTGTTCAACGATCAACGGACCACGATCGCCGGCCAAACGGTCCTCCTCGACCACGGCGGGAGCACCCTCTCCTACGAGATCGGCCCAGGAGGAAGGATCTTCTTCAGCGACTTCGACGGGATCAACAAGCTGGTCCGCGTCTGAACGAAGGCGGCTGGCCGGCCCGGTGCCACGGAGGTACGCTCGGTAGCAGGAGCGACCCGGGGAGCCCGCCAGTGGACATCGGTCGGCCGAAGCGGATCATCGAGGTCGAGCCCGTGTCCCTCCCGGTGCCCGAGGTGCTGCCCGACCTCGAACCGGCGACGCCCGAACCCGCGCCCGCGGAGCCCGAACGCTCCCGGACGGCTTCGTAGCCGATGCCCACCCGGCTCGAGACACCGGTCGCGACCCTTGCCGAACCGATCCACGCGTGGCGGACGTGGACGCTCGTGGGTTCGCGGGACGGGTCGCGGGTGAGGCTCGCGCCGATCGCCGGCGATGGGAGGCCGTGGCCGCCCAGGCGTCCCGCCGAGGCCTCGTGCACCCGGCAGCGATCGCACGTTCGGCCCGAGTTGGAGTGCACGTGCGGCCTCCACGCCGTCGAGAGCCCCGAAGAGCTCCGAAGGACCCGGGATCCAGCGGTGCTCGGGACCGTCGCGCTGTGGGGTCGGATCATCGAGCACGAGCACGGGTTCCGGGCGGCGCTCGCCTACCCGCAGCGGCTCCGGCTGCTCTGCTACCTCTGTTTCACGCTGTGGGGGCGGAACGGGCCGGGCGACTGCGACGTGGTCGTGCGGCACCGTGGGGGAAGGATGGTCCCACTGTGCGAGCCGCACCTCGAGCTCAGTCGCCGGTATGCGTATCGCGTCCCGAGGATCCTGTCTGCAAGAGAGATCGAGTCCGAGCTCCTGGCGACCTACGCGGTCGATCCGCTGCGGGAGCTCTCTCTGACGAACGGGTGGACGGCCGAGCCGGTCTCGGCCTGAGGACGATCTCCTACCCGGGTGTTCGCGAACGACTCCTGCGCTGGTTGGAGTTCGACGTGTTCTCCGCGACGGACGCCCTCGAGCTGCGCGATCCTCGCTTCGAGCTCTTGCCGTTCGGGGGGGTGGCCGGCGCCTTCGTGGTCGCGTGCTCGAGCTGGTCGACCCTGGCCACGAGCTGATCGCGTTCGTCCTCGGTCCGCTTGAGCTTGGCCGCGATCCCGCGATCGGCCGAGTCGTGCGGTCGTACCCCGGCCGCGTCGTCGGCGGCCCTTCGCTCGACTTCGGCGGCC
>JBKPRY010000280.1:0-1986 GCA_046734755.1 Actinomycetota bacterium | reverse complement strand
GTCGACCCGCTCGAACCCTCGTCGGCCGCCGGCATCACCTGGGCATCGATGGCGACGCTCGCGCTGTTGTGGGTGGCGGGTTACGGCTGGGCGCGGATCGGGCTCGCCGACACGATCACCGCCGCCGCGGCCGCGCCGGCGGTCGGCGCGGCGATGCTGATCCTCGCCGGGACCGCGCTCGACGCATTCGGCGTAGCGCTCGGGACGACGGTCGGCGCGCTCGCGGTGTCAGCGATCGCCGGCGGCGGCGGGTACCTGGTCCGGTTCGTCCTCGAGCGGCGCGCCCGATCGGGTTCGGCGCCACAGGTCCAGGAGCAACCAGCCAAGTAGCCCGATCACGACGGGCGTGATCACGTAGTGCCCGACCAGGAGGTTCGCGTCGTACGCGGAGCCGAACGCCGCCGGCTCCGACGTCCATTGCGACACGGTGAGCGCGAGGCCGGTGCCGATCAACACGGTTCGGGGCACGCGCGGCAGCAGCCAGCCGAGCGGCAGCGCCCACGTGACATACCACGGGAGCAGGACCGGCCCGAGCAGCATCAGGCAGAGCAACCCCCACCCCCACGAGGCACCGACGAGCGCCGATCCGATCTCGGGCCGCCGGCGCCAGACGGCCCTCGCCATCAGGAACACCGCCGCCACCGCGATCATCGCGAACGCGATCCGCGGCACGATCCCGAGGAGGTCGCCCGAGACCGCGTCGAGCACCCGCCGGAAGAACCTCGAAGGCGCGAGCCAGCCCTCGTGCGACCCGAGCTCGAGCGTGCCGAGGGTCGGATCTTCGGTGTTCGCGAACGGCGCCGCGGCGATCAGCGCGAACGCGGCGGCCAGCCCCAGGTGCGGCGCGAGGGTCCGAAGGCGTTCGCCCCGCGGCCGCCGGGCGGCGACCGCAACCCACCACACGAGGAGCGGCACCGCGACCGTGACCTTGACGAGCGTCCCGAGCGCGAGCGCGGCGGTCGCCCACAGCTCGTGACCCGAGAAGACCAGCGCGAGCGCGGCGGCGACCGCCAGCGCGACCAGCAGGTCATTGTGCCCGCTCGCCGCGCTCTGGAACAGCACGACCGGGTTCAGCCCGACGAGTGCGATCGCGAACGCCTCGCGCCCGGGCCTGACCCGGCGGACCAGCCCCGCCACCACGAACACTGTCCCGAGGCTCGCGGCGATCGCGATCACCCGGAAGGTGGTCACGATCGTCCCGACGTCGCCGGCGGCGCGGGTCACCAGTGCCGAGACCTGGGTCCACAACGGCCCATACACCGCAGGCGTGTCGACCCACCTCGGGCCGACGAAGGTCGCGAGGACGTCCTGGGGGAAGTCGGCGGGTGTCGCGACGTAGGGATTCGCATGGTACGTGCCGGCGATCCTGCCGTAGTACGCGTACGAGTAGACGTCGCGCGAGAACAGCAGGGGCAGGAACAGCAGGGCGACGTGGTAGGCGACGGCGAGCCCGATCGCCGTTCGCGCCGAGATCGTCTCGCGGCGGCACTCGCGGAGGACCAGGACGAACGCGGCAGCCGCCGACGACACCGCGACCACGCCGACCGCCGCGAGCGCGCTCCCATGCACGCCGTCGAGCCCGACGAGCCAAGCCAGCCAGCGGAACGGACCACGCGGTTCCGAGGGGAGGATCGGGGTGAACGGCGACCCCGGGGTCGCCGCGACGAGCGCCACGAACACGAACGACGCGACCGAGGCCCCGATGGCGACGCGGGACGCCGTGCGGCCGGCGCCCGTTCGCCCACGTTCCATCGGGCGAGCGTAGCGCCCCGGGGTCGCGGCCCTACAGCCCGGGACCGGTGAGCCGCACGTCCCCGTGCCTGGTGCGCACGAACACCTGCCAGTTGTAGTACGCGTAGTACAGGTCCGGGTCGCGCGACATCGCGTTCGCGTACCTGATGACGGCCGTGACGTAGGCTGCCACCGGGTTGTAGTGGTACAGCGCCGCGCGGTCGTTGCCCGGCGAGCCGGAGGCGCTCAGGTAGT
>JBKPRY010000279.1:0-2252 GCA_046734755.1 Actinomycetota bacterium | reverse complement strand
GCTGTCGGAGCAGATCGGCGGCATCGCCCGCGAGATCTACGAGGCACGCGACGTCCTGTTCATCGGACGGCACACCGGCTACCCCGCCGCGCTCGAGGGTGCGCTGAAGCTGAAGGAGCTGTCGTACGTGCACGCGGAGGGGTACCCCGCCGGCGAGCTCAAGCACGGTCCGATCGCGCTCGTCGAGGAGGGTGTCCCGGTCGTCGCGGTCGCAACCGAGTGCCACGTCTACCCGAAGGTCCTCTCGAACATCCAGGAGGTCCGTGCGCGCGGCGCACGCGTGATCGCGATCGCGAGCGAGGGAGACGAGCAGATCACGCAGCACGCCGATGATGTGCTGTTCGTCCCGCGGGTGCCCGAGTTGTTCGCCCCCGTCGTGGTGACGCCGCCGTTGCAGCTGCTGGCCCACCACGTGGCCAAGCTCCGGGGCTGCGACGTCGACCAGCCTCGGAACCTCGCCAAGAGCGTCACGGTCGAGTAGCCGAGCGGCGAGCGCCTCGGCGGCTACCCTAGCGGCGTGGAGATTCTCGGCCTCGGGGTCGACATCTGCGAGATCGAGCGGATGGAGCGTGCCCTGGGGCGGCACTCGGCGATGCGCGAGCGGGTGTTCACTCCGGAGGAGCGGGCCTACTGCGACGCGAAGGCTCGTCCGGCGGAGTCCTACGCGGGACGCTTCGCGGCTCGCGAGGCCGTGATCAAGGCGCTCGGCGGCTACCGGGGCAAGCGCTGGCAGGACATCTCGGTCACCCGGGCGCCCTCCGGAGCGCCCTCCGTCCGCCTGGAGGGCAACGCGAAGGCCCGTGCGGACCAGCTCGGGATCTCGGACGTGCTGATCACGTTCACCCACGAGAAGACGAGCGCGGTCGCCTTCGCCCTGGCGGTGTCGGGATGAGGTTCGTCCTGACCCCCGCGCAAGCGGCCGAGCTCGATCGCGCGGCCCAGGAGCGAGGGATCCCCGCGGACGCGCTGATGGAGGCCGCCGGCCGCGAGGTCGCCGACGCCGCCGTCCGGCTGGTCGGCGGGGCGTACGGGCGGCGCGCGGTGGTGGTGTGCGGCAAGGGCAACAACGGGGGCGACGGTCTGGTCGCGGCCCGGTACCTGGATGACGCGGGGTTCCGGACTACGGTGCTGCTCCTCGATGACGAGCTCGCGGGTCCCGCGGGGACCAACCTCGCACGGCTCGGAACCACGACGGTGCGGCGTCGCGCCTTCGCAACCGCGGCGCTCGACCGCGAGCTCGGGCGCGCGAACGTGGCGGTCGACGCGATCTTCGGTACGGGCTTTCGCGGGACCGCGGCGGGGTCCTACGCCGAGGCGATCGGGGCGCTCGCCGATTCCGCCGTCCCGATCGTGGCCGTCGACATCCCCTCGGGGGTGAACGGCGAGACCGGGGCGGTGGAGGGTGCCGCGGTCCGCGCCGACCTCACGGTCACGTTCGGAGCGGCGAAGCCCGGGCTGGTCCTGTTGCCCGGGGCCACGCACGCGGGCATCGTCGAGGTCCAGCAGATCGGGTTCCCGGCGGATCTGATCCGCAGCGACCTCGTGCTGCTCGAGGCGGAGGACGTCGCGGCGATGGTGCCTCCCCGCGAACCCGACACGCACAAGCGCTCGGCGGGGTACGCGGTCGTGGTCGGCGGCTCGAAGCTGATGACGGGGGCGGTCGCGCTCGCCGGGACCGCCGCGTACCGGACGGGCGCGGGCCTGGTCGCCGTGGCGGTGCCGGAGGGCATCCTGCCGGTGACGCAGGGAGCCGTCCGCGAGGCCGTGTTCGTCGGGCTCCCCGAGACCGACGTGGGGACCGCGGCGGGAGGCTCTGCTCGCCTGAACGAGGTGCTCGGGCAGGCGGGTTCGCTCGCCGTCGGGCCCGGGATGACGACCGACGAGCGGACGGCGGGATGGATCCGTGAGCTCGTGCGCTCGAGCGAGGTGCCGGTCGTCCTCGACGCCGACGGCCTGAACGCGTTCGCGGGGCGGGCCGAGGATCTCGCGGATCGCAAGGCCGACCTGATCCTCACGCCGCATGCCGGCGAGTTCGCGCGGGTCGCGGGGGTCTCCGTGGGCGAGGTCGCGGCCGATCGCGTTCGCCACGTCCGCGAGCTCGCCGCCCGGACCTCGGCGACGGTGCTGCTGAAGGGCAGTCGAACGCTGATCGGCGCACCCGACGGGTCGGTCCGGATCAACCCGACGGGGGGTCCGTTCCTGGCGACCGGCGGGACGGGCGACGTGCTGACCGGGATGATCGCGGCCCTGCT
>JBKPRY010000278.1:0-5680 GCA_046734755.1 Actinomycetota bacterium | reverse complement strand
AGCGCCCACCCGGGCGAGGCGGCCAGCGCGACCGCCGAGGCGGGATCGGGGACGAGCCGCGTGTCCCCGGTCGGGCCCTCGATCCCCGGCGCCGAGGTGATGTCGTCGTTCATCAGGAAGACCGAGAACACGTTCGAGAGGCCGACGCCGAACCGCGCGACCTCCTCGAACCGCCCGATCGGGATGCACTTCACGCGCGTGATACCGGCGGGGTCCACCATCGCGAGCGCGACCGCCTCGACCCCGGCCGCGGCCAGGCGCCGCGCCACCGACGCGGCTCCGCCGCTCGGGCGCCGGGCCGGAGCCGTGCGCGCCGTTCGGGGCTTGGCGGAGGGACTCAGAACAGCTCCAGGTACTCCATGCGCTCCCAATCGCTCACGTGATCGGCGATCCGGGAGAGCTCGTACCGCCGCATCCTCGTGTACGCCATGATGAACTCCCCACCGAAGAAGTCGCGCGTGGCGGGCTCGGCCTCGAGCACGTCGAGCGACTCCGAGAGATCGGTCGGCAACTTCTCGAGCCTGTCGTCCTCCTCGGCCGGGACGCCCGGCTCGGACGGTTCGGGCGCCGTGAGCTTGTCCTCGATCCCGCGGAGCCCGGCCTGGATCAACGCGGCGCCGACGAGGTAGGGGTTCGACAGCGCCGAGGGCGCCCGGTACTCGATGTGCTTGGAGGCGGGGCTCCCGCCCTTGACCCGGACCAGCGCCGAGCGATCCTCGTGTCCCCAGGAGATATTCGTCGGGCTGAACGTGTGCCGCCGGCGGCGGCGCAGACAGTTCACGGTGGGCGCGATCACCGCATCGATCGCGCGCGCGTACGTGAGGAGCCCGGCGATGAACGAACGCGCGGTGTCGTTCATGCCGTTCGGATCGCCCTCGTCGGCGAACGCGTTCTCCCCCGAGTCCGCGTGCAGCAGCGAGACGTGGGTGTGGCAGCCGCTCCCGGCGGAGGTCGCGAACGGCTTGCTCATGAACGTCGCGAGGTAGCCGTCCTGCTTCGCGATCTCCTTGACGCCGTTCTTGAATGTGAAGGCGTTGTCCGGTCCGCGCAGGCCACGTCCGGGCGCGAAGTTGATCTCCCACTGCGACCCGGCGTACTCGCAGTTGGCCGTGATGACGTCGACGCCGACCCGCGGCATCTCCTCGACGATCCGCCGGATCGTGGGGACGTAGTCGTTGCGCACCGTGTTGAAGATCTGGTAGCCGTCGAACAGCGGCTCGTGCGTGTCGGCGGTCAGCAGATAGAACTCGAACTCCGAGCCCATCAGCGGCTCGAACCCCATCTCGCGCGCCCTGTCGACGGCTTGACGGAAGACGTGGCGGGGAGTCGCCGCCAGCGGCCGGCCGTCGTACCAGCGCGCATCGCAGATGAAGCGGGCGGTGCGATCGGCCCAGGGGATCACGGCGGCGCTCTCGGGATCGGGGAACAGGAGCTGGTCGCCGTACCCGACCTCCTCGTGGTAGAGCGTGCCTGGGACGACGTCGGACCGTGAATCGAGGACGCTGACCCCGCCGTACATGTTGAGACCACGCTCGGCATAGTCGGCGGCGTGGGCGATCGGGATCGTCTTCGAACGCGAGATCCCGTGCATGTCGGGCAGTTCGAACCGGACGAACGCGATCCCGTCCTTCCGCCACCCCTCGAGGACCTTGCCGACGCTCTCCACCCGGCTCCTCCTTCTGGGCACCACCGGCCCGTGCGCCTTCGGCCGCAGGCCTTCCCGACCATCCCGTGAGGGGCGGCGAGCCGGCCGATCGCTCGATCGTAGCGTGTTCGGGGGGAGCGACGGGAGGGTCCCCTCGCCGGGCGGCCGCGCGGTACGCTTCGGACGTTACGGCGGCCCGGCCTCGGCGGGGCCGGTCGTACGTCCAACCGGCGAGCCAAGGCGAGCCAAAGGCGAGCCGAGGAACGAGGAGGACGCGTGACGCGGAGCGTGATCGAGCCGAGCCAGACGCGCGTACTCCCCCTCGAGTTCGAACGGGCCTATCCGGTCGTGGTGCGTGGCGACGGCGTCTGGGTGGAGGACGCGGCGGGCAACCGGTACCTGGACGCGATGAGCGGGGGCTCGATGGCGGCGACGCTCGGGCACGGCCGGGACGACCTCGTCGCGGCGGCCCGCGCCCAGGCGGAACGGCTCGCCTACGTGCACAACGAGCGGCTGACCAACCCCGCCCAGGAGCAACTCGCGCAGGAACTCGTGGACGTGGCGCCAGAGGGGTTCTCGCGCGTGCGGTTCGTCACGAGCGGGTCGGACGCGAACGAGACCTCGATCCAGCTCGCCCGGAGCTACCACGTCGAACGCGGCGAGCCCTCGCGTTGGCAGGTGATCTCCTTCGCACAGGCCTACCACGGGCCGACGATGGAGACGCTCGCGCTGACCGGCCGGCCGGGGTTGCACGGACCGTTCGGTCCCTACCTTCCCCAGCACCTCCATATCCCCCCCAGCACGTCCCGTTCGGACCCGACCGGTCAGGTGGCCCTCGAGGCGCTCGACCGCGCCCTCGAGCGGGCCGGACCCGAGACCGTCTCGGCGTTCTTCTGCGAGGCCGTCAGCGCCGCGGCGCTGCCCGCGTCGACGCCGTCTCGCGGCTTCTGGGAGGGCCTGGCCGAACGCCGCGACCGCCACGGGTTCCTGGTCTGCTTCGACGAGGTGGTCACCGGCGTCGGGCGAACGGGTCGGTGGTTCGCCGGCGAAGCCACGGCCTGCATGCCGGACATCATCGCGACCGCGAAGGGCCTCGGCGCCGGGTACACGGCGATCGGCGCGGTCATGTGCCGCGAGCCGGTCTACGAGGCCATCGCGAACGGCTCGCGTCGGTTCCCCCTCGGTCACACCTGGGACGGCGCACCGCTCTCGTGCGCCGTGGGGCTGGCGGTCCTGGATGCGCTCCGGTCCGAGAAGCTGATCCCGCACGTCGAGGAGCGCGGGCGCCGTCTGCGAGACGAGCTCGAGGCGGCGCTGGCGGACGTGCCGATCGTGCAGGAGGTCCGTGGGCACGGGTACCTGCTCGGGGTGTCGTTCGCCGATCCGGTGGATGGCTCGTTCCTGCCGCGCGAGCTCCGGGTAGCGGGACGGGTCGACCAGGCCGGGTTCGAACGCGGGCTGATCACGCTCTCGACCCAGCCGACCCGCGACGGCTTCGCGGGGGACCAGACCCTGTTCGCGCCGCCATTCACGACCACCGACGACGAGTTGGCCGAGATGGTCTCGCGGTTCGCCGACGCCGTGCACCGCGTCGCGCAGGACGTCGAACCGGAACTCGGCGCGAGACCGTCGCCGACGACCGCGGGAGCCGACCGATGACCGAGACCACCCTGCACGCGCTGATCCTTCAGCACGAGGAACCCACGCCGCCCGGGCATGTCACCGGATGGCTCGATGCGCACGGGGCGGAGGTCGACGTGGTACGCATCGACATCGACGGTCGCAAACTCGACCCGAGCTCGTACGACCTCATCGTGTCGCTCGGCTCCGAGTTCGCGGCTTTCGACGATCACAAGCCGTTCGTGCCGCGCGAGGCACGGCTCATGGACAAGGCGGTGCACGACGACGTGCCGGTCCTCGGGCTCTGCTTCGGCGGCCAGATGCTCGCACGCGTGCTGGGTGGCGAGGTGTACCGGGGCGACGTGGCCGAGATCGGGTGGCTGCCGGTGCGCACGACCGACCCCGAGCTCGTCCCCGAGGGGCCGTGGTTCCAGTGGCACTTCGACACGTTCACGACGCCGCCGGGCGCGACCCTGATCGCGGAATCCGACGTCGGTCCGCAGGCGTTCGTGTCGGGGCGGAGCTTGGGGCTCCAATTCCACCCCGAGGTCACCCCCGAGATCATGCACGACTGGGTACGCGCCTACCGTCACGAGCTGGACGACGAGGGCGTCGATCCCGACGCGTTGCTCGCCGAGACCGACCGCAACGCCGAAGGGAACCGGCGGACCGCGATGCGACTGCTCGAACGCTACCTGGACGGTGTCGCCCGGCTCGGTTCGGCCGCGACCCGGCGATGATCCGCACCGACGGCTCGGATGTCTTCCACCGCTTCCTCGACCTGCCGTACCCGAGCATCGAGCGGGGCGAGGGCGTGTGGCTCACGGCGATCGACGGGCGGCGGATCCTCGACGCGTGCTCGGGCGGCGCGATGGTGGCCTGCCTCGGTCACGGGGTCCGCGAGATCGCCGAAGCCGCCGCCGAGCAGGCGGAGAAGATCTCGTACTACTACAACCACCACTTCACGAGCGAGCCACAGGAACGCCTCGCGGATCGGCTGCTCGGACTGACGCCGGAGATGGCCCGGGTCCGATTCGTGTCGGGGGGTTCGGAGGCGAACGAGACGGCCCTCCAGCTCGCCCGCCTGTATCACGTCGAACGCGGCGAAACCGACCGCTGGCGCGTGATCTCGCCCGCGCAGGCCTACCACGGGGCGTCGATGGGCACGCTGGCCCTCAACGGACGACCGGCGGTCCAGGAGCCGTACACGCCGTACCTCGCGTCGCACCTGCACCTGCCCCCGTCGACGCGGCGCTTCGACCCGACCGGCGAGGCCGCCCTCGCCGAGCTCGACCGCCTGCTCGAGCAGCACGGCGGCGAGGTCGCCGCGTTCTTCTGCGAGCCCGTGAGCGCGGCAGCCCTCCCCGCCTACTCCCCGCCCGAACGCTTCTGGCACGGCCTCGCCGAACGCCGGGCGGAGCACGGGTTCCTGGTCTGCTTCGACGAGGTGGTCACGGGCATCGGCCGCGTCGGCAGCTGGCTGGCCGCGCACCAGCTGCCGATCGAGCCCGACATCGTGGCAGTCGGCAAGGGCCTCGGCGCGGGGTACGCGCCGGTCGGAGCCGTCTTGGTCCGGCAGGAGGTCTACGACGCGATCGACCACGGGTCGCGCGAGTTCGACCTGGGACACACCTGGGACGGGGCGCCGCTGCCCTCCGCCGTCGGGGTCGCGGTGCTCGATCTGATCGAGGAACGAGCCCTCGTCGACCGGGTCCGCGACCGAGGGCCGGCGCTCCGGGACGAGCTCGCCTCCGCGCTCGACGGTTCGCAGCTCGTCAAGGAGGTACGTGGGCGCGGCTTCCTGTTCGGGGTCGAGCTGGGCGACCCGCGCGACGGCACGTCGTTCCTGCCGGTCGAGCTCGACGCCGCCGCGATCGTCGACGACACCGCGTTCGAACACGGTCTGCTCGTGACCTCCACGCATCCGCAGGCGGACGGGTTCGCCGGCGACCAGGTGCTCCTCGCGCCCGCCTACACGAGCACCGATGCCGAGCTCACAGAGATGGTCGAACGCTTCGCGGCGGCGATGGCCGACGCCGAACGACGCGTCGGCGCCGACCTGGCGGGTTCGCCAGCGTGAGCGCCCGAGCAGCGGGCGAGGAGTTCGTCCTCCTCGCGATCCCCGACATGAACGGGTCGTTGCGCGGCAAGGCCCTGCGCCCGGACGCGTTCGAGTCCGCCCTCGAGCACGGCACGGTGATGACCGACCTCATCATCGGGCTCGATCCGACCGACGCGCCGATCGCGGACTACGAGCGCTTCGGGATCCGCGTGGGCGCGCCCGACCTGATCGTGCGCCCCGACCCCGAGACGCTCCACGACCTCCGGTGGCGCCCCGGCTGGCGCGTGTGTCTGGCGACGCCGAGCTGGCCCGACGGGTCCCCCGCGTTCGCCTCGCGCGAGGTCTTCCGGCGC
>JBKPRY010000277.1:0-6134 GCA_046734755.1 Actinomycetota bacterium | reverse complement strand
AGGCCGAGCGCGAACAGCGACCCGGTGCGCTCGGTGATCCGGACCCGTTCGCCCTCGGCGATCTGCCGCCGCATCCAGGCGAGATCGTGCTGCCCGCTCCCTCCGCCCGTGATCACCCGGAACAGCTCATCCTGCTTGCGCGTGATCGTGAGGTCGCAGCGGATCCCACCCGTCGGGGTGAGCATGGCCGTGTAGACGATCGTCCCGACGGGACGATCGATCCGGTTGGCGCAGACGCGCTCGAGGTAGGCGAGCGCGTCGGGACCCTCGACGTCGAACTTCGCGAACGGGGTCAGGTCGAACAGCGCCGCACTCGAGCGCGTCGCCAGGTGCTCCGCCCCCTCGATCGGTGACCAGAACCGTGCCGCCCACTCGTCGCGCCGAATCCACGGCGCGTCACTCGGGACGAGCGCGGTATTGGCCGCGAACCACTCGGGACGCTCCCAACCCGCGCCCACGACGAACTCGGCTCCGAGCTCCACCTGGCGGTCGTAGAACGGCGAGAGCCGGAGCTTGCGCGGCCGCGCCATCTGCTGGCGCGGGTGGATGATGTCGTAGACCTCCCGGTACTGCTGCTTGCCGCGTTCGAGCACGAACGGGGGCGTCGTCATGTACGGGTAAAACCGGTTGGCGTCGGCCTCGGCCATGTCGATCGACGGCTCGCCCTGCACCATCCATTCGGCGACGTGCCTGCCGAACCCGCCGGCGTGCGTGACCCACACCGCCTCGCAGAGCCAGAACCCGCGGACCTCAGCCGACTCGCCGACGATCGAACCCGCGTCGGGTGTGAACGAGAACATGCCGTTGATCGAGCGTTCGGGATCGTCGGGGCGCATGCGGCCCTTCAGCGCGGGCAGCAGCCGCGCCGCCTCGGCTTCGGCCACGTCGAAATCGCCGGGGGTGAAGGGCATCAGCGACGGCATCAACCGCTCGTCGCCGGGCCTTCGGAGTTCGGACTGAGGGGTCGGGATCGGCTCGTGCTGGTAGTTGCCGACCGCATAATGGTCCCTCCGATGGCGGAAGTACATCGCCATGTCCTGGTGCCGAAGGATCGGATGCGCGACCTCGCTCGTGTCGCCCTCGAGCTCGGGGATGGGGTCGGTCCACACCAGCTGGTGCTGGACGGCCAGCAGCGGGACCGGGACGCCCGCCAACGCGCCGACGCTCGGACCCCAGATCCCGGCGCACAGCAGCACGCGCTCACAGGCGACGTCGCCGCGGTCGGTCAGGACGCCGAAGACGCGCTCGTCCCGGATGTCGAAGCCGGTCACCGTCACGCCGCCCTCGAATGCGACCCCGTGTCGTTCGGCCCGACGCGCGAGCGCCGTCGCGATCCGAACGCCCTTCGCGATCCCGTCGGAGGGCACGTGATACGCGCCGAGGATCGTCGAAGGGTCGAGCAGCGGGAGCTTGGCGGCGGCCTCCGTAGGCGTCAGGAGCTCGGCCCCTCCGAGCCCATACGAGCGCGCGAACCCCAGCCGGCGCTTCAGCTCCCGCATCCGCGCCGAGGTCGTCGCGACCTCGATCCCACCGACGCCGTACCACGCGGGTTCCCCGTCGACGTCCAGCGAGGCGTAGAGCGCGACCGACTCCTGCGCGATCCGGCACATCATCCGGGACCCGTTGGTCTGGAACGCGAGCCCCGGCGCGTGCGAGCTCGAGCCGCCGGTCTCGAACAGCGGGCCCTGGTCGAGCACCAGGACATCGGGCTCGCCGAGCTCGGCGAGGTGATAGGCCGCGCTCGTCCCGACGATCCCGGCGCCGACGACGACGGTTCGAGCCCGGTCACGCATGACGGGCAGTCTGCCAGCATCCGGCGGAGCGTGAACGTCCTCTCGCCGGGTACGGCTGCCCCTCATCCCGACGTGTGCTGATAGCCCGTGAGCTTGCCGCCCCGTAGCGCCACGATCCATCCGTTCAGCGTGCCCTGTACGTACTCGCTCCCCGGGTTGAAGCACTGCGTCTTCCCAAGCCTGAACCTGCCCATCGACTCGTGAATGTGGCCGTGCAACGCGACCGCCGGCTGGTACCGGCTCACCGCGTCCCGAACGGCGACGCTCCCGCCCCCGGTCGTGACGAACCGGCCCGCCTCGCGGATGGGCTTTGGGAGCTCGCCGGGCCGCTTCTCGAGCTTGAGACACGTGTCGATGGGCGTGTCCTTGGGCGGGCAGTGAAGGTTGAAGACGCACCGGCCGACGTCGGGGACCGACTCCGCCGAGCGTTCGATCGCCGCCGCGATCTCGTCCTCGCTGGCCTCGCGCGGGGTGTCCCACGGCGTCACGGTGGACAGGCCGACCGTGATCATCGTGTGCTCGCCGTCGAGGTCGACCAGCCGGTGCTCGCAGGCGACGACGTTCGGGCCGTCGTGGTGGTCGAGGACCTCCAGCATCGCCGGCTCGTCGTCGTTCCCGCCGGTCAGGTACATGCGGACGCCGGTGCCGGCCAGGCACTCCTCGGCGAGCGAGATCCACTCGGCCAACCGCTCGCACGCCAGCCGCTGGAACCATCCGAGCTGCGCAAGCTCGTCGCCCAGCACCTGCTCGTACTCGTCGGGCTCGAACATCTGCCAGTAGAACCCGGGCAGCTCGACGCTCCGAGTGAACTCGGCCAACCCGTCGCGCTCGAACTCGTGATCGCGTCCCTGGAAGTGCGCCCGGAATACGCCGTTCGAGCGCACGATCGGCACCAGCGCCTTGCCCATGAGGTCGCCGCCGAACACGAGTGCGTCGCACTCGTAGAAGGCAGCCGCGCCCAGGAACTTGCGGAACGTGGGCTGGGAGCCGTGCAGGTCCGCGGCGAAGAAGATCCTGGTCGGTCGCCCCTTGGACCGGAACAAGCCCGGCCTCCTATCTACTCGCCGGCGAACATCCGATGATCATCCGCCATCAGCCCGTGGTCGAGCCTCCTCTGACACCAGGGGCGGCCCCCGAGGGCCGCCCCTGGTCTGGTCCTACGTTCGCTCCTTACTCGACCGGGATCTCCTTGTAGACGGCGCTCAGGTCGATCCCCTGCTGCTTCCGGTACACCTTTGCCACGATGTAGATGATCAACGCGAGCGCGTACATGATGCCCATGAACCACAAGGACTCGCTGTTGTTGACCGCGTACAGGTCGTTGGTGAACCAGTGCCACAGGTTGAAGCCGAGGAACGCCGCGGTGATGAACCCGGTCACCGTGATCAGCGGCAACCCGAGCACCTTGTACCTGGCGATCGGTGAGTTCGCATAGAGCGACTTCTTGCGGTACGGAAGGATCATCGCCGCGATCGCCGTACCGAAGAATGTCACCGCGATCACCAGCGTCGCATCCAAGATGTACGTCGAGAACTTGCTGGTGTAGGCGTACAGCGCCCCGACCGCGATCGAGGGCACCAGCATCAGCACCAGCGCCCAGACCGGGACGTGGCGCTTCTCGGAGACGTCGGCGACCCTTTCCGGCAGGACGCGGTCGAAGGCGGCCGCGAAGATCACCCGCGTCGACGACAGGAACAGCGTGCCCGCCCATCCGAGGAACCACGCGCCGAACGCGAGCACGATGATCGCCGTGATCGCCGAGTTGTGGAAGTAGAAGCTGGTCAAGAACGGCGCATAGGACCAGACGGGCATCGTCGCGTCCCCGAACCCGTAGACCGTGGCCCAGTAGTTGAGGTTCGCCGCGTTGAAGAACTCCCAACCGAAGAACTTGTCCGCGAGCAGGATGAAAGCAACGGCCACGGCCACCGTGACCCACAGGCCGTACATCATGCCGCCCATCACACGCTTGAAGTCGCTCGCCCCTCGCACCTCGCCGTAGAGCGTGGCTCCCCAGTTCGGCCACAGGATCCAGAAGCAGAGGAACGGGATCAGCAGGAGGGTGTCGCCGAAGAACGGAGAGAACCCCAGCTCCGGCACGATGGGTCCGCCGTTGTTCGTCGTCCCGAGCTCGATCGTCTGCGTGTAGACGTCGCCCTTGGCGTTGAACAGGTTGGCCGTCTCCTGGTTGAACGCGCTCTGGAAGCCGCTCTTGGAGCCGAACAGCATCACGACCAACACAACGCCCAGCGCGATCATCCCGATGTAGAAGCAGACCTTCTGGACCTTCGCGTAGCCCTCCATCCCAAGCGAGACCAGGTAGCCCGCGAGCACCACCGTGCCCAGGATCACGACGAACAGCCCGTTGTCCGTGGCCAGGAAATCGGTCACGCCGTCCCACTTGAAGGTCGCGGCCAGCGGTTGCAACACCTCGACGTTGAGGATGTTGCCGTAGATCGGCGCCCAGTACCACAGGATGAACCACCATCCGGTGACCGCGAGCACGAACGCGATCCCCCCACCCAACACGCGGCTCTGCCACACGTAGTCTCCGCCGGCACGAGGCATGACCGAGATCAACCCCGCGTACGTGATGACCAGGAACGTGACGAACACGCCTGAGATCAACAGTGCCGGCAGCACCTGCCCGGTCGGCACGAAGGCCAACACGGACAGGGCGAAGAACAGGCCCAGCGTCACGAAATTGACCGACATGAAGGAGTAGAGGAACGCGTCGAACTTCGACCACCCCTTCACCAGGCCGGTCGCCTTGCGCAGGAACAAGGTAGGAGCTTCACCTACCGCTGCCATCTGCACCCCCTCCCGGGTACGGAACGGCGGTTCTAGCCGTTCACCAGTTGGTAGTTCTTGACCTTCCGCTTCTTCGCGTCGATCGTCACGACGGCGGCCTGGAGGATCCCCTCCTCGTACGAGCTGCCCGGGTTGAGCGACAGCGTCGACCCGATCCTCGTCGCGCCCTTGCTCTCGTGGATGTGCCCGTGCAGGCCGAGCATCGGTTGGAACCGCTCGATCGCCTCCTTCACCGAGGTCGAGCCGACCGGCCGCAGCGCCTGCCCGCCCGATTTGTACGTGAGGTCCTCGTTCAGCGCCGGCGCGTTGTCGAGCTTGGAGCCGTACGGCGGCGCGTGGAAGTTGAAGATCGTGGTTTCCGGGTCGGACGCGTGCGAGAGCGCATGCTGGATCCGCTCGGCGAGCTCCGGCTCCTCGGCCTCCCGGAAGGTGTGCCAGGGCGTCGGGTTGGTCCACCCCATCGAGATCATCGTGAAGCCGTCGAGCTCGATCGGGTGCTCCTCGTCTCCGGTCTCGACGACGTGGGCGTGGGTGAGGAGGTCGTCGATCTCGAACATGTCGTCGTTGGCGGGGCAGGCGATGACGCGGATGCCGGAGCCGGCGAGCTTGTCCTCGGCCATCGCGATCCAGCGTTCGGTCCCGTCGAGCATGACCTCCTTGAATCGCTTGTCGACGAGGTCGGCATCCTCCTGCATCGCGACGTACTCCTCCTGCGAGACCCGGATCGGGTAGTAGCCGCGGTTCATCACGCGCTTTTCGAACTCGACGACCTCCTCGTCGGTCTCGAAGGTCTCGAGGTGGTCCTGGAGAGAGGCCTCCCAGGAGCCGTTGGGGCGCTGGACGATCGGGACCATGGCCTTGCCCGTGACGTCCCCGCCCAGGATCACCACGTCGGCCTTGTAGAACGGCCCGGCGTTCAGGAACTTCTTCCAGCAGATCTCCGACCCGTGCAGGTCGGTCACGAAGAAGATCTTCACTCCTGCCATCTTCCGCCCGGCCGCCAAACGGCGCAAGCGGGCCGGGCCCGGCCTAGTGGCCGACCTCCTCGGGCAGCTCGTACCACCGCATGCGGTCGCCCACCCGGGCCCGGAGCTTCCACTTCATGGTCTTGGGCACCTCTTCGCAGAAGGTCCGGACCCGTCGGGCCTGCTCGGCGGGTTCGAAACGGCGTGCCTCGGGGAGCAGATCGCGGTGGTGCCCGTCGGCGAGCTGCGCCAGCTTGTCCAGGTTCATCGTGGTCGTTCTCCACCACCCCCAATCCGCCGCCACCAGGCCGCCGATGCGCCCGAGGCCGATCGTGCCGATGTCGTCGCCGGGCAACGCCTCGAACCCGGAGAGCAGGTGGAGCAGGTCATGGACGTCCTTTTCGTTCAGCTCGACGATCTGCAGCTTGGACAACAAGAGGTCGGTGACGTCCAGTGTGTCGGGCATCCGATCGATCCGGTCGGAGAATTCCAGGACGTGACACATGTTCAGCTTGTCCATGACGACGTCGACCGAGGTCTTCCCGTCCGCGGTGGTGAAGTACATCTG
>JBKPRY010000276.1:0-2858 GCA_046734755.1 Actinomycetota bacterium | reverse complement strand
CGTCTCGTTCCCCGCGACGATCAGCAGGCAGAAGAAGTTGTCGAACTCGCGCGCGGAGAGCCGCTCCCCCTCCACCTCGGCCTGCGTGAGCTTGGTCACCAGGTCGTCCCTTGGTTCCGCGCGGCGCTCCTCGGCGAGACGATGCCCGTACGCCATGAGCTCGACCGCCGCCGGGCTCCGGAAGGGGAGGAGCCGGTACTCGCTGGTGTCCTCCTTGTCGATCACGGCGCGCGAGTACTCGGGGTCGGCCTGCGCGATCATGGCGTCGCCGAGTTGGACGCACATCGGAAGATCCTCGTCGGGGACGCCCATGATCCGGGCGAGGACGCGGATCGGGAGCTCCCGCGAGATCACCTCGACGAAGTCGAACTCGCCCTTGGGCAGACCCCGATCCAGCACGAGCCTGGCCTGTTCGCGGACGAACCCTTCGTACTGGGCGACCGCGCCCCGGGTGAACAGCTTGGTGACCAGCCGCCGGAGTCGCGAGTGGTTCGGCGGATCCATGTCGATCATCGAGGCCCGGGCCTCGACCTCCTCCTCGGTCTGCTCCTCGAGCGTCACCCCTCGAGCGGAGGAGAAGCTCCTCGGGTCGCGCAGGATGTCCTCGATGTCGTGGAAACGCGTGATGGCCCAGAACCCGCGGTTGGGTGCCGGCTCGGCTTGCCAGTGGACCGGGTCGCGCTCGCGGAGCTCCCGGAACGCCCAGAGCGGGACCTCGTCGACGAAGGCGTCGTGGCTCGACAGGTCGATCTCGTCCAGCCGAACGCTCATCGAGGCCTCCTCGGGTGCGACGATAGGTAGTTTGGCACCGAACGACCGGCGCGGACAAGGCCGGCCGGCGCGTTCAGAAGAACGGCAGGTAGTAGTCGAGCTCCCACGGCGTGACCTCGGTCGTCGTCGCGTCGCCGACCGTCTTGGCGTAGCGCTCCCATTCTGCACGCTTGAGCTTGGTGAACGTCTCGACGAGCCAGGGCCCGAAGGCCGCGCAGAGCTGGTCGTCGGCCTCGAACGCCCCCAGGGCCGCCTCGAGGGTCGGCGGCACGCGCCGCTCGGTGTTCGGGGGCTCGCCCGGGGTCTGGGGCTCGGGCGCCGACATCTGATGCTCCACCCCGAACCGCGCCGCGTGGAGTGCCGCCGCGGCCACCAGGTACGGGTTCGCGGCGCCGTCGGCCATCCGGTGCTCGATGCGCGTGCCCTCCCCGCGCGCGGGCGGGATGCGGATGCCCACCGTGCGGTCGTCGAAGCCCCAGTTCGCCCAGTAGCCGTTCAGCATGTCGGGCTGCAGCCGCTTGTAGGCGTTCGCGTGCGGCGCCGCGATCGCCGCGATGCCCTCGTGATGCGCGAGCAGACCCGCGACGCACTGCCGGGTCAGCGGCGCGAGGCCGTCGCGGGCGTTCGGGTCGTGCAGGGCGTTCGAGCCGTCCTCCCGGCGAAACGAGATGTTCAGGTGCAGCCCGCTGCCGCCGCGATCGTTGAAGGGCCGCCCCATGAACGTGGCGAGCTTGCCCTGCTTGGTGGCGGTCTCCTTGACGAGCAGGCGGAACAGGAAGCATTCGTCCGCCGCCGGGATCACCTCCTTGTACCGGATGTTGACCTCGTACGCGGCGGTGTCGAACTCGCTCGCCCACCCCTCGATCGCGAACCCGGAGTGCTGAGCCGCCCGGACCATCGCGTCGATCGTGCCCGTCGGGTCGACCGACGTGCCCGTGCCGTAGACGCGGTGCGACGGCAGCTCGACCGGCTGCCACCCGCCCTCGGGGCCACGCTCGAGCAGGTAGAACTCGGACTCGAACGCGAACATGGGCTCGAGCCCCATCGCGCGCCACGGCTCGACGGCCCGGCGCAACACCTCGCGCGGGTCGACCTCCAGGGCCTTGCCGTCCTGCTGGACGTCGGCGATGCCGACGATCGTGTCCTCCTCCCACCCCGGCCGCAGCGTGTCGCGATCGATGAACGCCTCGACATCGGGAAGCCCGACGTCGAATTGCTGGCGCGAGATGTCGAGGATCTCCTTGTCGGTCGTGAGCGGGAACACGCCGACGCAGAAGGCCGAGTGACCCGCGTCCGCGACATCGCCGAACAGGTACTTCCCGCGTTCGACCCCCAGCACGTCGGAGAACAGGAGGCGGAGCCGCTTGCCCTTGATGTCCATCCAACCTCCTCGGTCGATCGCCTCGCTCCGGGGTCGTGCCGAGGATAGCCGAGCCGCCGGCGAAACCGCTCCGGTAGGGTTCGCGGGATGGACGAGGACTTCCGGCTCGAGACCGAGCGCCTCCTCCTGCGGCCCTACCGACTCGAGGATCTCGACGACCTGCACGCGATGTTCTCCGACCCCGAGCACATGCGGTGGTACCCCGAACCGTTCCCGCGTGAAGGCTCCCTCGACTGGCTCGAGCGGCAGATGGCCCGCTACCGGACGCGCGGGTATGCGCTGTGGATCGTCGAGGACCGTCGGACCGGCGAGTTCCTCGGCACCGCGGGCCCGTCCCTCCTGACGATCGAGGGGGTCGACGAGGTCGAGATCGGGTGGCATACGCGCCCCGGCCGCAAGGGCGAGGGCATCGCACCCGAGGCCGGCGCCGCCGCCCGGGATTGGGCGTTCGCCAACCTCGGGGTCGATCACCTGATCGCGCTCGTCCGGCCCGAGAACCGCCCGTCCGGCCGCGTGGCCGAGAAGATCGGCATGCACGTGGATCGGGAGGGCGACCACAAGGGTCTCCGGCATTTCGTCTACCGGATCGACCGTGTCACGTGGGAGGAACGAGGCGGGGGAGCAGCGCCGTGACCGAGCCCCCGGGGGCCAGGTCGCGTGCGTACGCGTAGACGGCCCCTGCGGCGTCGGCGGCCGCGCCGACGTT
>JBKPRY010000275.1:0-1041 GCA_046734755.1 Actinomycetota bacterium | reverse complement strand
AGATCACGTACTGCCCGACGTGCCAGACCGGCGGCAAGATCCTGGCCGACCGGCGCCTCTCGCGTCTGATCAGGTAGCGAGGCTCCGGACGTCCCGTTCTCGATTAACGACTTCGTGATGCCAAACCCATTTCTAGCTTGCGCTCGCGAACGCCCGGCTGGCCTCGGCCGGCGATCTCGGGGCCTGGCTGGAGGCGGATGGCGCGCTCGAACCCAAGGAGCGCGCCGAGGTCTCGCTTCGGCTGGCGGACTTCCTGACCCTGCGGGCCTCGATCCGCGAGCTCCTCGACGCCTCGGTCGGCGGCGGTCCCTTCCCCGCCGCCGCCGTCGAGCGCATCAACGAGGCGAGCGTGCGGGTTCCTCGCGTTCTGCGCCTGGCGCCGGATGGACCCTCCGAAACCCCGCTGCCCGCCGGCCCGACCACCCTGCTCCTCGCCCGCATCGCATGGTCGGCGATCGAGCTCCTGGGCGATCAGGATCGGTCGCCGCGCCGGTGCGGCGCGTGCGGGAGCTACTTCGAGACGACGCGTTCGGACCGTGTGTGGTGCTCGAACGCGTGCGGGAACCGCATCCGGGTCGCGCGCCACCTCGCCCGGCGACGGGCGCCCGCGTAACCTCTCGCCGTGATCGCGATCCTCGGCGGCCTGGTCGCGGCCGGGATGTGGGCGGCCTCGGCGCTGTGCATCAGCCGGTCGACGAGGATGATCCCTCCCGTCGCGGTGCTCGGTTGGGTGCTCCTGATCGGGTCGGTGATCTCGGCGCCGTTCGCGCTCGCGCAGGGGGTGCCCGACGATCTCGGGCGGGAGCAGGTGGTGCTCCTCCTGGTGACGGCGATCGGCAACACGACGGGCCTTCTCCTCGTGTACAGCTCGCTGCGGTTCGGGAAGGTGGGGGTGGTCGCGCCGATCACGTCGGCGCAGGGGGCGGCGGCGGCCATCATCGCGGTGGCGGCGGGCGAGCAGATCGCCACCGGCGCCGGCGTCGCGCTCGGGGCGATCGTCGTGGGGGTCGTCCTGTCGAGCATGTCTCGAACGAGCGAGGT
>JBKPRY010000274.1:0-4382 GCA_046734755.1 Actinomycetota bacterium | reverse complement strand
GTCCCGTGAGTCGTAGACGAACCGGTGGGCGTTCACGATCGCCGCGGGCCCGACGTACTCCTCGTCGCCCCAGAAGATCGGGCACGAGGTCGTACACGCGGCGCACAGGATGCACTTGGTCGTGTCGTCGAACCGGTGACGCTCCTCGGGCGATTGGAGGCGTTCGGTGTCGGGCTCGCCGGAGTCGTTGATCAGGTACGGCAGGACCGAACGGTAGCCGGCGAAGAACGGCTCCATGTCGACGATGAGGTCCTTGAGCACCGGCAGGCCGCGGATCGGCTCGATCGTCACCCTCGGGGCGACGTCGCGAACGATGACCTTGCACGCGAGCGCGTTCTTGCCGTCGATCATCATCGCGTCCGAGCCGCAGATACCGTGCGCGCACGAACGCCGGAGTGCCAGCGTTCCGTCGTGGTACCACTTGACCTGGTGCAGCGCGTCGAGCAACCGGTCATCGGGGTCGGTCTGGATCTCGAACTCGTCCCACCACGACTCCTCGCCGCGGAGCTCCGGGTTGTAACGACGGATCTTGAGCGTGAGCGTGACCTTGTGCCCGGCTCCCGCGGCCCGAAGGTCGGACGCGTCGAGGATGTCGCCAAGCTCGTTGGTGTTGGATGCCATCAGTACTTCCGCTCCATCGGGACGTAGGGGCCGAGCTTGACCGGCTTCGTGGACAGCGCGACCGAGCCGTCCGGCCGTCGCATCGCGAGCGAGTGCTTGAGCCAGTTCGCGTCGTCGCGCAGCGGGTGATCCTCCCGGTAGTGGCCCCCGCGGCTCTCGTCGCGGGCGAGGGCCGCCGCCACCAGCGCGTCGGCGCACTCGAGCAGGAACCCGAGCTCGACGACCTCCATCAGCTCGGTGTTGAACATCTTGCCCGTGTCCTGCACGTACACGCGCTCGTAGCGCTCCCTCAGGCCGTCGAGGATCGACTGCATCTTGCGCAGGCTCTCCTCGGTGCGGACCACGAACGCGAGGTCCTGCATCGATTCCTGGAGTTCGCCGCGGATGTCGGCGGCGTTCGCGCCCTCGGGGCGGTTCAGTAGCCCGTCGACCATGTCTCGCACGTGGCCCTCCGGGCGTTCGGGGAGCTCGGGCAGGTCGGCGTCCCCGGCAAACTCGGCGGCGTGGCGGCCGCCTCGCCGGCCGAACACGACGATGTCGAGCAGCGAGTTCGTGCCCAGGCGGTTCGCGCCGTGCACGCTCACGCAGGCGCACTCGCCGGCGGCGTACAGCCCGGGAACCGGCGCCTCCTCCTCGCCGAGCACGACCTGCCCGTCGATGTTGGTGGGGATCCCGCCCATCGCGTAGTGGGCCGTCGGCTGGATCGGCACCAGCTCGGTGGTCGGCTCGACGCCGAGGTACACGCGGGCGAACTCGGTCACGTCGGGCAGCTTCTCCTCGATCACGTCGCGCGGCAGGTGTCGCACATCGAGCCACACGGCGTCGCGGCTGGGTCCGTCGCCGCGCCCCTCCTTGATCTCCTGGAAGATCGCGCGGCTCACCATGTCGCGCGGCGCGAGGTCCTTGACCGTTGGGGCGTACCGCTCCATGAAACGCTCGCGCTCGCTGTTCAGAAGGATGCCGCCCTCGCCGCGTACCGCCTCAGAGAGCAGGATGCCCATCTTGTACACGCCGGTTGGGTGGAACTGGAAGAACTCCATGTCCTCGAGCGGCAGCCCCCGGCGGAACAGCACCGCGGGGCCGTCGCCCGTTAGCGTGTGCGCGTTGGAGGAGACCTTGAACATCCGTCCGTACCCGCCGGTCGCGTACAGAACGGCCTTGGATCGGAACACGTGGATCTCGCCCGTCGCGAGCTCATACGCGACGACCCCCCCGCACGCGCCATCGACCATGAGCTGGTCGAGCACGTAGAACTCGTTGAAGAACCGCACGTCGCGCTTGACGCACTGCTGGTACAGCGTCTGCAGGATCATGTGACCCGTCCGGTCCGCCGCGAAGCACGCGCGCTTGACGGGAGCCTCCCCGTGGTTGCGCGTGTGCCCGCCGAACCGCCGCTGATCGATCCTGCCCTCCGGCGTGCGGTTGAACGGCAGCCCCCAGTGCTCGAGCTGGTAGATCGCGTCGACGGCCTCCTCGCACATCAGCTGCGCGGCGGGCTGATCGACCAGGTAGTCGCCGCCCTTGACCGTGTCGAACGCGTGCCACTCGGGCGAGTCCTCCTCGACGTTCGCGAGCGCGGCGCAGACGCCTCCCTGCGCAGTTCCCGTGTGCGAGCGCGTGGGGTACAGCTTGGAGATCACGGCGGTCCTCACCCGATCCGACGCCTCGATCGCCGCCCGCAGGCCGGCGCCCCCGGCGCCGACGATCACCGCGTCGTACGTGTGGAAGGTCGTCATCGGTTCAGACGGTCCCCGGCCACTGACTCGGATCGAACGTGAACACGACCACCGTGCCGAGTACGAACAGCGCGAACCCGATCACGAAGAAGGCCATGTCGACGGCGAACCGGACCGCGGGCCACCGCACGTAATCCTGCACGATGATGCGCAACCCGTTGATCCCGTGGATCAGGGCGAGGACCAGGAGCGCCCAGTCCCAGGTGCGCCAGAAGGGGCTCTGCCACCGCGCTGCGACGAAGCCGAAGTTCACGCGGTCCACCCCTTCGTCCAACACGTGCATGATCAGGACGTGCCCGACGGCGAGGATCAGCAGCACGAGCCCGCTGATCCGCATGAACAACCAGGACCACAGCTCGAAGCCGCCGACGGGGCGCTCGCGGCCCCGGATGCCGGGGGAGCCGCCGCGCGGGGACGGCGTCGGGCGTTCGGGTGCCTCGACGGACATCAGAGGACCCCCGCGGAGTCCAGGATCCCGCGGCCCATGATGATCGTGATCGGGATCATGCTGAGGACGAAGATGATGGTCGAGGCGAGCGCGATCCCCCTCATGTGGCGTGCGCTCGACGGCCAGAAGTCGAAGACCATGATCTTGACGCCGTTGATCGCGTGGTACAGCACCGCGGCGACCAGGCCGAGCTCGAGCAGCTTGACCACCCAGTTGTGGTACACGCCGACGACGCGGTTATAGGCCTCCGGACCCCAGCCGACCACGGCCGTGTCCACCACATGCGCGAACAGGAACAGGATCACGGCGACACCGGTGATGCGGTGCAGCAGCCAGGACCACTGTCCCGGACTGCCCTTGTACAGGGTCCCGACGTCTGACTTCCGCTTCGCCATCAGCCCTCGAACACCTAGCCTAGACGCGGCTCCGCCGAACGCCTGCCCCGGAGCCGCGCGGAGTCTACGCCACGCGAAGGGCGACGAACACGCCGTCGCGGGTCGGGACGATCGAGGATGTGAAGCGCTCGTCGTCCGCGATCATGCGGTTGTGCTCGAGGATCGCGTTCGTGGTCTTCGCGTCCCGCCCGTGGTCGCCCGCCGGGTCGGCGACCTGGCCCGACCACAGCACGTTGTCGCACAGGTAGAGACCGCCGACACGGATCCGTTCGCAAGCGGCTCGCCAGGCGTCGGGGTACCCATCCTTGTCGATGTCGTTGTAGACGACGTCGAACTCGCCCTCGACCGTGCCGAGGTTCTCCACCGCATCGCCGACGTGCCAGTTGATCGGGTCCGCCAGGCCGGCGCGCGAGAGGTAGTCGAGCGCCCTCGGCTCGTTCGCCGGATCGCCGTCCGTCGCGTGGACCTCGCCGCCGGGGCCCACCGCCCGCGAGAACCAGTACGCCGAGTACCCGAACCCCGAGCCGAGCTCGAACACCCGCTCCGCGCCGACCGAACGCGCGAGCAGCTCGACGGTGACGCCGACGAGGCGGCCGATGATCGGGAAATTGCGCTCCGCGCCCTTGGCCTCCATCTCGAGCAGCACGGGTTCGTCGTATCGGGTGAGCAGGGAGCGCATGTAGTCCTCGATGCGCGGATCGACGATGTCCACGGTCTCGATGCTACCGGCTACCCTGGGTCCGCGATGAGCGAGGTCGGACCGCGGTCGACGGACTCCGGGATCGACCTCGGGCCCGTCTACGAGCCGGACGATCTCGGCGGCTTCGACCCCGAACGGGACCTCGGCCTCCCCGGCGAACCGCCGTTCACCCGAGGGATCTACCCGTCGATGTACCTCGGCCGCTTGTGGACGATGCGCCAGTACGCCGGGATGGCAACCGCCGAGGAGACCAACCAGCGGTTCCGATACCTGCTCGATCACGGGCAGACGGGGCTCTCGGTGGCGTTCGACCTGCCGACGCAGATGGGGTTGGACTCCGATCACCCTCGGGCCGAGGGCGAGGTCGGGAAGACCGGGGTCGCGATCGACTCGATCGAGGACATGGACCGGCTGCTGGACGGGATCCCACTCGAGACGGTCTCGACGTCGATGACGATCAACGCGACCGCGCCGATCCTGCT
>JBKPRY010000273.1:0-6388 GCA_046734755.1 Actinomycetota bacterium | reverse complement strand
TGCGCCGACTTCGGGCCGATGCCCGGGAGGCGCGAGAGCTCGTCGATCAGGTCCTGGATCGGGCCTTCGTACACCTAGGAGCCGTCCTCGGTCGCGGGCGTGGCGCCGAGCTCGGCCGCGAGGCGCGCGAGCGCCTCCTCCTCCGACAGCGGCTCGTCCTCGACCGGCTCGGCGGGACCGGCCACGGGCTCGCGGATCACGCAGCTGATCGCCGGCGCGATCCCGAACAGGTCCTGCAGCACCTGGCGGAGCTCGCCCTCGCGCTCGATCACCTTCTGCACGCCGTACGGGCGCTCGGGGGGGAAGACCAGCTCGAGCGTCGTCCCGTCGAACGCCGCCGGCGTTGCGATCTCGAGGAACGAGGGGAGCACCGCCTTGCCCGAGCTCCGCAGGTGCGAGATCACCGTCGGCCAGTTGCTCCGCAGCATCGTCACATCCACCGCGGAGGTCCCGGCACCCAAGACCGGCCCCACGGCGGGCTCGGGCGACGTACCGGGTGGGGGCGGACCGGACGCGGCCTCTTCGGCGCTGCTCGCTTCGCCGCCCTTCGCCGTTCGCTTGCGTTTCGGTGCTACCGACGGTGGCGCCGAGTCGGCCGCTTCCCCGGTTCCGCCCCCACCCGGCTCACCCGTCCCGACGGCGTCGGTGGTGGCGGGGGTCGCGGAGGGTGAAGGCGGCGCAGGGGTCGGGGTCGCGGGTGCGGGCGGCGCAGGGGTCGGGGTCGCAGGCGACTGGGAGCCGCCGCCCGTCTCGGCCGGAGCGTCCGAGGACGGCGATCGCGGCGGCGAGTACGAGCCAGCGGCCACGGCCCCGGAGCCGCCACCACCAGCCTGGATGCCCGCCACCCGCTCGAGGCGTTCGAGGCGGGAGACGAGGGCCTCGGGGGCGGCGTCGGTCTCGGGGATCGTGGCTCGGATCAGGGCGAGCTCAAGGGACAGGCGCGCGGAGGTGGTCCAGCGCATGTCGGTCTGCGCCGCGATCAGGAGCGCGATCACGCGGCCGAGCTCGGCCGCCGAGTACTTCGCGGCCTGCGCGGTCAGGCGCTCGGCTTCCTCGTCGGTGGCGTCGAGCAGGTCGTGCTGGCCCGGCGCGGTCTTGACCAGCAGCAGGTTGCGGAAGTGCGCGAGCACCTCGTTGGTGACGTGCCGCAAGTCCTGGCCCTCCTGCACGAGACGGCTCACGAGCTCGAAGACGCCCTTCGTGTCGCCGACCGCGACCGCGTCGCCGAGCGCGTACTGCACGTCGGAACGTCCGCTACCGATCAGCGACAGGACGATGTCCTCTCCGATCTCCCCCGCCCCCAGCACCGAGGCCTGGTCGAGCAGCGACAGGGCGTCGCGAAACGAACCCTCGGACTGGCGGGCCATCGCATGGGCGGCGCTCTCGGACAGCTCGAGGCCCTCCTCCTTGGCGATCCGCACGAGGTACTCGGAAACGACGTCGAGGGACCCGCGTCGGAAGTCGAACCGCTGGCAGCGACCGACGATCGTGGCCGGCATCTTGTGCGGCTCGGTGGTCGCGAGGACGAACCGGACGCCCACCGGCGGCTCCTCGAACACCTTCAGGAGCGCGTCGAACGCCTCGCGCGACAGTCGCTGCGCCTCGTCGATGATGTAGACCTTCTCGCGGCCCTGGACCGGCGCCGTGGGTGCCTTTTCGCGAAGGTCGCGCGCGTCGTCGACGCCGCCGTGGGACGCCGCGTCGATCTCGACCACGTCCAGGTGCTGCCCGTCGCGGACCGCGACGCACTGGTCGCAGGAACCGCAGGGCTCGGGCGTCGGGCCGGACTCGCAGTTGACCATCTTGGCGAGGATCCGGGCCGTCGAGGTCTTGCCGGTCCCGCGAGGCCCGCAGAGCAGGAACGCGTGCGCCAGGCGGCCTTCCCGGACCGCGCCCGAGAGCGCCCGGATCACGTGGTCCTGGCCCAGCACTTCCGAGGGGCCCTGCGGGCGGTACTTGCGGTACAGCGACTGGTACGGCTTGTCGTCGGCCACATCCACCTCCGGGCGCCGCGCGCCCTCCTGGACCCGCGAGGGGAAGCGCGGGAGGTTCGGCAAGTCTAGTGGTGGCCGCGCACCCGCCGTCGACCGCAACGGACTCGAGCGCATCACCGGCCGGTAGCTCCGGTCAGGTTTCCCCGCGGCACCCGCCAGGGCCCGCTTACGGCTGCTTCCTTCCGGATCTGACCGGGTTCGCAGGTTGGCGTCGCGCGGGACCCGACCTTCGACGCCCCGTACCGGGAGCGACTGCGGACCCGCCGGGCCTCGGACGGGGACTCAGCCCCGCTGAAGCGGATTGCGGGTACAGGGCACCGCTGGCTCCCCGCCTAGCACGGCCACCGCGAGCGAGTATACGCGCGGCCCCGACACGGCCGAAACCGGACGCGCTCATGCCGCGGCGGGAGCCTCGCGCTCACGGGACCGGCGCGCCAGGATGACCGCGGTCACCGCGGCGGCCACATGGAGGCTCGCCACGGCGCCCGCCACCACTGCAAGACCGGTGTCCGATTCGTCGAGCTGGTGGATGACCTCGCGGAGGTCCAGGACCGCGAACGCGGCCATCGCGAAGGCCGTCACGACGAGCAGCCAGCGCCACTCGGGCCGGAACCAGCAGCCGGCGGCCAGCAGCAGGGACGTGACGATCGCGAGCACGACCAGCGGCGTCGACTCCGGATCGGTCCCGAACAACGTCTCTTCGCGGGTTGGCTCCTCGGATTCCTCCGAGACTGGGGCCGAGACTTGGGCCGCCTCGGTGCCCCCCTCTCCAGCCTCCCCGAGGCCCTCGAGGGCTTGGCCACCCTCGTCGTGGGCGGGCGCCGTCATCCCGGAGCCTTCCGTGGCCGGCTCCCCGCTCGAATGCTCCACGATCGCCCCGACGGCGAACGCGACCGTCGACAGGACGATCAGGCTCACGAGCAGTCTGCGGATCGCCAGGGTTACCGCCTCCAAGCCCTCAGGGTCCGTTCGACGCGGCTCGCTCCTCGGCTCGCTCTCGCCGGGAACACTGCCAACATCCACGGGAGCGCTCGGGAGACCTCGTGCATCCATAGATCGTGCGAGCAGAGGGTGAGACGCGGAGGACCTGATGCAGGATGCGTTCCTGAGCCTTTGGGAACGCTGGGGCGAGATCGAGCGGATCGACGGTCCCACCGGCTATCTGTTCCGCGTCGCCCTCATCGGGTTCCGGATGCGTCGGGTCCCCCAGCGGGGCCGGGCTTCGGCCTCCGGGTGTCACAGAGTCAGTTGCGGGCTAGGACCACACGGCGCCCAAGAGCGCGACGAGGCCGGACAGGAACAGCATCCCGAGGACGACCCGCCGGAACGTCGGCGTGTCGATTCGCCGGAAACCGCGCTCACCGACGATCGAGCCGACGATCACGCCCGGGAGACCGGCGAGCGCCACCGCCGCGGCGTCGCGCGTGATCCGGCCGCCGATCGCGAAGAACACGAGCGAGGCCGACCCCTGGACGAGGAAGATCGCCGAGATCGTCGCTCGGAATACCGCGGGTTCCAACTGCTTGGCCGAGAGGGCGATCACGATCGGAGGCCCGCTCGTGCCGGTGCTCGTCGACAGGATGCCTGCGGTGAAGCCGGCAGCCGCCTCGGTGCCACGACCGGCGGGGAAGCGCGCGCCGCGCCAAAGCAGCAGCGAGAATCCGATGACGGCGATCGCGATCACGAAGGTCAGGACGCGATCGTCCGCGCGGACGAGCACCAGGAGACCGAGCGGCATGCCGATGATGGCCGACACCGTGACCACGCCCACGGTCGGGCGATCCACGTGACCCCGACCCCGAAGCGAGAGCTGGGCGACGAGCAGCACGCCGATCATCGTGAGCCCGACCACCGCCTCCTTCGGCCCCGCCAGCACGGCCACGAGCGGCGTCCCGATCAGCGCGAACCCGAAGCCGGATACGGCCTGCGCCGCAGCCGCGAGCGAGACCACGCCGAAGACGCCGAGCCAGATCCAGACCATCCCCGCATCATCACAGGCTCGGGGGCCGGGTACGCTCGCGCGCATGCGATGGAGGACGACGTGAACCTCGCCCTACCGCCCGGCTTCACCTCTCGGCCCGCGACGGCGGCCGACGCGAGGGCCATCTTCGAGCTGATCACCACCTGCGAGGTCGATGCCGACGGCGTCGCCGAGGTCGACGAGCACGACGTCACCGTCGAGTTCGGACGCCGTGGATTCGATCCCGGGCTCGACACGCAACTGGTGTTCGAGGACGGGGAACTGGTGGGTTGGGCAGACGTGTATCGGGGGCGCGGAAACGGCGATGTCCGGCCGACCAACCGCTTCCGCGGGATCGGGACCGCCCTGCTCGAGTGGATCGAGCGGCGCGCCCACGCGCTCGGGAATGCGGAGGTCGGGCAGACGAAGACCGACGCCAACCTCGGGGCCAGGGACCTGTTCCTGGCGCGCGGCTACGAACCCTCGTGGGTGTCGTGGATCATCCGGATCGCGTTGGACGAGCCCCCGGCCCGCTCCTGAGCCGATCCCCGGGATCGAGATCCGCTCGTACAAGCCTTCCGACGCGCGCGAGGTGCACCGCGTCGTGGATACCGCCTTCTCCGAGTGGCCCGGTCGTGACCCCGAGCCATATGAGGTCTGGGCGTCGGACGTCCTCGTGCATCCGAAGTTCGCGCCCGAGATCTCACCGCTCGCGTTCGACGGGGACGAACTCGTGGGTGTCATCCTCGCAGCCGAGTACCCGGAGCTCGGCGAGGGCTGGATCGCGCAGCTCGCGACCAAGGCCAGCCACCGAAGGCGAGGGATCGGGCAAGCGCTGCTACGGACGGCGTTCGGCTGGTTCTTCGAACGTGGCCGACGGGTCGTCGGCGTCTCCACCGACTCGCGGACCGGCGCGCTCGGCCTGTACGAGAGGGTGGGGATGCGCGTCGAGCGGCAGTACACGAGGTACTCCAAGCACCTGATCCCCTGAGCGGTGGCCGCGGGGTCCGCAACCCCCATCTATCTCGGCGCGCCGAGATCGTAGGTCTTCTATGGAGAACACGGATTGCGTTCTCAGGCTCCGGGGTGTATCAGGAGGGCGCGACGTCGGCAGGACGGTGGACCACCGGGGGCCAACCGCTCTCCGAGGGCAGGGAGGCGCGAGATGAGGGCATCGGTCGGTCGGCGCTGGGTCTCGGCGGTCGTGCTCGGCCTGGGTGTGCTGCTCCTGCCCTCGCCGGCGCTCGCGGTGAACGCCAACCTATCCGTCACGAAGTCGGACTCACCCGACCCGGTGGCGGCGGGATCGAACATCACCTATACGATCGCGGTGGCCAACGGCGGGCAGGACCCGGCCACGAGCCCGGCCCTGAGCGACTCAACGCCGGCGAACACCACGTTCGTCTCGGTGAGCGCGACCGGGGGCTGGACGTGCCCCACCACACCCGTGCTTGGCGGGACGGGAGCCGTCACTTGCTCCGGTCCGACCCTTGCGAGCGGATCGAGCATCACGATCACACTCGTCGTGAACGTCAACCCCGGTACACCGGGGGGAACGATCATCTCCAACACGGCGACGGCGAGCTCGCCTGACGACCCGAGCGCCGGCAACAACTCGGACACCGAGACGACGACCGTCGCCGGTGTCGGGGCGGACCTCCGGATCACGAAGTCCGACTCGCCCGATCCGGTCTCGACCGGCGGGAACATCACCTACTCGATCGGCGTCTCGAACTCGGGGCCATCGGGGGCAACGAGCCTGGTGCTCAGCGACGTGGTGCCGCCCAACACCACGTTCGTCTCGTTGACCCAGGCGGCCGGCTGGTCGTGCTCGAAGCCCACGGTGGGCGCCACAGGTACCGTGAGCTGCACCATCGCGAGCCTGGCCGCGGGCGCCAGCGCCTCCTTCACCCTGGTGGTCAAGGTCACCGCCGGCACGCCCAACACGACGGTCATCACGAACACGACCACGATCACCGCGACGTCCACCGAGCCCAGCACCGCGAACAACACCGCCACGGCAACCACCACCGTGGGCACGGCGGCTGAACTGTGCGCGCTGGCCGGAACCATCAAGGGGACGACCGCCTCCGACACGCTGAACGGGACGAGCGGCGACGACATCATCTGCGGCGGCAACGGGAGCGACACGATCAACGGCCTGGGCGGGAACGACACGATCTTCGGCCAGAACGGCAGGGACGCCCTAAACGGCAACGACGGCAACGACAACGTGATGGGTGCCAACGGCAAGGACAACGTCACCGGCGGCGTCGGCATCGACATGCTGAGGGGTGGGAACGCACCCGACGTGCTGAACGGCCAGGACGGCGCCGGCGGGGATTCGCTCGACGGCGGCAACGGCTCGGACACCTGCCGGACGGACACCGGAGACACCACCGCGAACTGCCCATAGGGGTCACCTCAAGGTGGC
>JBKPRY010000272.1:0-1472 GCA_046734755.1 Actinomycetota bacterium | reverse complement strand
CCTCGAGCTGCTCGGCCGATCGACGGGCCCGAGCGATCCGGCCGTCGGCCGACGCGGTCGGATCGCCGGACGCATCGTGCACGGGAACGTCGGGAGGCGCCGCGTCGAGCGGCTCCGGGGTCGGTGCGTGGGGCTCCAAGCCGAGGTCCTCCACCTGCCGACCGATGACGGTCGCAACTCGACGATGGTAGCCGGAGCCATGGAGGCCTGTTGGCAGGTCGTCGCGTAGGGGCGATGATGGGCACCCGAGCGAGAGGCCGACCATGGACGAGGGCGCCGTTTCACCCCAACCACTCGGCAAGGTCGTCCCCCTCCGCGTCGCCGCGCAGCCTCCGCCACCCCTCGAACAGCTCGTCGAGCAGTCGTTCCGGATCGCGATCGGGACGACCGCGCTCGCCACCGAGGTCCTCGCCGAGGCCGTCGCCCGCACGCTCGGCCGGGAGCCGTACGCGGAGGGGGAGGCGCCACGCGACGAGACCGCCCGGCCCGCAACCGGGGTGCCGCTCGTTGCGGGTGCGGCGATCGGGGTCGCCCTCGAAGGCGCTCGCTGGGGCGCACGCGCCGCAACCACGATGGTCCGCAGCGCCGAGCTGTTCCTCTCGCTGTTGACGAGTCCCGGGTTCGTTCAGGAGCCACTCCGTCAGGCCGCGGATCGGCTCGGGGCGCTCGATGGGCGCTGGCGCGAGCAGCGCCCGCGCGACGAGGAAGCGGCCGCGTCGTTCCTGCGGCTGTTGGTCCCACAGATCGTCGACGCGGCCCTGGATCAGATCGACCTGAACGAGCTCGTCGCCGAACGGATCGAGCTCGACCGCGTCGTCGACCGCCTCGATCTCGACCGGGTGATCGAGCGCCTGGACATCGACGCGATCGTGGCGCGGATCGACATCGACCGCATCCTCGAACGCATCGACGTTCGAGCGCTCGTGGACCGCGTGCCGGTCGACGAGATCGTCTCCAGGCTCGATCTCGATGCCATCGTGGCGGAGGTGGACGTGGACCAGGTCGTGCGCCGCGTGGACGTCCAGGCGGTCGCGGACTCGATCGACCTTCAGGCCCTCGTCCGGCGCCTGGACCTCACGGCGATCTCACGCGAGGTCATCGAGGAGTTGGACCTCACGAAGCTGATCCAGGACGCGATGGGCTCGATGACCAACGAGACCGTCGGCGGCATCCGCGTCCAGACCATGAACGCCGACCGCGCGATCTCGCGGCTGCGCCAGCGGTTGCTGGGACGGAGCGGAGAGGGACCCGAGGAGCGACCGTGAGCGTGTCCGCCCCACCGATGGCCCGCGGGATGCAGGGCCAGAGCGCCGGGATCGTCTCCCGGTTCATCGCCGACGCGATCGATCTCCTCGTGGTCGTCGCGGCCGTGATCGGCGTCTACTTCGCCGTGAGCGGCATCCGTTTCCTCCTGCACCCGCGCCGGTTCTCGTGGCCCGAGGTCTCCACCCTGCGGCTCGGCACGCTCGGCT
>JBKPRY010000271.1:0-1242 GCA_046734755.1 Actinomycetota bacterium | reverse complement strand
GCGTCGTCGTGGAACTTGGCACCGGTCCAGTAGATCTTGCCGGCGCGCTCGACGTAGATCGAGTCCCAACTGTTCACCATGATCTCGGTGACGTCGGGGTCCCGTGCGAACGGCTCGAGCGGACCCAGCCCCAGGACGCTGTCCCCGATCTGACGAACGATGACGAGCTTCTCCTGTGCGGAGAGGGCCGACTCCTCCTCGTCCAGCAGCTCTCGAAGGTGCTGTTGGACGAGGCCCTCGAGCTGGCTGTCGGACAGCGCCGCGTCGTAGAGCCGGGGCCCGAGCGTCTCCACGAGTCGGGCCTGGATGCGGTTCCGCGTCTCGGCGATCCGGGTCTGGGCGACCCGGTCGTTCGGTGTTGCGTTGGCAAGTCGATCTGCGAGCGACATGTCGTTGTCCTCCTACCGCTTGAACAGGCGGCGCTTCCCGACCGAGGGCATCGGCGTGAGCTCGCCGCCCTTCTCGGCCGAGGGTGCACCGACGAACCGTGAGGCGAATCGGACGATGCTGTCGGCGACCTCGGAGTCCGGCTCTTCCAGGACGACGGGCCGCCCCTTGTTCAGGCACGTCGGCACGAGTCGGCTGGACGGGATCAGGGTGTCCACCTGGATCTTCATGACCCGTTCCACGTCCTTGGGATCCAGCCCGACTCGGCTGTCTGCTCGATTCAGGACGACTCGGAACCGTTCGCGTGGCACACCGATCGTGAGCAGGGTGTCGAGCGCCTTCGAGAGGTGTTTGACCCCCACGACGTCGAGCATCGTCACGAGGCAGATGGCGTCCGACAGGTCGAAACAGGCCAGCGCGAGGTCCGTGTAGGCAGCCGAGGCGTCGACCACGGTGAACGCGAAGTTCTCGCGCAGCGTCCGTAGGTACTTGCCGACGGCCTCTCCGCCCGGCGGTGGCGCGGAGGGATCCGGCACCGCACCGAAGCCCCACAGGTGCTCTTCCAGCTTCGTGCCGTTCGCGAACACGATCTCTCGGTCGACCTTCTCACCGAGGGCGAGCAGGTCCGTCATGTCCTTCGTGGGCTCGCGCCCGAAGTAGGAGAAGACGTCTCCCATGTTGACGTCGAGATCCGCCACCGCGGTCTCCTGCTTTGTGATGTTGGCCAGCGCGGCGGCCAGGTTCGTGGTCAGGAAGGTCTTCCCCACGCCGCCCTTGGAGGCGAAGACCGAGATGATCGAGCCTCGATGCTTGGACGAGGCGGCCTTCTGCCCCCTCGCCTGGCTGACGTTCTCC
>JBKPRY010000270.1:0-1044 GCA_046734755.1 Actinomycetota bacterium | reverse complement strand
AGCCAGCACCCGGTCGAGCGTCCCGGGCACCGAACGGTCGAAGGAGAACAGCGGATGGAGGTTGCCGTCGCCGGCGTGGAACACGATCGTGACGATGATGCCGTGGCGGTTCGCGATCGAGTACACGCCCCACAGGATCTCCGCGAGCTTCGTCCGAGGGACGACGCAATCGTGGAGATGGTAGTGCGGCGCGATGCGCGCGATCGCGCCGAACGCGGACTTGCGGCCCTTCCACAGGAGGGCGCGCTCGGCCTCGTCGGTCGCGACGCGGATCGTGCCGACGCCGTGCTCGAAGGCCGACGCTTCGATCTCCCGCGACTGCGCCTCGACGGCGGAGGCGATCCCGTCGACCTCGACGAGGAGCACCGCGGCCGCATCGGTGGGATAGCCCGCGTGCACGAACGCCTCCACGGCGCGCACGATCCCTTGGTCCATCATCTCGATCGCGGCCGGGATGACCCCGCGCGCCACGATCGCGGAGACGGTCCGCGCGCAGTCGTCGACGTCGGCGAAGCCGAGGAGCATCGTTCGCACTGCCGGTGGGAGCGGCGTCAGCCGAACGCAGACGGCGGTGACGACGCCGAGCGTCCCCTCCGAACCGACGACGAACCCGCGGAGGTCGTAGCCGGAGGCGGCGGGCGCCTCGGCACCGAGGCGCGCGACGGTGCCGTCGGGCAGGACGACGTCGAGCGCGAGCACGTGGGCCGACGTGACGCCGTACGCGAGGCAATGCGGGCCCCCGGCGTTCGTGTTCACGTTCCCCCCGATCGAGCTGACCTGCTGCGACGACGGGTCGGGCGCGTAGGTGAAGCCGATCGGCCGGAGTTCGTTCGCGAGATCGAGGTTGAACACGCCCGGTTCGACCCACGCGAGGCGGTCCTCCGGGCTGATCTCCAGGATCCGGTCCATCTTCGACGTGACGATGAGGAGGGGGTCGCCGAGCGGCGTCGCCGCTCCGGCGAGCCCCGTCCCGCTGCCGCGCGGCACGACCGGGAGGTCTGTCTCTTATACACATCTCCGAGCCCACGAGACAATATTGCCAAT
>JBKPRY010000269.1:0-6294 GCA_046734755.1 Actinomycetota bacterium | reverse complement strand
CTGAGGTCCCCCGACGCGATCAGCGCGAGGTCGTCGGCCTCGTCCACGATCGCCGGCATGCCTTCGGGGAGCCGGACGTCGGGATCCTCGGCCGGTGTGGGATCCGGGCTCGGGGGCTCGGTGGCGGGGACGGGTGACGGCGTGGCCTGCGTGCTCTGCGTGGTCGTGGGCGCGGTCGTCGCGGACGGTATGCGGACCGGTTCGTCCGAACCCGAACACTCCGCCGCGGCGATGGCGAGGATCGCAACGAGGGGAAGGAGGCGACGCACTCGGGCATGCTACCGGCACCCCGCCGCCTAGAATCCGCACGTGGGGCATCTCGAACCCCGAAGCGTGGCCTCGAGCCAGGTGACGCTCGTCCAGCTGATGGAGATCACCGACGCCAACATCGCCGGGCTGGTCCACGGCGGCGTCGTGATGAAGCTCGTCGACACGGCCGCGGGGCTCGCCGCGTTCAAACACGTGGGCGGCATGTGCGTGACGGTCTCGATGGACGAGATGTCGTTCCTCGCTCCGGTCCACGTCGGGGACACCGTGACCGTGAAAGCGTCGGTGAACGACGTGGGGACGACCTCGCTCGAGATCGGCGTCCGCGTCGAATCCGAGGATCTCGAGACGGGCACCCGAACCCATACCTCCAGCGCGCACCTCGTGTTCGTCGCGCTCGACGACGACGGCAAGCCGAGACCGGTGCCGCCGCTGATCGCCGAGACCGAGGAGGAGCAACGCCGTCAGCGCGAGGCCAAGATCCGACGCGAGACGAGGATCCGGCACCGTGAAGCGATCGCCGAGCTTCGCCGAGGCGTCTGAGAGCATGGAACCGTGAGCGACCCGTTCGCTGCCCGGGCCAGACTGGAGACCGGCGACGGCCGGGTCGAGCTCTACCGGCTCGCGGAGGTCGCCGAGCTCGACCGGCTCCCGCATACCGTCAAGATCCTGCTCGAGAACCTGCTCCGGCGGGCCGGCACCCGCGACGTCTCCGAGGATGACGTTCGGGCGCTCGCGTCCTGGCCGCGGGAGGCGCCACGCGCCGACCTCGCCTTCATGCCCTCTCGGGTGCTGATGCAGGACTTCACGGGTGTGCCCGCGGTCGTCGACCTGGCCGCGATGCGATCGGCGATGGAGCGCGCCGGCGGCGACCCGTCCAGGGTCTCCCCGCTGGTGGACGTGGATCTGATCATCGATCACTCGGTGCAGGTCGACCTGTTCCGCTCACCGGAGGCGTACGAGGCGAACATCGAGTGGGAGTACCGGCGCAACGGGGAACGGTACGCGTTGCTGCGATGGGCGCAGCAGGCGTTCGACGGCATCCGCGTGGTCCCGCCCGGTGCGGGGATCTGCCACCAGGTGAACCTGGAACATCTCGGGCGGGTGGTCACGGTGCAGGATGGCGTGGCGTTCCCGGACACGCTCGTCGGGACGGATTCCCACACCACGATGGTGAACGGGCTGGGGGTCCTCGGGTGGGGCGTAGGCGGGATCGAGGCTGAGGCCGCGATGCTCGGCCAGCCGATGTTCCTGCCGACGCCACTGGTCGTGGGGGTCCGGGTCTTGGGTGCTCTCCCGGCCGGCACGACGGCGACCGACCTGGTCCTCACGCTCACCCAGATGCTCCGCGAGCACGGCGTCGTCGGCCGGTTCGTCGAGTTCTTCGGGGACGGCTGCTCGACCCTGGAGCTCGCGGACCGCGCCACCCTCTCGAACATGTGCCCGGAGTACGGTGCCACCTCCGCGTTCTGGCCGGTCGACGGCGAGACGCTGCGCTACCTGGAGCTCACGGGTCGCGGCGACCGGATCGACCTCATCGAGCGCTACACGAAGGAACAGGGCCTGTTCCGGCGTGACGGGGATCCCGAGCCCACCTTCACCGAGATCCTCGAGCTGGACCTCGCCGCGATCGAGCCCTCGGTCGCCGGACCGAAACGACCGCAGGACCGTGTGCCGCTCTCGCGGGTGTGGGGTTCGTTCGTCGAGGCGTTCCGCGACCGGCTCGAGCCGGACCCCGACTCGACCGAGGTCGGTCGTCTCCTCGAGGAGGGCGGGAACCCGGAGGTCGGGGTCGATCTGGGCGAGACCGTCGAACCGGGGACCGAGGAGCCGGTTCCGCTGAACCACGGCCTCGTCCGCCACGGCTCGGTCGTGATCGCCGCGATCACGAGCTGCACGAACACCTCGAACCCCGCCGTGATGCTCGCCGCCGGCCTGCTGGCGAAGAAGGCGGTCGAGGCGGGGCTGGACACCAAGCCGTGGGTCAAGACGTCGCTCGCCCCGGGTTCGCGCGTGGTGACCGAGTACCTGGACGCCGCCGGCCTGACCCCGTACCTGGACAAGCTCGGCTTCTCGCTCGTCGGGTTCGGCTGCACGACCTGCATCGGGAACTCCGGACCACTCCCCGACGAAGTGGCGAGCGCCGTGACCGAGAACGACCTCGCCGTGGTCGCGGTGCTCTCGGGGAACCGCAACTTCGAGGGACGGATCCATCCGCTGGTCCGAGCGAGCTACCTCGCGTCGCCGCCGCTCGTGGTCGCCTACGCGCTGGCGGGACACGTGGATGTCGACCTCCCGAACGACCCCCTGGGGACATCGGCGGATGGGACACCGGTGTCATTGCGCGACCTGTGGCCGTCGCCCGAGGACGTCCGGGCGGCGATCGCGGCGTCGGTCTCAGCGGAACAGTTCGAGCGCGAGTACGGGCGGATCTTCGACGGCGACGATCGGTGGCGCGCCCTCCCCACGCCCGAGGGCCCGGTGTACTCATGGGATGCGAACTCGACCTACGTGCGGGAGCCGCCGTTCTTCGCGAACCTCGACCCGGTGCCGGCCGAACCCACGAACATCGCCGGCGCGCGGTGCCTCGTTAAGGTGGGTGACTCCATCACGACCGATCACATCTCGCCGGCGGGCTCGATCAAACCGGATTCGCCCGCTGGGAGGTACCTGCTCGGCCGGGGCGTCGAGCAGCGCGACTTCAACTCGTACGGGGCCCGGCGTGGCAACCACGAGGTGATGATGCGCGGGACGTTCGCCAACGTCCGTCTGCGCAACGACCTCGTCCCGGACCGGGAGGGTCCGTGGACCACCTACCTGCCCGACGGCGAGCCGATGACGATCTACGACGCGGCGATGCGTTACCAGCGGGAGGGCGTTCCGCTGATCGTCCTCGCGGGCAAGGAGTATGGAAGCGGTTCATCGCGCGACTGGGCGGCCAAGGGCCCCGCGCTCCTCGGCGTCCGCGCGGTGATCGCGGAGAGTTTCGAACGGATCCACCGGAGCAATCTCGTCGGCATGGGGGTGCTCCCGCTCCAGTACGTGGCCGGCGCCTCGGCCGCGACGCTGGGGCTCGACGGGACCGAGACCTTCGACGTCTCGGGGATCGCGGGTGGGATCGAGCCGGGGCAGCTCGTACGGATCACCGCCCGCCGACGGGGGGGCGGGGACACCTCGTTCGATGCGGTCCTGCGCATCGACGGCGCCGCGGAAGTGGACTACGAGCGGCACGGCGGCATCCTGCAGATGGTGCTGCGTCAGATGCTCGCCGGCTCGTGATCGGACCTAGGGTCGATACGGTCAGGCGGTCGTGACCGGCGCCGCCCAGATCGGCGGCGTCGTTGGGGTGTCCGAGCACGAGGACGGCTCGACCGTCACCGCCAAGACCTCGGAGCCGGTCACCTCGTTGTCGGCGAACCCGAACACCGATCCGTCGTCGCCCGGTCGAACGCAGATCGCTGCGGCGGGCGTCTCGCCCTCGATCACCCACAGCTCGTAGACCTGGTCATGGGGAAGTGGCTCGAGTCCGGAGCCCTGCAGGTAGATCCCGGGTTCGCCCGGCGTGAACGCCGCCGTGACGGTCCCCGCGAGGCTCGGGTCCTGCGGCTCGAGGGCGAGCACGGTCGCCTCCGCGGGCACCTTGGCTCCACCACCGAACACGGCCGCGCCAACGACCGCGCCGCCGACGAACAGCACCACGGCCGCGGCCACAGCGACGAGCGAGCGCCGCCGGCCCCCGGCGCGGCCCGGACGGGACGCGGGTGCCTCGCCGAGCGCGAGACCGATGGTCTCCTCGGCGAAGCGGGGACGCACGGGGACCGGGTCGAGCGCGAAGGCCAGCCGGCCCGCGACCTCTCCGTACTCGACCTCGAGGCGGCGGCACTCCTCGCAGTCGGGGCCGTGCGACGCCATCAGGCCCTCGAGCTCGGCCTGCTCCTGCGGATCGAGCCCGCCGATCGAACGGATCGCGATGAGCTCCTCGATCCTCTCGTGGCTGCGCATCATCGTGGCAGCCCCCCGATCGCGGTGCGGAGTCGCTTCATCCCGAGCAGGGTCCGGGACTTCACGGTCCCGAGGGGGAGCCCGAGCTCCTCCGAGATCTTCGACTGCGACAGGCCGTCGAAGTACATGAGCTCGATCACCTGACGCTGCTCGTCGGGCAGACCCTCCAGCGCCGCGCGGACCGCCCGGCGTTCCTCTGGAAGCCCGATCTGGTCGACGACGTCCTCGGCCGGGTCGGGCTGGACCACGGGGTCCGAGAGCTGCGACTCCTCGGTCCGTCGGCGCTGAGACTCCTCGCGGCGCACGGCATCGACGGCTCGGTGATGGACCATCCCCATCAACCACGCGCGGACCGACCCTCGCTGAGGGTCGTAGCCGCCCGGGTTCCGCCACACCGCCAAGAACGCTTCCTGCACGATCTCCTCCGCGAGGAACGGCTGTCGCACGACGCGGCGCGCGAGCGACATCGCGCTCGGCGAGTAGCGCCCGAACAGCCCTCGGAACGCTTCCCCGTCCCCGTGGCGTATCCCCTGAACGAGATCCCGGTCTCGGGCCTCGGCGAGGTCGTCCGTCACGGCAACCTCCTCCCGCGACGCGCGGGCAGCGAGCGCCTCGAGGAGCGAAGAGGGAGCCGTTTCGTGCCGTCCGTTCCTCGTCGGGCATTCGCAGCACGGTCGTGCTCGGATCGCCGTGCCCGTTCGGGCCGGGACGTCCTCATGGAGCCGGCGGCCCCGATGAGCCAGGCTCGCCCGAGGGACGCCGCATGCGGCGGTCGGCCGCGGCGATCAGCTCCTCGAGCGGGACCGGATGCTCCGGGTCGTACGACGCCGCCCCGATCGACAGGGAGGGCCCGGTCTCGTGCCCGGTGCGGGCGTTGTGGGACGCGACCGTCTCGATGATCCGCTCCAACACGATCGGCTCCGAACCCGGTTCGGCCCCCGGGAGGAGCACGCAGAAGGCCCCCGAGTCGACCCGTGCCGCGACATCGGATACGCGGACGGCCGAGCTGATCACGGTGGCGGCGTCGGCGACCGCCGGCTCGCCCGGGCTCTCGCCCGCCTCGCCCACGCGCAGGAACACGATCAGCACGGGATGCTTGGACCGGTCGGCGAGCCGGAAGTGGTGGTTCGCGAGCAGGTCGAACCCCCGCGCGTTGAGCAGCCCGGTGAGTTCGTCGAACGCCTGGAACCGGCGCAGCCCCGCCTCGACCTTCCGCAGCGTGGCGGCGTAGCGCACGGCGCGGGCGACCAGGTCGGCCGCGGGGTCCGCGGGAAGGACGTCGCTCGCGCCGGCCTCGAAGGCATCCATCGGCTCCGCGAGGTCGTCGCCGACGACGATGACCGGGACGTCGGGCGCCCGCTCGCGCAGGGAGACGATCACGTCCGTGCCCGTCGCGTCGGGCAGGTCGAGCGAGGTCACCACCACGTCGATGCCGCCGTCGGCAAGGTTCGCGAGCGCGCCGAGCAGGTCCTCGGCACGTTCGAGCGTGCAGCCTTCGAGGGCGCCCGGGTCGACCCCGACGGCGAGGACGGACAGCTTCCGATCGCTCGCGGCGCTCATCGGCGCAAGCCTATCCCGACCCCATCGGCGGTCGTGCCGATCCGCGCCTCGGCTCAGTCGAGGGCGGCGCGGATCGACGCCAGGGACGAGGGGTTCTCGAGGCTCGAAAGGTCGCCCGGATCCTCGCCCACGACCGTCGCGCGGATCGCCCGCCGGAGGATCTTCGCCGAGCGCGTCCGCGGCAGCTCGGGGACCACGACCACGCGCACCGGCCGGAACGCCTTGCCCAGGCGCCCGGCCACGAGCGCCGACAGCTCGTCCGCGAGACCGGCCGAGACCTCGCCATTCGCGACCACGAAGCACCAGATCGCCTCGCCCTTGACCTCGTCCGGGACGCCGATCACGGCGGATTCGGTCACGGCCGGGTGCAGCGTCAGGATGCTCTCGACCTCGGCCGGACCGAGGCGCTTGCCCGCCACGTTCATGGTGTCGTCGCTTCGCCCGTGCAGGAACCACTGGCCGTCC
>JBKPRY010000268.1:0-3066 GCA_046734755.1 Actinomycetota bacterium | reverse complement strand
CAGCCCTTCGGCCTCCCCGACGACCCCCTCCTGCGCCCCCACCTGGGACGTCGTTCGGAGCGCGAACCCGGGCGAGGCGGCGACCACGCTGCTGGGGGTCACGGCCGTCACGTCGGCGGAGGCGTGGGCCGTCGGCGGGCTAGGCCAGCCCGAGATCCCGACGGCGGTGGCGATCCAGCGGTGGGACGGCGACCGGTGGCTGGCGGTCGCCGGCCCGAGCCCTGGGACCACCCTGAACGAGCTCCGTGCCGTCGACGCCTCCGAGCCGAACGACGTCTGGGCCGTCGGACGGACCTCGAGCGGGGTCGGCGAGCAGCCGCTGGTCCTGCACTACGACGGGACCGTGTGGTCCGTCGTCGAGCTTCCCCCCGAGATCGACGGCGTGCTGAACGGCGTGGCCGCGATCTCACCCGCGGACGTGTGGGCCGTCGGGTATGTCGGAGACCCGGCCGCATCGTTGGAGCGGGCGCTCGTCCTGCATTGGGACGGGACGGCGTGGGCCGACGTCGAGATCCGGCGCGCGACCGGCGGCGGCAAGTCCGCGCTCGTCGACGTCGAAGGGGTCTCACCCACCGAGCTGTGGGCGGTCGGCTACCAGCACTTCCGGCCGTTGATCCTGCGGTTCGACGGGGAGGCCTGGAGCCGGAGCCCGACCGAGATCCGTGGGACGCTGAACGCGATCGAGGCGTCCGCCACCAGCGAGGTCTGGGCCGTGGGAACGCCGATCCAACGGTTCGATGGAGAGACGTGGACCGAGACCCCGATCCGCCGCGGCGATGCCGAGCTCGTCGACGTCGCGACGATCGGCGGTCTCGACATCTGGGCGGTGGGCTCGCGTCCGTCGAGGGAGCCGGGGACCACTCGTGCGGCCGTGTACCGGTACGGCGATCGTGGGTGGGTGCCGGTCGAGGGACCACCGGTCGGGGGGTCGGACTCGCTCTCGGCCGTCGACGCCCTCCCCGACGGGACCCTGCTTGCGGTCGGATGGAAGGACGTCGGTCTGGGACGCGAGACCTTGGCGATCCGCGGCACGAGCTGCACGCCCGCGACGTGAGCGGACCGGCGCGGCGCATGCGCGTCCGCTAGGCTCGCCCGGCCGATGGACATCCGCATCACGCCCGGGGATCTCGAGCTCAGGGATCGCGCCCGGAGCTTCACCGAACGGGTGCTGATCCCCTTGGAGCTCGAATGCGAGGAGCACGACGGGCTCGGCGCCGAGAGCGCCGCGAACGCGAGGCGGGCGGTGCTCGACGCGGACTTCAACGCGATCAACCACGCGAGGGACGACGGCGGCCAGGGCCTGGATCTGTTCCAACAGATCCTGATCGAGGAGCAATGGGGGACGGCCACCGGCGGGCTCTGGGACATCCCGTGGCGGCCGTCGATCCCACTCGCGAACGCCACCCCGGACCAGAGGGTTCGGTACCTCCTCCCGGCGTGCCGGGGCGAGCGGCGCGACGCGTATGCGATCACCGAGGAGCACGCGGGTTCGGATCCCTCGATGGTCCGCACGGCGGCTCGGCGCGACGGTGACGCCTGGGTGATCGACGGCACGAAGTGGCACGTCACGTCGGGCGACGTCGCCGACTTCTTCCTCGTGCACGGCCATGTGGACGGCGACCCCGCCAAGGCGACCGTCTTCCTGGTCGACAAGGACCTGCCCGGCGTGCGGCTGGTCCGGACCCCGAAGTACACGCACCGGTTCGTGTTCGAGCATCCGATCTTCGCGTTCGAGGGCGTCCGCGTCGGGCTCGACGCGGTGCTGGGCGACGTGGGCGCCGGCTACGAGCTCACGAAGGACTGGTTCGTCGAGGAGCGGATCATGATCGGCGCACGTACGATGGGCGCGGCCACCCGGGCTCTCGACCTTTCGCTCGCCTTCGCGAAGGAGCGGGTGCAATTCGGCGAGTCGATCATGCGGTTCCAGGCCGTCGAGTTCATGCTGGCGGACATGGCCGCGCAGATCATGGCGGCGAGGTCGATGCTGTACCGCGTCGGGTGGCAGGCGGCGCGCGGCGGCACCGATCGCAAGGAGCTGCACGCGCTGGCGTCGGCTGTCAAGCTCGTGTGTTCCGAGACGGCCGGCCGGGTGGTCGACGCCGCCGTCCAGATCCACGGGGGCCGCGGCTACATGCGCGAGCAGCCGGTCGAACGCCTGTGGCGCGAGCTCCGGGTCGACCGCATCTGGGAGGGCACCTCCGAGATCCAGCGGATGATCATCGGCAACGAGCTCCGCAAGCGCGGCCACGAGGCCTATACGGGATGGCCCTCCTGACCGATACTGCTGCATAGGGCCCGGGCCGGCCAAACACACTTCCCCATCGTGGAAGGAGAAATGTGGGCACCATCACGGTGGGCGTCGACGTCGGCGGGACCAAGATCCAGTCCGCGGCCGTGCGCGAGAAGAGGGTGGCGGGGGTGCATCGCCTCCTCACGCCGCTCACTGGCGCGAGGGACGTGGCGGCGGCGATCGGCGAGGCGGTCGGGAAGGCCCTCGCGGACGGCGGGGCACAGCCGACCGACCTCGAGGCGGTCGGCCTGGGGGTCCCGGGCGCGATCGACACGGAGGCCGGGACGGTCTCGAGCTCGCCGAATCTCCCGGGGTTCCAGGACGCCGAGCCCGTCGCGCTCGGGACCATGGTCTCCGAGGCGCTCGGCGGCGTGCCGGTCAGGCTCGACAACGACGTGCGCGTCGCGATCCTCGGCGAGTGGAAGCGCGGCGCCGGACGCCCCTACCGGGACCTGCTCGGGGTCTGGGTCGGGACCGGCGTCGGCGGCGGCCTGGTCCTGGATGGCAAGCTCTACGAGGGTCAGGGAGCGGCCGGCGAGATCGGCCACACGATCGTGAAGCCGGGCGGCCGGGTGTGCTCCGACGGTCGCCGCGGGCACCTCGAGGCGTACGCCGGCCGCGGGCAGATGGAGGTGTACGCCCGACACCTGGTCAAGGAGGGCCACAAGACCGAGCTCTTCGACATCATGGAGAAGAAGGGGCGGACGCGCCTCTCGAGCGGGGTGTGGGCCGCGGCGCTCGAGAAGCACGACAAGATGGCCCGCGAGCTGGTGAAC
>JBKPRY010000267.1:0-1269 GCA_046734755.1 Actinomycetota bacterium | reverse complement strand
TCCGGCATTTCGTCTACCGGATCGACCGTGTCACGTGGGAGGAACGAGGCGGGGGAGCAGCGCCGTGACCGAGCCCCCGGGGGCCAGGTCGCGTGCGTACGCGTAGACGGCCCCTGCGGCGTCGGCGGCCGCGCCGACGTTGCGCAACAGTCCCGGGGTCGGTCCCTGGCCCGCGCGCCGCGTGTCGTCGTTCCATGCGCCGGCGCCCCGAACGGTGATCGCGACGTACTCACCGATGGGGATCCGGTCCGCCTCCTCGTCGTCCTGGTCCGGTTCCACCACGACATTGGACACGCTCAGGGTGAGGTCCCCGAGCTCGTTCCCGCGCCCGAGCCCGAGCGCGATCATCTGACCCAGCAGCGCGAGGAAGGGTTCGACCTCGGTCTCCGCCTCCCAGAGCAGGGGCGGTCTCTCCACCTTCAGGGAGGCGTGGGCTCGGAGCGGCCCGTCGAGGTCCATCAGCCCCTCTTCGGCGCTCGAACCCCGCGGAACTCCCAGTCGCCGCCGAACGCGGTCGAGACGACCTCCTCTGACGCGCTCGGCTGTGCGCCGACGTCCTCGCGGATCGGGACGTCGCCCTCGACGATCCGGTTGCGCAGGGTGCCGAGCCCATCGACCTCCACCTCGACGACGTCGCCCGGCTCGACCGGGCGGGAGTTCGCCGGCGTTCCCGACAGGATCACGTCGCCCGGGACGAGCGTGATCGTGCGCGCGATGTCGGCGACCAGATAGTGCATGTCCCACATCATCTCGTCGGTCGAGCCGTCCTGGCGCACGTCGCCGTTCACGAGCGTCCTGATGCGCTTGCCGCGGAAGTCCCAGTCGTCCACCAGGCCCGGGCCGAGCGGGCACAGGGTGTCCGAGCCCTTCACCCGGAGCATCGATCCCGCGTCCGTGTCGCGGAAGTCGTGCAGGCCGTAGTCGTTCGCGATCGTGTAGCCGGCGATGTGCTCGGCCGCCTCGTCCGGGGCGATGTGGGCGCAGGTGCGGCCGATCACGATCGCGATCTCGCCCTCGTAGTTCAGGTACCGGCACCGAGGCGGCCGCACGACCTCGCCTCCATGAGCGTTCAGCGCGCTGACCGGCTTGTGGAAGTAGGTGGGCGCGGGCGGCATCTGCGCGAGGAACTCCTTGACGCGGCTCTCGTAGTTCAGGTGCACGCAGACGATCTTGGTGGGCTCGGTGGGCGCCAGGTGTTCGGCGCTGCCGAGCGGGATCCGGGTCTGGTCGGGGGCGACGAGCTCCTCGCCGTCGCGCTCGACGGTGGTC
>JBKPRY010000266.1:0-4581 GCA_046734755.1 Actinomycetota bacterium | reverse complement strand
GGTGCTCGCGCTCGCCATCCCCGGGGTGCGAGACGGAGGGATCGAGGGGGTGTTCCTCGCCTCGGTGCCGCTCGTGGCCTTCGCGGCCTACGAGGCGGTCCAGCCGCTCGGCGACGCGTTCCGCGAGGTGGAGCTCAGCCGCGCGGCCGCGGCCCGGACGTTCGAGATCGTGGACGCGCAGGCCCCGGTGCCCGAACCGGACGAACCGCTCGCACCTTCCGCGCATCCGGGCCTCGAGCTCCGCCACGTTCGGTTCCGGTACGACGAACGATCTCCCCACGTGCTGGACGACGTGAGCCTCACGTTGGGACCGGGTGACCATCTGGGCCTCACGGGCCCGAGCGGGGCGGGGAAGACGACGATCGTCGGACTGCTGCTGCGGTTCTGGGACGCGGTGTCGGGGGAGCTGCTGCTGGACGGCATGGACGTCCGGCGGTTCCGAGCGGACGACGTGCGTGCGCTGATCGGGGTGGTGCCGCAGCAGGTCTACCTGTTCAACGGATCGCTCCGCGACAACCTACTCGTGGCGGACGGTGACGCCGACGACGAGATGATCCTCGGCGCGTGCGCACGCGCCGGGCTCCAGGCCTTTGTGCGCTCCATCCCGCGCGGGCTCGACACGCTCGTCGGCGACGACGGCCTGAAGCTGAGCGGCGGGGAGCGCCAACGGGTCGCGATCGCTCGCGCGATCCTGAAGGACGCGCCGATCCTGATCCTGGACGAGGCGACGGCGAACCTCGACGCGGCGACCGAGGCGGAGGTCGTCGAGCGGATCGATGTGTTCGCGCGGGACAAGACCCTGCTCGTGATCTCGCACCGACCGGTCGCGCTCGAGCTCGCCGATCAGGTGATGACCCTGGGTTCCGCGAGCGAACGTTCGCGCGAACGCCAGGCTCTAGGCTAGGTCGCTCGACCCCTCGAAGGAGGCACCACCCATGGCGCGAGGCATCCTCGAACGGCTCGCCGACGGCCCGGTCCTCGGCGACGGCGGCTACCTGCTCGAGCTCGAGAAGCGCGGCTACGTCCAGGCGGGCCCGTTCACCCCCGAGGTCGTGATCGAGCACCCCGACGCCTTGGCGCAGCTCCACCGCGAGTTCCTGCGCGCGGGGGCCGAGGTGCTGCAGACCATGACCTTCTACGCGAGCGACGACAAGCTCGCCACGGTCGGGCTGGCCGGCAAGGTCGACGAGATCAACCGCACGGCGGTCAAGGTCGCGCGGGAGGTTGCCTCCGAGGGGGACGCGCTCGTCGCCGGGAACCTCTCGCTCACGTGGGCGTACCAGCCCGAGGACCCCTCGAGCTCCGATCACGTCCGCGAGCTCTTCGATCGCCAGCTCGGCGACCAGACGGATGCCGGACCGCCGGACTTCTGGATCGGCGAGACGTTCTCGTATCTCGGCGAGGCGCTCCTGTTCGTCGAGCGAGCGAAGGCGACCGGCCTGCCGGTGATGGTGACGATGTCGTTCGAGCAGCCGGTCGCGCGTTCGTACGAGGGTGACACGCCCGCGGACTGCGCCCGCAGGCTGAGCGACGCCGGCGCGGCCATCGTCGGCGTGAACTGCCTGAACGGTCCCGAGCAGCAACTGCCGATCGCGCTCGATATGCGCTCGGCCGCCGGCGGGTTCGTCGCCGCGCAGCCGGTCGCGTACCGGACGAGCGCCGAGCAGCCGGATTTCACCTCGACGCCGAGCTTCCCGTACGAGCTCGACCCGTTGCAGCTGTCTCGCCAGGAGATGGCCGAGTACGCCCGTGCCGCCCGGGAGGGCGGGATCGACTACATCGGCTCGTGCTGCGGGAGCATCCAGGCGCACGTCCGCGCGATGGGCAAGGCGATCGGGAAGACCCCGATCGCCGAACGCGCATGGAAGAGCGCCGCCGGCCGAGCGATGAGCGCGTACGAGTACTACGAGCACACCGAGACCGAGGCCTGACCGCCCGCCGCGGCGGGACCTGCGTCGCGGTCGTTGACCCCTCCCGTGGGTGCGCCTAGCGTCGGTGGCGTGCGACGCATCTTCGTCATCGCCACGTTCGCGGGCGTCTGGGTCGTCGCCGTCCCGTCCTCCTGGGCAGACACGATCGTCGCGAACGTCGCCGACGGCATCCTCACGGTGAACGGCACGACCGAAGGGGACGTCGTCATCGTTCGGTGCGAGAGCGGGGAGGTGACCGTGAACCACCACCATCCCTCGGGCGGACCCACCGCGTGCGCCGACCTGCGTCGCATCCTCGTGTTCACCGGCGAGGGACCGGACCGCGTGAGCCTCGTCGACGTCACGCCCACGGGGTTCGACCGCCTGACGGCGACCTCCGTCTCGGGGCAGCTCGGGGACGACACGCTCATCGGTTCGGAGATCCGTGATGACCTGATCGGCGGCGGCGGCGTCGATTCGCTGATGGGCGGAGGGGGTCGCGATCACCTCACCCCCGGTCCGGGCGGAGGGCAGGCGCTCGGCGGCAAGGGTCGCGACACGGTCTCGTTGGCCGGCGATGGCGATTGGAAGATCCACGACGCACGATCCAGGCTCGTGCAGGCCGACGAGATCACCACGCTGGGCTCGATCGAGCTCGCGGCCGTCACGGGGGGACCCGGAGCCAACCTGATCTTCGGCGACTCGTTCACCGGGAACCTGCGGCTCAAGGGTCGTGGTGGCGGCGACCTGCTTCAGGCCGGCGAGGGCAACGACCGCATCCTCGGCGGGGGTGGGAACGACTTCGTCCAGGCGGGTTCCGGCGACGACGAGATCGAGGGCGGCACGGGGGACGACTCGCTGAGCGGCGAGTCTGGCAAGGACGAGCTGAGCGGAGGAGGGGGCGCGGACACGTGCCGGGGCGGACCCGGGGCCGACTCCCTCCTCTCCTGCTAGCGCTCGGGGTGCGGGCTACGATGCGCCGGGATGCCTCAGGACGCCGGCGACCTGCTGCCGGCCGAGCGCAAGGTCGTCGAGGAGCTCGGCCACCTGCCGCTCGATTTCCGCGCGATGGCCGCGGTATCGAACCTGTTCCGTGCCTCGGCCGCGATCCGGCGGCACATGGAGGCCAAGGTCCTCGCGGACGACCGGCTGTCGTGGACCTCGTTCGTCGCGATGTGGGTGCTGTGGGTGTGGGGGGAGATGGAGTCGCGCGATCTCGCCGCCGCGGTCGGGATCAGCCGGCCGACGTCGACGGGGGTCGTGACCACGCTCGAGGGTCGTGGCTACGTGCGGCGTTCCAAGACCGCGGAGGACGGCAGGCTGGTCCGCGTCAGACTCACCGATACCGGCCGGCGCAAGATCGAGGAGCTGTTCCCGCGGTTCAACGCGGAGGAGGTCGCGCTCACGACTCACCTCGACGAAGGCCAACAAGAGCAGCTCGCTGCGCTGCTGCGTTCGATGCTGAGACGGGTCGGTAACGTCGGCTGAGGCGACGCCTCCGGCGGGACGATCCGCGGGTCGCGTCGACGCGACCCTTTCGTCTGGCTAAGGTCGCCCGGGATGGCCTCGGTTCGCCACCATGCGCGCGCCAGGGCGCGTCGTGGGCTGCCCACCCGCGCGAAAGGGGACCACTCATGACGACGAACGACGCACCACCCGGGGCGAGGCTGGTGCCGGAACGGCGATGGCCGATGGCGACCGCCGTGCTGGTCGCGATCGTGCTCCAGGTGATCACGCCGCATACCGGCAGGCTTCGGTTCTGGTGGGTGTTCCCGGTGGTGGAGGTGGCCGCCCTGGTCGCGGTGATCGTCCGCGACCCGGGAAGGATCGATCGACGCACGCGGGCCGCCCGCCGAACGACGCTCGTGCTGATCGCGTTGCTCACCGTCGGGACCCTGGGATCCCTCGTGGTGTTGGCGCTCGACGTCGTCGACACGTCGTACTCGAACGTCGGCGCGACGGCGTTGCTGGGGCGCGGAGCTGCTCTGTGGGTGACCAACGTGGTGGTGTTTAGCCTCTGGTTCTGGGAAGTAGATCGCGGCGGAGCCGCGGAGCGCGCGGCCGCTTCCAAGATCCCCCCGAGCTTCGGCTTCCCCGAGGAGGCGATGCCCGAGTTGGTTCCCGAGGGATGGATGCCTCGCTATCCCGACTACCTCTTCCTGTCCTTCACGAACGCGACGGCCTTCAGCCCGACCGACACATTGCCCGTGCGAGTCTGGGCGAAGATGACGATGATGGTCGAATCGGTGATCTCGTTGATCACCGCCATCCTCGTCATCGCTCGGGCGATCAACGTGCTACCGGGGTAGGCGTGAGCGAGCGACCGCCTCAGCAGACATGGGAGAAGGTCGTCGAGATCCTCGAGGTCTCGGTGCTCGCCATCGTCGCGATCGCCACTGCGTTCACCGGCTACCAGGGCACGCAGTGGGGCGGGGAGCAGGCGCGCCTGTACGGGCTCGCGTCGTCGACGCGGTTCCAAGCGGACGCCGCGTCGACGCTCGGCGGTCAGCAACTCGTGGCCGACTCGGCGTTCCTCACCGCGTGGCTGCAGGCGCATCGAGCCGGCGACCGGGAGCTGGAGGAGATCTTGGAACGCCGGTTCACCCCCGACTACGCGATTGCCTTCCGACAGTGGCTGGCGACCGACCCGTTCACGGATCCGGATGCGCCG
>JBKPRY010000265.1:0-1085 GCA_046734755.1 Actinomycetota bacterium | reverse complement strand
GTCCCGACGATCGGGGCCTCCGAACGGAGCAGGGGCACGGCCTGCCGCTGCATGTTGGCCCCCATGAGGGCCCGGTTGGCGTCGTCGTGCTCGAGGAACGGGATCAGGGCCGCCGCGACCGAGATGATCTGCTTCGGCGAGACGTCCATGTAGTCGACCTCTTCGGGCACGACCGAGTCGACCTCGCCCCCCTTGCGGCGGACCAGGACGGTCGGGTTTGCGTAGGCGCCGTCGGGCTTGATCGGCTCGTTGGCCTGCGCGATGACGTGCCGGTCCTCCTCGTCGGCCGAGAGGTAGTCCACCTTGTCGGTGACCTTGCCGCCCGTCACCCGGCGATACGGGGTCTCGATGAACCCGAACTGGTTGATGCGCCCGTAGGTCGAGAGCGAGCCGATCAGGCCGATGTTCGGGCCCTCCGGTGTCTCGATCGGGCACATCCGTCCGTAGTGCGAGGGGTGCACGTCCCGGACCTCGAACCCCGCGCGCTCGCGCGAGAGCCCGCCCGGCCCCAGCGCCGACAGCCGGCGCTTGTGCGTCAGCCCGGCGAGCGGGTTGGTCTGGTCCATGAACTGCGACAGCTGCGAGGTGCCGAAGAACTCCTTGATGCTCGCGACCACCGGACGGATGTTGATCAGGGTCTGGGGCGTGATCGCCTCGACATCCTGCGTCGTCATCCGCTCGCGGACGACCCGCTCCATGCGCGACAGACCGATCCGGATCTGGTTCTGGATCAGCTCGCCGACCGAGCGCAGGCGCCGGTTCCCGAAGTGGTCGATGTCGTCGGGCTCGTACCCCTCCTCGCCCGCGTGCAGCTTCACGAGGTATCGCACCGTGCGGAGCATGTCCTCGTAGGACAGGATCCCCTTGTACTTCGGCCCGTTCTCGCCCTGCTCGTCCTTCTGGAGCTCCGACCAGACGCGGAACTTCGGCTGGTCCCACCCCTTCTTGTCGGGGTTGTCGAGCTCGGCCAGCTGCCTCGCACGAGCCTTCAGCTGCGTCTGGAGCACGCCCTGCGCGGCCTCGAGCTTCTTGTTGACCTTGTAGCGACCCACCCGAGCCAGGTCGTAGCGCTTGTGGTTGAAGAA
>JBKPRY010000264.1:0-17364 GCA_046734755.1 Actinomycetota bacterium | reverse complement strand
TGGCTCCTTCTCTTGGCTCCTTCTCTTGGCTCCTTCTCTTGGCTCCTTCTCTTGGCTCCTTCTCTTGGCTCCTTCTCTTGGCTCCTTCTCTTGGCTCCTTCTCTTGGCTCCTTCTCTTGGCTCCTTCTCTTGGCTCGCCCTCTGGGCGCCCGAACACGGGTGATACCCTCGCGCGGGTGGTGGAAGTGAGCGTTCCAGTGCAGGTGGGAGAGCGTGCTGTGGTGCCGCTCCTGTGCATCGCCGCGGGCATCGCGATCGGGGTCGCCACCTGGCTCCTGCTGGGCGGCGAGGCCGAGTCGGCGGGGTTCGCCGCACTCGCCGCGGGCGCCGCCCTGGTCGCCGGCGGTGTCCTCCTGCGCCCGGACGACCGTCTGGGGCGAGTGGCGCTCTCGTTCGGCGACCGACTGTTCGACGGGTGTGTCCTGGGCGCGCTCGTGTGGGTGTCCCGGACCGAGGACGAGTGGCTCGCGGCCGGTGCGCTGTTCGCGCTCGCAACGGGGTTCCTCGCCTCCTACATCCGCGCCCGCGGGGGCTCGCTCGGCTACGGGATCGAGGAGGGCGTGATCACACCGGCGCTCCGGTACGGGCTGATCGCGGCGGGCCTGATCGGCGGCTGGCGGTGGACGCCATGGGTCGTGGCGATCCTGATGCTGCTCGCCTCTGCCGTCCGAGCGAGCCAGGTCGTGAAGGAGGAGCGCCTGTGAGCCCGCGCTCGCACCTCGGATGACCTCCCCAGAGCAGGAACGGGAGGCCGAACCCGAGACCAGGCGCGAGACGCTCGGGTACTGGGGGTACCGCGGCGCCGAGTGGCTCGCCATGTCCCTGCCGGAGCGAACCGGCCGCCGCGTGTTCGAGACGCTCGGGCGGGTAGCCCATCGGCGACTGCAGGGGGTCCGGGCGACCGTCGCCGCCAACCAGGCGCGGGTGCTCGGCGCCGAGCCGACCGACGCACGCGTCGACCGCGCGACCCGGGAGGCGTTCGAGCTGTACGCGCGGTTCTGGTTCGACGCGTTCAGGATCCGAACGATGCCTGTGCAGGAGTTCAACAAGCGCATCGTGGTGATCGGCGTCGAGAACATCGACCGCGCCCTCGAGGCCGGCAAGGGATGTGTCTGCGCCTTGCCGCACATGGGCAATTGGGATGCCGCGGGCCATTGGTTCGGCGCCCACGGCTACCGGATCGCGGCGGTCGCCGAGGAGCTCAGGCCGCCCCGCCTGTACGAGCTCTTCCTGCGCCACCGCGAGGAGCTCGGCATGCGGATCGTCGCGCTCACCAAGGAGGGACACGTCGGGCAGCAGCTCAAGCAGCTCCTGTCCGAGAACTGGATGGTGGCGCTGGTTGCGGACCGAGACCTCACGGGGCGGGGGACCGAGGTCGAGATGTTCGGCGCCACCCGGCGGGTGCCGGCCGGACCGGCGCTCCTGTCGCTCAGCTCCGGTGCACCGCTGGTCGTCTGCCCCGTCTACACGCGCGACGACGGGTGGGAGGTTCGGATCGAAGAGCCGCTCAAGATCGAACGCACCGGGGTGATCCGGGAAGACGTCGCCGCGCTCTCGCGGTTGATGGCCGAGCGCTTCGAGCGGGCGATCGCCGCAAAGCCCACGGACTGGCACATGTTCCAGCCGGCATGGGACGGGTCCGCCGCGGCGGCCGCCGCACCCGTGACGCCGGTCGAGCCTCGGTGAGGATCCTCCTGGTCTGCCCGTACGACTGGGAGGCGCCCGGCGGGGTGCAGATCCACGTCCGTCAGCTCTCCGCCGAGCTCCGCGCCCGGGGGCATCACACGTCGATCCTCGCGCCCGGTTCGCGACCCCCGGAAGACGCAGGGGTTCGGATCGTCGGACGACCGATCCGCGTGCCGTACCGCGGAACGGTCGCTCCGATCTCGTTCTCGCCGGGGTCGTGGCGGCGGATCCGTTCCGCCATGGGCCCGTTCGATCCCGACGTGATCCACGCGCACGAGCCGCTCACGCCGAGCACCTCGATGCTCGCGGTCCTGGCCGCGAGCGCTCCCGTCGTCGCGACGTTCCACGCGGCGCTCGATCGCTCGAGGCTGATGGAGCTCGCCGCGCCGGCGCTGCGTCAGGTGAGCGGGCGGATCGATGCCGCGGTGGCGGTCTCGGACGCGGCCGCGTCCTTCCTGCGTCGCGTGGTGCGGTTGCCCCTGGAGATCGTCCCGAACGGCGTCGACGTCCGAGCGTTCGCGCACCCGGGCCGGCCCGTCGAGGGGCTCCCGGCCGGCCCGAAGATCCTGTGGGTGAACCGACTGGATCCACAGAAGGGGTTCGAGATCATGCTGCGGGCGTTCGAGCGGCTTGCCTCGGAGGTCGCCGAGGCCCACCTGCTCGTGGCCGGGGACGGGCGCGATCGCGCCTTGCTGCGCTCGCTTCCCGCGGATCTCCGGAGCCGGATCCTGCGCCTGGGGACCGTCGAGCACGGGGACTTGCCGCGGTATCACGCCGCCGCGGACGTGTTCGTCTCCCCCGCCACCGGGCAGGAGAGCTTCGGGATCGTCCTGGTCGAGGCGATGGCGGCCGGTGTGCCCGTGGTCGCCTCGGACATCGCGGGGTACCGAGAGGTGGTCCGCGACCGCGTCGACGGTCTCCTGGTCCCGCCGGGGGATCCGAACGCCCTCGCCGTCGCGATCCGGCGCGTCCTGTCCGAGCCCGAGCTGGCCGCCACCCTGAGGGCCGGGGGGCGTTCGCGGGCCGAGACCTTCTCGTGGCAGGCCGTCACGCCGCGCCTGGAAGCCGTCTACCGCCGGGTCCTCGGCACCGCGCGCTAGGATGCCGCCGTGCCCACGTGGCTATGGATCGTGGTCGTCCCGGTGGCCCTGCTGCTGCTCGGCGGCATCTGGATCTACAACCGTCTGGTCAAGCTCCGCGCCCGCGTGAACAACGGGTGGTCCCAGATCGACGTGCAGCTTCGGAGGCGCTACGACCTGATCCCGAACCTCGTGACGACGGTTCGGGGATACGCCACGCACGAGCGCGAGCTGTTCGAGCACGTCACCGAGGCGCGGTCGCGGGCGATCGACGCGAACGCGGTCCCGGATCAGGCGCAGGCCGAGAACCAGATCACGCGGGGGATCCGCCAGCTCTTCGCGGTGGCCGAAGACTACCCGGATCTGAAGGCCAACCAGAACTTCCTGGCCCTGCAGGAGGAGCTCACCGGGACCGAGTCGAAGATCGCGTACGCGCGGCAGTTCTACAACGACCAGGTCGCTCTCCTGAACACGCTGATCGGCTCGTTCCCCTCCAACGTCGTCGCCAAGGCGTTCGGGTTCGAAACCCGGGAGTTCTTCGACATCGAGGATCCGGTCCGCGTGCCGTCCCAGGTCGAGTTCCCCAGATAGTCCGTGTACGAGCAGATCGCGTCGAACAAGCGCAAGACCGTCCTGCTCATCTTCGGCGCGATCGTGCTGCTCGGCGCGGTCGGGTACGTGCTCGGACTCTGGTACGGGAGCGGCATCGTGGGGCTCGTAGGGGCGGTCGCGCTCGCGATCGTCCTGTCGCTCGGCTCCTTCTTCGGCGGCGACCGCCTCGTCCTGGCGTCGACGCGCGCGCGCGAGGTGACGCCGCAGGATCAAGCGCGCCTGCACAACATCGTCGAGGGGCTGTCGATCGCCGCTGGGATCCCCAAGCCGAGGGTCTACGTGATCCCGGAGCAGGCGCCGAACGCGTTCGCGACGGGCCGCAACCCCGAGCACTCCTCGGTCGCCGTCACCGAGGGGCTGCTCGCCACGATGAACCGCGTCGAGCTCGAGGGCGTCATCGGACACGAGCTCTCCCACGTGGTGGACCGAGACATCTTGGTCGGGACGGTCGTGGCCACGCTCGTGGGCGCCGTGGTGCTGATCAGCGAGTTCTTCATGCGGTCGTGGTGGTGGGGCGGCGTCCGCGGCCGCCGGGGCGGCGACCGGAGCGGTGGCGGTATCGAGGCGATCATCTTCGCCGTCGGTCTGGCGCTGCTCGTGCTCGCGCCGATCATCGGGCAGATCGTCCGGCTCGCCGTGTCGAGGCAGCGCGAGTTCCTGGCCGATGCGCAGGGCGCGCTGCTGACGCGGTATCCGCCGGGCCTCGCGAGCGCGCTCCGCAAGATCGGGGCCGCATCGGGAGTCCCGATGCGTTCGGCGAACAACGCGACGGCGCACCTGTGGCTGAACCAGCCGTCGCGGGTCCAGGGCGAGGGCATGGGCCCGCTCGAGAAGCTGTTCAGCACGCACCCGCCGATCGAGGAGCGGATCCGCCGGCTCGAGGAGATGTGACGATCCGGACGAGATCGGTCCGGGTCGTTGAGACCCCTCCGAACCCCGGGTAGCATCTGCCCCCGCTTCGACGACCGGCTCCCGGAAGGGGCCCGGCGACATCCCCCATACGCCCGCGAACTCCCCGGGAGTTCCGAATGTCCAAACGCCATCGCATCAACTCGCCCCGACCCCGCCGAACGCTCACCCGCCGCGGCAAGCTCGTCGCCGCCGGGGCGACGGTCGCCGTGATCGCGGGCGGCGCGCTCGGCTACTTCACGCTGTTCCCGCAGCAAGCCCCGGCGTTCGTGCGCGACACCTTGACGAGCGTCGGCCTGGCGGACCCCGAGGCGGGGGCGCCCGAGGCCACGTGTCCCCTGACCGGGGCTCCCGCTCCCGGGAGCGAGGTCCCGGACCGCCCGGCGCTCGCGGTCAAGATCGAGAACGCCCCCGAGGCGCGACCGCAGGCCGCGCTCAACGAGGCCGACGTGGTCGTCGAGGAACCCGTCGAGGGCGGGTACACGAGGTTCATCGCCGTGTTCCAGTGCGACGACTCGGAGCGTGTCGGGCCCGTGCGCAGCGGCCGCACGACGGACCCGGACTATCTCCGCCAGCTCGGGCCCGCGGTGTTCGGCTACGCGGGCGGGCGCGACGTCGTGAAACGAGAGGTGCCCAAGGTCGGGCTCGTCGACGTGAACTACATCGTGGCCGCCGGCGCGTACACCCGTGACGAGTCGCGTGCGGCACCGCACAACCTCTACACGACGACCGACGCGCTCTGGCGCGCCGGGCGCTCGAAGGACGGGGCACCCGACCCGCTGTTCGCGTACGCGGAAACGTGGGACGGGGCCGCGAAGCGGATCCGTTCCGCGCACCTGCCGTACTCGGGCGTCTCCGACGTCTACTGGCACTGGAACGGCGGGAAGGGCGCGTGGTTGCGTTCGCACGGCGACGTCCCGCACGTGCTCGAGGGCAACGAGCGCGTCTCGGCCACCAACGTCGTGATCCAGGTCGTCTCGGTGACCGACAGCGACTTCCTCGACTCCGCGGGCAACCCCTCGCCCGAGGTCGACCTGACGGGCTCGGGCAAGGCGTACGTCCTGCGGGACGGCGAGGTGATCCGCGGCCGGTGGGAGCGCGAGTCGCTCCACGACGTGACGACGTTCGTCACCAAGGACGGGACCGAGATCGCGCTCGCACCGGGGCGCACCTGGGTCGAGCTCCTCCCCACCTGGGTACCGGTCGAGCTCGATCGGCGCTGACCCGCGCTCGTCCGTTCGATCGGATCGTGCCCGGCGGTACACTCAGGGTGCCGGGTCAATCACGACCCGCGCGAAGGAGGCATCCCCGGGGTGGAGCGCGAGACCGGCACCTTCCGAGTCAAGTCCGGCCTGGCCGAGATGCTCAAGGGCGGCGTCATCATGGACGTCACCACCGCCGACCAGGCCAAGATCGCCGAAGACGCCGGCGCGTGCGCAGTGATGGCGCTCGAGCGCGTGCCGGCCGACATCCGCGCCGAGGGCGGGGTGGCCCGCATGGCCGATGCCACCAAGGTCGAGGAGATCATGAACGCGGTCTCGGTGCCGGTGATGGCCAAGGCCCGCATCGGCCACTTCGTCGAGGCGCAGATCCTCCAGGCGCTCGGCGTCGATTACGTGGACGAGTCCGAGGTGCTTACGCCGGCCGATGAGGAGCACCACATCGACAAGTGGGCCTTCACGGTCCCGTTCGTCTGCGGCGCCCGGAACCTGGGCGAGGCCCTTCGGCGGATCTCCGAGGGCGCGGCGATGATCCGCACCAAGGGCGAGGCGGGTACCGGCAACGTGGTCGAGGCGGTCCGCCACCAGCGGACGATGCTCCGCGAGATCGGGTGGCTCCAGAGCCTGCGTCCCGAGCAGCTCGTCGCGGCCGCCAAGGACCTCGGGGCGCCCGTCGACCTCGTCCGGATGGTCTCCGGAACCGGGATGCTCCCGGTCGTGAACTTCGCCGCCGGCGGGCTCGCGACGCCGGCGGATGCCGCGCTGATGATGCAGCTCGGCGTCGACGGCGTCTTCGTCGGCTCGGGCATCTTCAAATCCGAGGACCCGGCGCCCCGCGCCCGCGCGATCGTTGAGGCCACCACCCACTTCCAGGATCCCGACGCGCTCGCGAAGGTCTCGCGCGGCCTCGGCGAGCCGATGCCCGGGCTCGACATCAAGGAGCTCGGCGAGGAGGGTCTGCTCCAGACCCGCGGGTGGTAGTCGGCCCGTAGGGATGTCCGCTGCCGGGCCCGCCTGACGTTGCTCCCAAGTTCACGGGCAGGGCTGCAGTCGGTTGAAGCGTTGCTCCAGGGCTTGGCGTTCGCGATACCGGGCGCGCTCGCGGCATGGTGGCACCTGCGTGAGGGGCGCCGGACCGTCTCTCCGTAGCCGCGGCTCGGGTGTCCCTATCATGGGTACGTCATGAAGGCCGGGGTGCTCGCGCTGCAGGGAGACTTCCGCGAGCACGCCCGCGTGTTCGGCGAGCTCGGGGCCTCCCCGATCGAGGTCCGGACGCCCGAGGAGCTTTCCCTCGTGGACGTCCTCGCGATCCCCGGCGGGGAATCCACGACGATCTCCAAGCTCGCCCGGAGCGCCGGCCTGGTCGAGCCGATCATCGAGCGCGCCGACGCCGGCATGCCGATCCTCGGGACGTGCGCGGGCATGATCGTGATGGCGCAGCGGGTCGAGGGTCTCGAGCCCCTGCTCTCGCTGGTCGACGTCACGGTGCGCAGGAACGCCTACGGTCGCCAGGTCGACTCGTTCGAGGCCGACCTCCACGTCGAGGGCGTGCCGCACCCCGTCCGCGGGGTCTTCATCCGCGCCCCGATCGTCGACGAGGTCGGCGAGGGGGTTCGGGTGCTCGCCGAGCACGAAGGGCGACCGGTCGTCCTGGAGCAGGGGAACCTGGTCGTGGCATCCTTCCACCCCGAGCTCGCAGGCGAGACCGGTCTGCACGGATACGTGCTGGGGAAGGTGTGACGTGTCGGGTCATTCGAAGTGGGCGACGATCAAGCGCAGGAAGGGCGCGGCCGACGCCAAGCGGAGCAACCAGTTCGCGAAGCTCCTGCGCGCCGTGGAGGTGGCAGCCCGGGAGGGCGGCAGCGGGGACGTCAAGGCGAACATGACGCTGGCCTCGGCCGTCGACAAGGCGCGCAGCTTCTCGGTGCCGGTCGACAACATCGAGCGCGCGATCAAGCGCGGGAGCGGGGACCTCGAGGGCGCCGCCCGCTACGAAGAGGTCACGTACGAGGGCTACGGCCCCGGCGGTGTCGCCGTGTTCGTCGAGACGCTGACCGACAACCGAAACCGCACGACACAGGACATCCGACACGCGTTCACGCGCAGCGGCGGGAACCTTGGTGAGAACGGCAGCACGGCGTGGATGTTCGCGCGCAAGGGCTCGATCCAGGTCGAGAAGGACGAGGCCCCGGACGAGGAGAAGCTGCTCGAGATCGCCCTCGAGGCCGGCGCGGAAGACCTGAACGACTCCGAGAGCACCTGGGAGATCACCAGCGACCCGGTCTCGTTCACGGCGGTCCGCGACGCGATCGTGGCGGCCGGGATCCCGATGCTCTCGGCCGAGCTGACGATGCTGCCCCAGTCCGCGGTCCCGGTCGAGGGCGGGCAGGCCAAACAGGTGCTGGCGCTGCTCGAGGCGCTCGAGGAGCTCGACGACGTCCAGAACGTGTACGCGAACTTCGACATCCCCGAATCGGTGATGGCCGAGCTCGGCTGACGGCGCCTCCCCTCGACGATCGGCGCGCGTGAATCGATGACGACACCCGACCGCCCCGCCGGCAAACGCACGATGCGCGAGCGCATGCTGGCCGGAGAGCTCTACCTGGCCGACGACCCGGTCCTCGCCCAGGAACAGGCGCGGGCGGCGAGGCTCCTCGACCGCTTCAACCAGACCGGCGTCGACGACGGCGCCGAGCGGCATGGTCTCCTCGTCGAGCTCCTTGGGCAGTTGGGCGAGGGGTCCGAGATCAAGCCGCCGCTCCGATGCGACTACGGGTACAGGATCCGGGTCGGGGCGCGGACGTTCGTGAACTACGGGCTCATCGCGCTCGACGTCGCGTCGATCACGATCGGCCACGACGTGCAGGTCGGCCCCAACGTGCAGCTCCTGACCCCGACGCACCCCGTCGAGCCCGACGCCAGACGCGCCAAATGGGAGGCCGCCGAACCGATCGCGATCGAAGGAAACGTCTGGCTGGGCGGTGGTGTCATCGTGCTGCCGGGCGTGACGATCGGGGAGAACACCGTGGTCGGCGCCGGATCGATCGTGACGAAGGATCTGCCTCCGAACGTGGTGGCGGCCGGGAACCCCGCCCGTGTCGTTCGGTCGATCTGAGACATTCGCGAACTCGGACGACCGATCAGGAATCGAGAAGCGTCAGCCCGCGAGCCCCACCTAGGGTGGGTTGTCGAGGGACCGTCCCCGGCAAGAAGGGAGGCAGGCATGAACGCGCACGTGAGCTCGATCCTCCTGGGGGTCCGTGACATGGACCGATCCAAGGAGTTCTACATGGAGGGTCTCGGCTGGAAGGTCCGGAACGACTACGGCATCTCGGTGTTCTTCGAGCCGGGCGGCGGCTCGCTCGTCGGCTTCTACGGACGCGAGGGCCTGGCCGCCGAGAACGGCACGAGTCCGGAGGGCAGTGGCTTCAGCGGGCTGGTCCTCACCTACGTTGTCCGCAGCGAGGCGCGGGTCGACGAGATCCTGGCGGAAGCGGAGAAGGCGGGCGCCACGATCCTGGTTGCCGCAGCCACCAAGGAGTGGGGCGGGTACGGCGGTTCCTTCGCGGACCCGGACGGTTACATCTGGAGCGTCGGCTACAGCGCCCAGGGAAAGGATCAGCCGTACGCGGAGTAGCCGCGCCGCCTGAGGCGCTCACCCGTATCCCGCAGGTGTTTGACCACGTCTCGGCCATCCCACAGACTGAACAGGTGTTCGAGTCCTGCGTGCTCGGGGTCGACCCGGGTGTCTCCGCGCTCGGCCTCGCGGCCGTCGCCAGGCGCGACCGAAAGCCGGTGCTCCTGTTCGCCGACACCGTGCGGACCGCGTCGGGCCTTCCCGACGCCGCGAGACTTCGGCTGCTGTACGACGCGGTCGCCGAAACGATCGCGATACACCGACCGGGGTCGGTCGCGATCGAGCGGATCGCCTGGAACAAGAACCAGGTGAGCGCGATGATCGTGGCGAGGGCGATGGGCGTGATCCTGCTCGCCGCCGCCGAGGCCGGACTCGAGGTCGAAGAGTACGGATCGCTGGAGGTCAAGATGGCCGTCACGGGGCAGGGGAACGCTGACAAGGCGCAGGTGCGCGTGGCCCTCGAGCGCTTCCATGGTCTCGAGGGGTTGCCGGACCTACCGGATGCGGTCGATGCCGCCGCGATCGCTCTGTGTCACCTCACGCAGGCGCGGCTGCGCAAGGTCGCCGCTCGATGATCTCGTTCCTCGAGGGCGACGTCGCCGAACGCTCGGGGGCGCGTGTGGTGATCTCGGTCGGGGGCGTCGGTTATGAGGTGCAGGTCCCTGCGTCGACGCTGGCGAGGCTTCCGCCCATCGGAAGACCGACCCGCATCTACACGCGCATGGTGGTACGCGACGACGCGATGACGCTGTTCGGATTCGCCAACGCCGACGAGCGCGAGCTCTTCGATCTCCTCGTCACCGTGAACGGTATCGGCCCGAAGGTCGCCCTCGCGTTCCTCAGCGTCCTGAGTCCCGACGCATTCCGGCGAGCGGTCTCCTCGAATGATGTCGCCGCGCTCACCGTCGTCCCCGGCGTCGGGAAGAAGGTCGCGCAGCGGGTGGTCCTGGACCTGAAGGACAAGCTGGGCGCGGAGGACGTGGTGATCATCGACGGTCCGCTGGCCGACGTGCGCGAGGCCCTGCTCGCGCTCGGACTGTCCCAGAAGGAAGCGAGCGACGCGATGACCGGTCTGACGAGCCAGGGCGGCTCGTCGGTGGAGGATCTGCTCCGCGAGGCGCTCCAGCGCATCGGGCGCGGGTAGGGTGATCGCCACGTGACCGAGGACGATCGGATCGTCGACCCGGAGGTGCCCGAGGAGGAGCGGGAGTTCGACGCCGCGCTCCGTCCTCGGCGGATCGACGAGTTCGTCGGGCAGGAACGGATCAAGGAGCAGCTCGCACTTTTGATCGACGGCGCACGCGCTCGGGGTGAGACCGTCGACCACCTCCTGTTCTCCGGGCCCCCCGGGCTCGGCAAGACCACGCTCGCCGGCATCGTCTCGAACGAGCTCGGCGTCGGGTTCCAGCCGACGTCCGGCCCCGCGCTGGACCGGCCGGGCGACCTGGCGGCGATCCTGACCAACCTCGAGGAGGGTGACGTCCTGTTCGTGGACGAGATCCACCGGATGCCGCGCGCGGTGGAGGAGGTCCTGTACCCGGCGCTCGAGGACTTCAAGCTCGACGTGGTGCTTGGCAAGGGCCCGAGCGCACGAAGCATCCGTCTCGACCTGCCGAGGTTCACGCTGGTCGGCGCGACGACGCGCCCGGGGCGGATCACGCTGCCGTTGCGTGAGCGGTTCGGGTTTTCCCCCCGGCTGGACTACTACTCGACCGATGATCTGGGGGCGATCGTTCGGCGATCCTCCCGCATCCTCGGCGTCTCGATCGACGCCGAGGGGACCCACGAGATCGCCAGGCGCTCCCGCGGCACCCCGCGGGTCGCGAACCGACTCCTGCGGCGAGTTCGCGACTTCGCCCAGGTGCGCCACGACGGCGACGTCACCTCGGACGTCGCCAGGGCGGGGCTCGAGCTGTTCGAGGTGGACGAGGAGGGCCTGGACAAGCTCGATCTCGCGATCCTGTCCACGGTGGTCGTCAAGTTCGGCGGGGGTCCCGTCGGGCTGTCGACGCTGTCGGCGGCCGTGGGGGAGGAGACCGACACGATCGAGGACGTCGTCGAGCCCTACCTGCTCCAGCTCGGGCTCCTCCAGCGCACGCCGAGGGGCCGCCTGGCGACCGAGCGTGCCTACCGACACCTCGGCGTCTCCCCCGAAGGAGTCCTTCCGCTCACCTGAACGCCCGGCCGGCGTGAACCCCGGCACTGCGAACGGCGAACCGAGCGGTAGCCTGTATGCTGCTTCGTCACCCCCGTAGGAGGCCGGTCGACCCATGGTGTTCGGGATCCTCGCTCAGGACAGCGCCCAAGGCGGAAGTTCCCTGATCGGCCTCGCCCTCCCGATCCTGCTGATCGTGGGCTTCTACTTCCTGCTCATCCGGCCGCAGCGGAACCGCCAACGCGCGCAGCAAGCGCTCGTCGCCTCGCTCGAGGTCGGCGACGACATCATGACCACCGGCGGGATCTTCGGCACGATCATCGAGATCGACGACGACGAGGGCACGGTGACCGTCGAGATCGCGCCCGGCACCAGGATCCGGATGCTCCGCCAGGGCATCTCCCAGCGTTTCGTCGAGGATAAGTTCGAGGACGATGAGGGCGACGAGACGGCCGATGAGGGGATCGACCGAGAGCCGTGAGCGCCGAACCGGCACCGGCCGAGGGTCCGTCGGAGCCGGCCGAACCGGCCAGCCAGACCGAAGGCATCACCCTCGAGGTCGTGCAACAGGACGAGGAGCTCTCGTCGTTCATCGCGGCGGCCGACCGGGTGATGGAGGGGCTCGGGTACACCGAGCACGGGTTCCGCCACGCGAACCTCACGGCTCGGATCGCCTTCAACGTCCTGTCCCGGGCCGGGTTCGACACGCACACGGCGAACCTGGCCTGCGTGGCCGGCTACCTGCACGATGTGGGGAACATGATCAGCCGCTACGCGCACGGTCAGACGGGCGGCGTCTTGGTCTACCAGGCTCTGCGCGACCGGGTGCCCTCCACCGACCTCGCCCAGATCGTGGCCGCGGTCGCGAACCACGAGGAGGACAACGGGTACGCGGTCTCGCCGGTCGCGGCGGCGGTGATCCTGGCGGACAAGTCCGACGTCCACCGGAGTCGCGTTCGCAAGTCCGGCCAGATCGAATTCGACATCCACGACCGCGTGAACTTCGCGGCCGAGCAGTCGTTCCTGCGGGTAGACTCCGCGGCGAAGACCGTGAGCCTCGAGCTGACGATCGACACGAAGATCAGCCAGGTCATGGAGTACTTCGAGATCTTCCTCGGGCGCATGCAGCTGTGCCGCCTCGCGGCCGAGGTGCTGAACTGCAGGTTCAAACTCTTGATCAACGGCGCCGAGCTCGCATGAGCGAGGCGGAAGGATCCCGATGAAGAAGAAGCAACGATCGTTCTGGATCTCGCTGGTGGTGGTTGGGCTCCTCGCCCTCGGCTCGATCGCCCTGTTCGGCACCGGGACGCGCCCGGTCCTCGGTCTCGACCTCGAGGGCGGCGTGTCGGTGATCTTGTCCGCCCCGGACGGAACGCCGGACACCGTGATGAACCAGGCGCTGGAGAACATCCGCAACCGCATCGACGCGTTCGGGACCGCCGAACCGCTCCTGTTCGTCACCGGCAACACGATCGAGGTCCAGATCCCCGGACTGGCGCGCGGGACGATCCAGGAGCGGCCCAAGCAGCAGTCGTGCATCGCCGACGACAAGGGGAACGTCTATACCTGTGTCGGCACACAGGACGCGGCCGACGCGGCGCTCGCCGCCGCCAGCGTTCAACCCGTCGTGTCGGCCGTCTGCCTGACCGACGATCCCACCAGCGAGGCGGCGCCGACGCTGTTCGGAGAGGATGCGCCGTGCGCCGGTACCGAGAAGGATGCGACCACCGCGCTGGACGCGATCGCCGTCAAGAAACAGGAGGGGCAGTTCTGCCTCACCGGAACGGGGCTCGCGACGGATCCGTGCTATCCGACCCGGGACCAGGCCGACGAAGCGTTGAGCTCCATCGAGACGGTGACGTCGCAGAGCTACTGCATCCAGTCCACGGATAAGCAAACGCTCGCGAGTGATCAGGGGGCCGCGTGCACCCAGTCGGAGGAGGATGCCCAGGCGCTGCTCGACGGCATGACGGTCCGGAACGCGGACACGCAGTTCTGCGTCGTGAGCTCGGCGGGGGAAAACCTGGGGTGCTTCCTCGACCGCGAGGCCGCCGAGGCCAGGCTCCAGGAGACCGGCCAGGAGCGCCTGCTCCAGGTGATCGGTGAGACGGCTCGCCTCGAACAGCGCGAGGTGCTCGGGGTGCTCAACCCCACGGACCCCGCGTACGCCTCGAACCCACTGACGTGCGGCACGCCCACCGAGCAGGCCACCAAGGAGTGCTCGTTCGAGGCGCTCAAGGATCAGAACGTCGTCTTCAAGGCCCGCGACGACGCCACGAAGTACCAGCTCGGTCCGGTCGAGATCACGGGCGACGCGATCGACAAGGCCACGGCCGCGTACAACGCCGGAACCTCGACGTCGGTGGGGCAGGGATGGGAGATCCGGTTCGACCTGACCAACGAGGGGTCCGGCATCTTCTCGGACGTGACGACCCGCCTGCAGGGCAAGCAGCTCGCGATCGTCGTGGACGACCAGGTCATCTCGGCACCGACGGTCCAGAGCCCGATCACCAACGGGAGCGGCGTGATCACAGGCAGCTTCACCGAGGCGCGCGCGAAGGACCTGGCGACGCAGCTGAACGCCGGGGCCCTGCCGGTTGAGCTCACCACCCAGCAGGTGCTCACCGTGAGCCCGACCCTGGGCGACGAGTCGCTGCAGCAGGGGCTCGTCGCGGCGATCGCGGGGCTCGTGTTGCTGGCGGCCTATCTCCTGTTCTACTACCGGATCCTCGCGGTCGTGGCGTGGGTCGGGATGATGATCTGGGCGATCCTGGCGCTGGGGCTGGTGGCGCTCGCGGGCAGATCGATCGGGTACAACCTCACGCTCGCCGGTGTCGCGGGGCTCGTCATCTCGCTCGGCGTCACCGCCGACTCCTACATCGTGTTCTTCGAGCGGCTGAAGGACGAGGTCCACGCCGGACGCTCGCCCCGGGCCGCGGTCGCGCCCGCGTTCAAGCGGTCGTTCCGGACGATCGTGGCCGCCGACCTCGTGACCGCGATCGCGGCGGCCGTCCTGTACGTCACCGCGATCTCCTCCGTGCGTGGGTTCGCGCTCACCCTGGGCGTGGCCACGCTCCTCGACCTATTCGTCGTCTACTTCTTCAAGCGCCCGGCCGTGTCGCTGCTCACGCGCAACGAGCGGATCGTGAACTGGCGCGTGATGGGCATCAAGGCGGGTCTGGCGGCGGATCGAGAGCTCGGCACAGCGGACGTGGTTCCCGCGATCGCCGGTGGGTCGGAATGAGCCTGCGGCGCGCGTTCGACACGTTCCGCGGGTATCGCCATCCCGAGTTCCACATCATCCAGCGGCGCCGTCGGTGGTTCATCCTCTCGGGCTCGGCGATCGTGATCTCGATCCTCGCGCTCGTGTTCCTGGGGCTGAACTACTCGATCGACTTCACGGGCGGCACGCTGATCGAGTATCGGCTCTCGAAGGACGTGACCGTCGAGCAGGTGCGTGGCCTCCTCGCGCAGGACCCGTTCGACCGCGCGACCGCCGAGGTGCAGATCGTGGGCGGCGACCAGGTCTCGATCCGGACCTCCGCCCTCACCGACTTGACCGCCGCCGAACGCACGCAGCTGTTCGAGGCGCTCGCGCAGCAGGCGGGCATCAGTACCGACGACATCAGCGCGCAGGTGGTCGGCCCCACGTGGGGGGAACAGATCTCGCGACAGGCCCTGATCGGGCTGGTGGTCGTCCTGTTCGCGATCACCTTGTACATCACGCTCCGGTTCGAATGGAAGATGGCCGTCGGCGCGATGGTCGCGATGGTGCACGACGTCCTCATCACGGCCGGCGTCTACGCGCTCACCGGTCGCGAGGTCTCGCCGCCGACCGTCATCGCGATCCTGACGATCCTCGGCTTCTCCCTGTACGACACCGTGGTGATCTTCGACAAGGTGAAGGAGAACACCGAGTCGACCGCGCTGCTGGGCAGGGACACGTACGAGGGCGTCGCGAACTACTCGATGAACCAGGTGCTGATGCGGTCGGTCAACACGTCGCTCGTGGTGATCCTGCCGATCCTGTCACTGCTCCTGTTCGGCGGCGACACACTGAAGGACTTCGCGTTCGCGATGCTGATCGGCGTCGTCACGGGCGCGTACTCCTCGATCTTCGTCGCCACGCCGATCCTGGTGATCCTGAAGGAGCGCGAGCCCAGGTACCAGCAGCTCCGTGCGCGCATCGAGCGAGGGGGCAAGGCCGAGCGTCGCCTGCGCGCCGTCCCGGCGAACGGTCAGGAGGCGGCCGAGGAGGAGCCGGAGGCCGCGCCGGCCGTGGTGGCCGCCGCCGGCGGGTCCCGACAGGCCGGCAGAAGCGGGCAGTCGTCCTCGCGCCCGCGCCCGAAGAGCAAGCGACGCCCGCCCGCCAAACGCCGGCGGAGGTGACACCGTGGATCTGGATCAGCTGAAGTCGCTCGTGCGAGACGTGCCCGACTTCCCGCAGGAGGGCGTCCTGTTCAAGGACATCACGCCGCTCCTGGCCGATCCGCTCGCGTTCTCGACGGTGATCGACATGATCGTCGTGCACTTCGGGCGCGGCAACGTGGACAAGGTGGTGGGGATCGAGGCGCGCGGGTTCATCCTCGCGTCGCCGGTCGCGTACCACTTCGGCGCGGGTTTCGTGCCGGTCCGCAAGGTGGACAAGCTGCCCTGGGAGACCGAGTCGGCCGAGTACGAGCTCGAGTACGGAACGGCGACGCTCGAGATCCATCGGGACGCCGTCGAATCCGGCGAGCGGGTGCTGATCGTCGACGACGTCCTGGCGACCGGCGGGACCTCGCAGGCGACCGCCGAACTGGTCGAGCGGATCGGCGGCAAGGTCGTCGGGATCGCGTGCCTGATCGAGCTCGAGTTCCTGCACGGTCGCGAGAAGCTCCAAGGCCACGACCTGTACACGCTCCTGCGCTACTGAGCTCATCCGCCGCCTCCGCTCGTTGCCTCCATCGGGAACCGCCACCCCGATCCGCGTGCACCCGCGGCGTAGACTTGATGCCCGGGGCGAGAGGCGAGCGTGGAGACGGGCGAGGAGGTCAGGACCGAGCGGCGCGGCGGCATCCTGTCGCGCCTGCGCTCGGGTGAGCCCGAGGCGTACGACGGCATCGATGCGCTCGTCCGGACCGTCAAGGGCTACAACCCCAAGGCGGACCTGAAGGAGATCGAGCGCGCCTACCGGTTCGCCGCCGAGCACCACGAGGGGCAGAAGCGCCTGTCGGGCGAGGACTTCATCGAGCACCCGCTCGCCGTTGCCCAGATCCTGGCCGACCTCGGTCTGGACACCACGACCCTGGAGGCGGCGCTCCTGCACGACACCGTCGAGGACACCGACGTGAGCGTCGCGGAGCTCGAGTCCGAGTTCGGGCCCGAGGTCTCGCGGATCGTGGACGGCCTCACCAAGCTCGACGAGCTCTCGTTCCGCAGCCGGGAGCACGAGCAGGCCGAGAACGTCCGCAAGATGATCGTGGCGATGGCGGGCGACATCCGGGTCCTGCTGATCAAGCTCGCCGACCGATTGCACAACATGCGCACGCTCTCCGCGCTCCCCAAGGACAAGCAACGACGGATCGCCACCGCGACGCTCGAGATCTACGCGCCGCTCGCGCACCGGCTGGGTGTGCAGCAGGTCAAGTGGGAGCTCGAGGATCTGTCGTTCAAGACGCTGCACCCCGGGCCGTACCACGAGATCGCGAGCCTGGTCGAGAAGCGGCGCGGCGAGCGGCAGCAGTACGTCGAGGGTGTGCTCGAGGCGGCTCGAACCAGGATCCGCGAGTCCGGGCTGAAGGCCGAGGTGGAGGGCCGCCCGAAGCACCTGTACTCCATCTACGAGAAGATGGTGGTCGGCGGGAAGGAATTCAACGAGATCTACGACCTCGCCGGCATCCGGGTCCAGGTCGAATCGGTCCGCGATGTCTACGCGGCGCTCGGCGCGGTGCACTCGCTGTGGAAGCCGGTCCCCGGGCGGTTCAAGGATTACATCGCGATGCCCAAGTCGAACATGTACCAGTCGCTGCACACGACCGTCGTCGGACCGCAGGGCCGTCCGATCGAGGTGCAGATCCGCACCAA
>JBKPRY010000263.1:0-9858 GCA_046734755.1 Actinomycetota bacterium | reverse complement strand
GGGTGCCGGGTAGCTAGCCGGCATGCGGGTACGCGCCTGGCTCTTCCTGTTGTTGCTGCCTGCCTGCGTCGCACCGGCACGCAGCGCAAGCGACTACGAGCACAAGGCGGTGGACACCGCCGAGGCGGTGCTCTCCTCGGTCCAGACCGGTTCCCTGGTCGCCCGCCTCGGTCCCGAGCAAGCGCTCCCTCCCTACCTCTCGGTCTCGCTGTCCGACGTCGAACGAGCGGCGGCATCTGCACGAGCTGTCTTCCTCTCCATCCAGCCGCCCGATGCCCGATCCGACGAGGTGCGCGCGGAGCTCTCCCCTCTGCTCGACCGATCGGAGGCCGCCCTTGCCGACGCGCGCATCGCTGCCCGCCGGCAGGACTTCGGCGCGTTGACGCGTTCCGCCGACGAGCTGTCGTCGTCAGCGTCCTCTCTCGAGCGTTTCATCGATCGGTTCGGATGAAGAAGTTCTTCGAGATCTTCCTCGGCATCCTGACGGCCTTCGGTGGGTTCGTCGACATCGGGGATCTCGTGGCGAACGCTGAGACGGGAGCTCGGTTCGGGATGGGCCTCGCCTGGGTCGTCGTGATCGGCGTCATCGGGATCGTGCTGTACGCGGAGATGAGCGGCCGCGTGGCGGCGATATCGGGCCGACCCGTCTTCGATGTCATCCGCGAGCGTCTCGGCGCACGGATCGCCCTGATCGACCTCGTCGCCTCGCTTCTGATCAATGTTCTAACCGTCGCTGCCGAGATCGGCGGGTTGGCCCTCGTCATCCAACTCGCGACCGACCTGAACTATCTGCTGTGGGTGCCCCTGACCGCAGCGGCCGTGTGGATCGTCATCTGGAAGGTGAGGTTCTCGGTGATGGAGAAAGTGTTCGGGATCACCGGACTCTTGTTGGTCGTCACGGCCGTCGCGCTCTGGCGCCTGGACCCCGATTGGGGCCGCCTGCTGTCCGATGCAGCGAGTGTGGGACCTCCGGCGACCGAGAACTGGGCCACCTACCTGTTCTTCGCCGTGGCCCTCATCGGCGCCGCGATGACCCCGTACGAGGTCTTCTTCTTCTCCTCTGGAGCGGTCGAGGAGCACTGGACCCGGCGAGACCTCATGGTCAACAGGGCCAACGTCTATCTCGGCTTTCCGCTCGGCGGCCTCCTGTCGCTGGCGATCATGGCCGGTGCGGCGGTGGTCCTCGAACCACGCGGGATCGACGCCGACCACCTATCGCAGATGGCCCTCCCGGTCGCCGTCGGCTTGGGCAGGATCGGCCTCGCGATCCTCTACGTGGGGATGTTCGCGGCGATCTTCAGCGCGGCTCTGGAGACCTCGTTGTCTGCAGGCTACACGGTCGCCCAGTTCTACGGATGGCAATGGGGCAAGTACGTCCGGCCTCGCGAGGCGTCGCGCTTCCATCTTGTCGTCCTGCTGTCGATCGTCGTGGCGGTTGGTCTCGTGCTGACGACGATCGACCCGATCAAGCTGACTGAATATTCCATCGTGCTATCGGCCGCCGCGCTGCCACTCACGTACTTCCCCATCCTGGTCGTCGCGAACGATCCGTCGTATGTCGGTGAATCCACGAATTCGAGACTGACCAACGCCGTCGGCTTCGTCTATCTCGTGTTGCTCCTCGTCGTTTCGATTGCCACGATCCCCCTGATGATCTGGACGAGGGCGGGAGCATGAGGCTCGCTGGATTCCTCGGCAGGTCGATCGTCGATCGCTCCGGCCGGGAACTCGGCGCGATCCACGACGTGCGCCTCGTCAAAGATGGGCCCCCGATCGGCTCATTCGGCGCGTCGTATCGGGTGCATAGCCTGATCGCGGCCAGTCCATCGATCGGGGTCCGGCTGGGTCTGCATCGGGAGGAGCTGAAGGGACCTTGGCCCCTCAAGGCAATCTTCCGGCGCGTGCACGCTGGGATCGTCACCGTGCACTGGAACAGGGTCTGGTCCATCGAAGAGGATCTCGTTCGGCTCCGATCGGTCCTTCGGACCGACGAACGGGAAGTTGGCTTGGAAGACGATCCGATGGGCGGCACCATCATGGACGCCGGCCTGCAGCTCCTGGACAGACAAGTCGTCGACGTCGAGGGTCGGATGGCCGGTAAGGTCGACGACCTGGACCTCGAGTACTCGGGTGAGCCGGGGGCGCCGCCGCGGGTCGCGGCCATCCTGTTGGGACCGGGGGCCCTGGCGCCCCGCACCGCCGGTCGACTCGGGGAATGGATCGCCGCCGTCTACGGCCGCGTTGCGGAGGAGCCCCACCCCAATGCGATCTCGTTCGGGGTCGTGAAGCGGATCGACAACCACGTCGAGCTGATGCTGCCGCGGGATGACCTCGGAATCATGGGTCTGGAAGACTGGGTTCGGACTCACGTCATCTCGAAGATCCCCGGCAGCTAGATCAAGGTCGTCCGCGCTCCCGAAGGCCCCCGCGGTTTGGCTCCTCACGAATCGGGAAGAGTGTCCACCATCAAGTCGAGATCGCCCTGCTGCAGATCAAGGGATCAGGAGGCCATTGCCAAAGCGACGGGAGGTTACCGAGACCGTCAAGAAGTCGGGAAAGGAGTGTTGGCGACCGACACAGCACAAGGCGTCATCGGAGCGGCGGCGGACAAGGTGGAGGAGATCGCGGTCGACAAGGCGGATGACGCCGCGGAGGCGGTCAGGACCAGCGGCCGCAAGAGGGGAGTTCGGAAGTCTCGAGCGAGCCGATGAATCTGCCATCTGAAAGAGGCAAGGCATGAGTGAGTTGGAGACCCAGCGGGGCGATGGCGAGACCGGACGTTGCCACGTTTGCGGGCAAACGTTCCCCACCCAGGAAGACCTGTCTAAGCACCTGATGGATGAGCATGCAGGTGAGGGACTGCCGACACAGTCGTAGAGAGCCATCGGGATCATCCGAGCGCCAAGGGAGGATGTATGTGCATGTCATGCGGGTGCGGCGAACCACATGAAACGCATGGGGATAACCGAAACATCGTCTACGCGGATCTCAAGAAAGCTGGTGACGCCTCCAAGATTTCGGTCAAGGAGGCAGTGAGGAACATCGAGAAGACGCTTCGAACCAAGCATCCGCGTATGGCTGGCACCTAGGACAATTTGGTCGGGTGTACGTACCACCGCTCGTCGGGATTGGGCTACGCCGGGTCTTGGGCTTCATCGGGCGGGGAAGGCTCTCAGCCTCTGTGCCGAAATGAGGCCGGCGGCGAGCGGTCTCGACCGCCTGGGACGATCGCGCTCCCGGTTGCTTGCTGCCACTCTTGCTGCCCTCAACTCCCGGAATGGATCGGAGGGCCAGGACGACCCGGTAACGGATCCGCCGCTCTAGCAGGCAAACGTTACGCCTCAGGATGGGTCGGTAGACTCCAGGACGCGCGTGCGCACCTGTCAAGGTGGAGATCGCGGGATCGAAGCCCATCGGGCACGCGCGCCGCTGGCGGCGGGCGGAAGCTCGCCGAGGAAGTCGATCGGATGTGGGCCAGGTGCCAGGTCAGGCCAGGTAGCTCAGTTGGCAGAGCACGCGGCTGAAAACCGCGGTGTCGGCAGTTCGATTCTGCCCCTGGCCACGCCGCGTCAGTTCAGGCCCTCGTGCGCCCGGAGCTCGGCCGAGCGTACGAGCACCGACTGATACAGGTCGGCCGAGCGCGGGAACTCCTTCTCGGAGAGCGCCCCAAGCGCATCGTGGATGTCGCGAGCGCTGTGGTCGTCGTCCATCTCGTCCCACGTGAGCATCGCGCAGAGTCCGCCGTAGTCGAGCTCGAGGATGGAGCTCGGGTCGAACAACGCGAGCCACTGGTGCATCTCGAGCACGAGCTCGCCGATCGGACCGAGCTCGGACTGGCGGAGCACCGGCACGGCGTCCTCGGCACGGCGGAGCGCCTTCCGTGTCGTCGTGAGGTACGAGAGCCGGTGGTGGCCGTCGACCTCTAGGAGCCGCCGCTCGTCGTCGTCGAACAGGACGAACCACCGAACCGGCACGTGCCAGGGGCTGTGCATGATCGTCGACACCTGCCAGGGCTCACGGCGCCGCAACCGGCGGAGCTCGCGCGTCGTGCGGCGAGCGAACGCGTCCGTGACGAACATCGACGGGTCGTCGAACACCGCCGCCTCCCGGAACGAGAGGATGCCGGCGAGGACGCGGAGCGTCGTCCGCCACGGGCACACGTGGTACCGGCCCTCGACGACCTTGACGTAGGCGCCGTCCTCGCCGACGGGCAACAGGATCCCCGCCCCCGATGATGTCACCTCCTGCCGGTACCTCGGCGGTCCGAGCCACAGACGCCCGTCGACGATGTGCCGCTCCCAGTGCGCCTGCTCGTGCGGCGGGAACGCCTCGAGCGGCTGGTAGACGCGGAGCTCGGCCGACGGGACCACGGCGTTGGAGTGTATATATGCTCCCCTGTCCCCGCTCGCCAGCGGACGCCGGAGGCCGCCCCGCATGACCGAGATCGCGTCCACCGACGCCCCGATCGTCCGGCTCGTCGCGCCCGACGGCACCACGGTCGGCGACGTCGAGGTGGGGCTGTCCGAGGATGAGCGCCGCGAGCTCCTGCGGCTGATGATCCGTTCGCGACGGCTCGACCGCGAGTGCTGGGCGCTCCAGCGCCAGGGCGAGCTCACGGTCTACCCGCCGTTCGAGGGCCAGGAGGCGGCACAGGTCGGCAGCGCGTTCGCGCTCGGCCCCGACGACTTCGTGTTCCCGTCGTTCCGCGAGCTCGCGGCGGCGGTCGTGCGGGGCGTCGACGTGGTCGAGTACCTCGAGTACCACCGCGGGACGTGGCACGGCGGGCCGTACGACCCGATCGCCACGAGGTTCGCGCCGATCTGCGTCCCGGTCGCGACCCAGATCGTGCATGCGGTCGGGTGGGCGATGGGGGCGAGGCTCGACGGGAGTTCCGCCTGCTCCCTCACGTACTTCGGCGACGGTTCCGCCTCGGAGGGCGACTTCCACGAGGGCGCGAACCTCGCCGCCGTCTTCCGCGCGCCCACGATCTTGTTCTGCCAGAACAACGGGTGGGCGATCTCGGTCCCGTCGAGCGAGCAGTTCGTCGCGCCGATCGCGGCCCGGGCGGCCGGCTACGGCATGCCGGGGGTTCGGGTCGACGGCAACGACGTCCTGGCGGTCTACGCCGTCACGCGGGAGGCGGTCGAACGCGCCCGGGCGGGCGAGGGCCCGACGCTGATCGAGGCGATCACGTACCGCATCGGCTCGCACTCGACCGCCGACGACGCCGCCCGCTACCGGGACGATGAGGAGGTCACCGCCTGGCGCGAGCGCGACCCGATCGACCGCTACCGCACACACCTGCTGGACGCCGGCACGATCGACGATGCCTTCGTCCGGTCCTGCGACGAGGAGGCGGAGGGCTGGGTCGCGGACGTGCGCGCCGACCTCACCGCGCTCGGCGAGCCGCCCGCCGCCGAGCTATTCGACCATGCGCTCGCCGACCCGCCGCCAACGTTGCTCCACCAGCGTGAGGAGTTCATCGGCGGTGGCTGAGCACACGATGGTCGCGGCGCTGAACGGCGCTCTCCGCCATGCGCTCGCCGCCGATCCCCGCACGCTCGTGTTCGGCGAGGACGTCGGCGCGCTCGGTGGGGTCTTCCGCGTGACCGAGGGCCTGCAGGCCGAATTCGGCCGCGAGCGCGTGTTCGACACGCCGATCGCCGAGGCCGGGATCGCCGGGATCTGCGTCGGGCTCGCGATGGCCGGATGGCGCCCGGTCGCAGAGATGCAGTTCGACGGGTTCTCGTACCCGGCGCTTGACCAGGTGATCAGCCACCTCGCGAAGTACCGCGAACGCACCCGAGGCCGGGTCGGGGTGCCCGCCGTGATCCGCATCCCGTCATTCGGCGGGATCCGGGGCAAGGAGCATCACGGCGAGAGCCCCGAGACCTACTACGTGCATACCGCCGGGCTGAAGGTCGTGGTGCCGTCGACACCGCTCGACGCGTACCGCTTGCTGCGACGCTCGATCGAGGACCCGGACCCCGTGATCTTCCTCGAACCGAAGAGCCGCTACTGGTCCAAGGAAGACGGCGACCTGACCGTGGAGGGACCCGGCATCGGGCGGGCGACGGTCGTTCGGGAGGGGCGGGCCTGCGTCCTGATCGCCTACGGCGCGATGGTGAGCCGATGCCTCGAGGCCGCGAACACCCTCGCCGAGGGCGGGATCGAGGCCGCCGTCCTCGACCTCCGATCGTTGGTCCCGCTCGATGTCGACGCGATCGGCGACGCCGTCCGGTCGACCGGACGCGCGGTCGTCGTCCACGAGGCGCCGCTGACGCTCGGGATGGGGGCCGAGATCGTGGCGCGGATCGTCGAGGAGGCATTCGATCGCCTCGAGGCGCCGGTCGCGCGTGTCACCGGACCGGACGTGCCGTATCCGCCCGCGTCCCTCGAACAGCGCTACCTTCCGAGCGTCGAACGGATCTCGAAGGCCGTCCGCGCGGTGGTGGCGTACTGATGGCTGAGCGGATCTTCACCCTGCCCGATCTCGGCGAGGGTCTCGAGGCGGCGATCGTGAGCGCTTGGCTCGTCGCCGAGGGCGACACGGTCTCGTTGAACCAGCCGTTCGTCGAGATCGAGACGGCCAAGGCGACGGTCGAGGTGCCCGCGCCGTTCGCCGGCCGGGTAGCGCGGCTCCATGTCGCGGCGGGCGAGACGCTGGCCGTCGGCGCGCCGCTCGCGACGTTCGAGGTCGAGGGGACGTTCGAGGTCGAGGTGGCGGCCGGGGCCACGTCGGTCACCGCCACGCCGGCCAGCGCCACACCGGCCGTCCGCAAACTGGCGAGGGACCTCGGTGTCGACTTGTCGATGGTCTCTGGCTCCGGTCCGGACGGACGGGTGACGCGCGAGGACGTCGTCGCGTTCGCACCCACGGGCGACGAACCCCATCACGTCCACTGGGGGACCGCGGCAACCGAGATCCCCGTCTCGCTCACCCGACGGGCGATCGGGGACCGGCTCACGGAGGTGGCGGCCATCCCGCAGGTGACCACGTTCCGGACCGTGGATTGCACGGCCCTCGAGGCCGTTCGGACCCGCCTCGGGGTCTCCCCACTTCCGGTGTTCGTCCGGGCGCTCGCGCAGGTGTGCCGGGACCATCCCCTGCTGAACGCGAGATGGGACGGCGACCGGATCCTCCTGGTTCACGAGATACGAGTGGGGATCGCCACGGACACGGAGCGGGGACTGGTGATCCCCGTGCTCGCCGACGCCGGTTCGCTCGGGATCGCCGAGACCGCTGCCGAGATCGCACGCCTGGCGGACGCGGCACGCTCGAACGCCCTGACCCGCGACGACACCGTCGACCCGACGATCGCCGTCACGAACACCGGCAGCTACGGCTCCGAGTTCGGGACGCCGCTGCTGAATCCCGGCCATGCGGTCACGATCGCCCTCGGCGTCATCGCCCCGAGGGCGCTCGTGATCGACGACGCGGTCGAGGCCCGTCCGGCGTGCACGCTGTCGCTCACGTTCGACCACCGGGTGCTCGATGGCGCGACCGTCGGGCGGGCGTTCGGCGCGCTGGTCGAGCTTCTCGAGTCGCGCGAGCGCCTGGACACCCTGCCCAACTGACCGGTCCGATATCCTCCGGCTCGTGAAGGGCCAGAACCTCGTGACGCCGCAGGACCTCGGCAAGCGCGTCTCGTTCCAGTTCGAGCTGCCTAACGGCTACGTCGGTGAGGCGGTGGGCATGCTCGAGCGCTACGACCACGAGGCCGAGACCTATCTGGTCCGGCGCAAGGACGACACCATCGCGCGCGTCCCGGCCCGCGACGTCCGATTCGGCAAGGTCATCGAGCCCTGAGCCCGGCCGGGTCCGCCGAGCCGCTGCTCGACGAGCTCCGAACGCTCGCGGTGCGGCTCGCGCACCGGGCGGCGGAGATCCAGCTGGACGGGCTCACCGGAGGTTTCGCGATCGATCGGAAGTCCGCCGCGGGCGATCTCGTCACCGAGATCGACCGGGCCGCCGAGCGCGCGATCGTCGAGGGGATCCTCGACGTGCGCCCGGACGACGCCATCCTGGGCGAGGAAGGGACGGACCGGGCCGGTTCGTCCGGCGTGCGATGGGTGCTCGACCCGCTCGACGGGACGGCGAGCTACGTGCGCGGCTACCCGGGGTTCGGAGTGTCGATCGGGATCGAGGTCGACGACCGCCCGAGCGTCGGCGTCGTGATCGACGCCCTCCGCCGGACCACGGTGGGCGCGGCCGGCCGTGTGGCCGAACGCGACGGCGTTCGCGTACGGCCGTCGTCGCGAACCGAGCTCGCCGATTCGGTCGTGGCCACGGGGTTCGGGTACGACGCGTCGATGCGGGTCCGCGAGGCCGAGACGCTCGGGCGGCTCATCGATCGCATCGCGGACATCCGGCGGAGCGGTTCGGCCGCGATGGATCTGTGCGCGGTGGCCTGCGGCGAGGTCGACGCCTACTACGAGCTCCACCTCGCGCCGTGGGACACGGCCGCTGGTGCGGTGATCGTTGAGGCCGCGGGCGCCGTGTTCCGGCAGATCGACCAACCCGACGGCGAGGTGCTCACGGTCGCGGTCCCAACGCCGCTGCTCGAACCGCTGCTCGGGGTCCTCGGGGATGCCGGCCTGACGGTCTGATCGGGCGTCAGACCGCCCGTTCGACGTCGTGGAGGACGACCAGCAGGTCGTCGACGCTGAACGGCTTGGCCACGAACGCGTCGGCGCCGAGCTCGGCGGCCTTCGCGCGGTCGCGCACGCTCGCGCGCGCCGAGACCACGATCACGCGGGGACGCTCGGTGGCCGGGATCGTCTGCAGCTCCTCGAGGAAGGCCCAGCCGTCCATCACGGGCATCATGATGTCGAGCAGGACGACCGTCGGGTGGTGTTCGCGGACCTCGTCCAACGCCGTCCTTCCGTCGGCGGCCGCGAGGGTCTGGTACCCCTCGGCCTCCAGGGTGAACTGGAGCATCCAGACGATCTGTGGCTCGTCGTCGACGACCAGGACCCGCGATGTGGTCTTCGTGTCCATCATCCTTCGAACGATATCGGCCGGCCTTCGGCCGGGAGGACATCGGCCTTGCGGCCGGTTTGTGCGGTACCGGCTGGTCTCCCCCGGCCGGCGGAAGCCCGGACAGGTGGACGACGGGCGGCTAGTCAGTCCGCGTCAGCCCGGCGTCCCGAACCCGCTTAGGCCCGAACGAGTCCGATCGGGAACGCGTCGCAGCCCGACCTCGCCGCGTGCACGATCGCGCGCTCGGCCCGGTCGGGCGGGACGACGAGCACCATCCCCACGCCGAGATTGAAGGTCGAACGTAGGTCGTCCTCGGTCGCGCCGGCCCCGGCCCGCAGCAGCTCGAACACCGGGGGTTCCGGCCACGAGCCCCATGCGACGTCGGCCTCGAGCCCCTCCGGGAGAACGCGCGGGAGGTTCTGGACGATGCCGCCGCCCGTGACGTGCGCGGCGGCGTGCACCATGCCTTCGCGAGCGAGCTCGAGCACGAGGGGCGCGTAGATCGCCGTGGGCTCGAGCAGCTCGTCGAGGAGCGGGCGGCGCAACGGAGGCACGATCTCCTCGAGCGCGTAGCCGGGACGCGTCAGCAGCGCCTCTCGAACCAGCGAGAAGCCGTTCGCGTGCACCCCCGACGAGGCGAGGCCGATCAACACGTCGCCTTCCCGAACCCGGTCCGGCCCGAGCCTCCCTTCATCGTCGACGACCCCGACACAGAACCCCGCCAGGTCGAAGGCGTCCTCGGCCATCACGCCCGGGTGCTCCGCCGTCTCGCCGCCCAGCAGCGCGCATCCCGCCCGCCGGCAGCCCTCGGCGACCCCCGCGACGATCGCGGCTACGCGCTCGGGGTCGACCGAGCCCACGGCGAGATAGTCGAG
>JBKPRY010000262.1:0-6725 GCA_046734755.1 Actinomycetota bacterium | reverse complement strand
GCCCCGACCTCGTGGACGAGTACGCGCGAACCGCGTTCGACCGCGGGCTGAAGGCCCTCGTGTGCACGACGGGGATCTCCGGGCACCTCGCGGCGGCGGTCGCGGCCCGCACGATCGTGCCGGTGATCGGCGTTCCGATCGGGACCGACCAGATGGGTGGCGAACAGGCCCTGTACGTGACGGCGCAGATGCCGAGCGGCGTGCCGGTCGCCGCGGTCGGAGTCGACTCGGCGATGAACGCCGCCGTCCTCGCCGCCGAGATCGTGGGGGTCGCCGACCCCGACGTCCAGAAGCGGCTCTGGCGGTTCAAGGACGACCTGGCGGAGGGCCTCCGGCTGTGAGCGGTCGCCCGACCGTCCGGCCCGACGGGGGGCTGGCGCTCGCGGGTTCGAGCCTGCTTCACGAATCCCGCGAGCTCGTCGCGCCATGATCCCGCGGTACGTCCTCCCGGAGATGGCCGCCGTCTGGTCCGACGACGCGCGGCTCGGACACTGGCTCGAGATCGAGATCCTCGTCGCAGAGGCGCTGGCCGGCCTCGGCCTCGTCCCGGACGCCGACGCGCGCGAGATCCGGGCGACGGCGTCGTTCGACGCCGAGCGCGTGGCCGAGGTCGAGCGCGTCACCCGGCACGACGTGGCCGCGTTCGTGCAAGTCGTCGCCGCGTCCGTCGGTCGGCCGGGCCGCTGGGTGCACTTCGGGCTGACCTCCTCCGACGTCCTGGACACCGGTCTCGCGTTGCAGCTGCGCGACGCGAGCGACCTGCTGCTCGAACGGCTCGAACGGCTGCTCGCCGTCGCCAAGCGGATGGCGCTCGCGAACAGGGACGTCGTGATGGCCGGCCGGACGCACGGCGTCGTCGCGGAGCCGACCAGCTTCGGTCACAAGGTGGCGCTCTGGGCGTTCGAGCTCGACCGCGACCGCGACCGGTTGCGGCGCGCGCGCGAGGCCGTGAGCGTCGGCGCGATCAGCGGCGCGGTCGGAACCTACGCGCAGGTCGACCCGCGCGTCGAGGAAGAGGTGTGCGCGAAGCTCGGCCTGCGTGCCGCCGAGGCCTCGAGCCAGATCGTCGCGCGGGACCGGCACGCCGAGCTCATGGGCGCGCTCGCGATCACCGCCTCGACGCTCGACGCGATCGCGACCGAGATCCGCCACCTCGCCCGGACCGAGGTCCGCGAGGTGCAGGAGCCGTTCACGACGGGGCAGAAGGGTTCGAGCGCGATGCCCCACAAGCGGAACCCCGTCCGGTGCGAACGCGTGACCGGGCTCGCCCGGGTGATCCGCGGAAACCTGCAGGCGGCGCTCGAGAACACGGTGCTGTGGCACGAGCGCGACATCTCGCATTCGTCGGCCGAGCGGGTGATCCTGCCCGATTCGACGATCGCGCTCCACTTCATGCTCTCGGAGATGCACGAGGTGCTCGAGGGGCTCGAGGTGTACCCCGAGCGGATGCGGGAGAACCTGATGGTCGGGGGCGGGCTCGCGTACTCACAGAACGTCCTGCTCGCGCTCATCGACGCCGGGATGCCGCGAGACCATGCGTACGACTGGGTGCAGTCCGCCGCGGCCGGAGCATGGGACCGCGGTGCCTCGTTCCGCGACCTCGTCGCCGGGCAGCTGGGGGAGGTGCTCGGCGACCGGATCGATGACCTCTTCGATCCCGCGCGGGCGCTCCGCAACCTCGACGTGGTCTTCGACCGGCTCGAGAAGGTCGAGGTCCGCGGGGGATGAGCGGCACCGCCGCCCGGCTGCACGGACAGGGAAAGGTCCGCGACATCTACGACGTGGGCGACGAGCGGGTGCTGCTCGTGGCCACCGATCGCATCAGCGCCTTCGACGTGGTCCTGCCCGACCCGATCCCCGACAAGGGCCGCGTCCTGACCGGACTCACGCTCTTCTGGCTCGACCGAACGACCGACGTCGTCGCCAACCACCTCGCGAGCGCCGACCGCCGGGACTTCCCCGAGCCCTTCCGCAGCGAGCCGGCGCTCGCCGGCCGGGCGATGCTCGCCAGGAGGGCCGACGTCATCCCCGTCGAGTGCGTGGTGCGCGGGTACCTCACGGGTTCGGGGCTGAAGCAGTACCGCGCCGAGGGTCACGTGTGCGGTGTCGCGCTGCCCGGGGGGCTGGACGAGTCTTCGAGGCTCCCCGCGGCGATCTTCACGCCGACGACGAAGGCCGCCACCGGGCACGATCTGCCGCTGACATTCGACGAGACGGTGGACCTGGTCGGACGCGGGCTCGCCGAGCGCCTGCGCGAGGTCTCGATCGCCCTGTACGAGCGGGGAGCGGAGATCGCCGCGGAACGCGGGATCCTCCTCGCCGACACGAAGTTCGAGTTCGGGTTCGCGGACGGCGAGCTGATCCTGATCGACGAGGTGTTGACCCCGGACTCGTCCAGGTTCTGGCCGGCGGACGGCTACCGGGCGGGGCGCGCCCAGCCGTCGTTCGACAAGCAGTTCGTCCGCGACTGGCTGGACGCCAGCGGCTGGGATCACGAACCACCGGCGCCCGACCTGCCCGCCGAGGTCGTCGAACGCACCTCCCTCAAGTACCGCGAGGCCTACGAGCGGGTCACCGCCTCGCCGTTCGACCACTACCGGCACCTGAGCGGTGTGACCTCGAGCGGCGACGCCGGGAGCGATGCGGCCGCGCTCGAGCGTCTTCGACGGGAGCTCGCGTGAACGTGCGGTTCGAGGTCCTGGTTCAGCTCAAGCCGGGCCTGCTCGACCCCCAGGGCAAGGCGGTCGAGGGATCGCTGCCGGCCCTGGGGTGGACGAACGTGAGCGGCGTACGCGTGGGCCGGCACGTCGAGCTCACGATCGAGGCCGACAGCGAGGACGCCGCGCAGGTGCAGGTCCAAGAGATGGCCGCCCGGCTCCTGTCGAACCCGGTGATCGAGGAGTTCCAGGTCCTTCGGGCCGAGCAGGTAGGCCGTTGAGCGCCATGAACGAAGACCGCCGGCCGAGGATCGGCGTCGTCACGTTCCCCGGGTCGCTGGACGATAGGGACGCGCTGCGCGCGGTGCGCGTCATGGGCGGGGTGGGCGTCGGACTGTGGCACGCGGATCGCGATCTCCGTGGCGTCGACGCGGTGATCCTGCCCGGCGGGTTCTCCTACGGCGACTACCTGCGATGCGGCGCCATCGCGCGGTTCGCCCCGATCATGGACGAGGTGCGGGGATTCGCCGAGACCGGCGGCGCCGTCGTCGGGATCTGCAACGGCTTCCAGATCCTGTGCGAGGCGGGGCTGCTACCGGGCGCGCTGATCCGGAATCGGCAGCTCCGCTTCGTGTGCCGATGGGTGGACGTCCGCGTCGAGACCTCCGTCTCGCCGCTCTCGGCGGACCTGGTCGCGGGGGAGATCCTGCGCGTCCCCGTCAAGCACGGTGAGGGGCAGTTCGTCGCGTCCGCCGGCGATCTCGAGCGGATCGAGCGCGACGGGCTCGTCGTCTTCCGGTACTGCTCGCCCGAGGGCATGACCGACGAGGAGCACAACCCCAATGGCGCATCGAACGCGATCGCCGGGCTCCGCAACGAGGCAGGCAACGTCGTCGGCCTGATGCCGCACCCCGAGCACGCGGTCGACCCGGACGTCGGCGCGACGGGCGGACAGCCGATGTTCGCCTCGTTGTTGTCGTCCACGCTCGCCCGCGTCTCCGCCGCGTGAGCGAGTCCGAGCCGCTGCACCGGCAGCTCGGACTCACCGACGACGAGCTGAGGTCGATCCGTTCGGCCCTTGGCCGCGATCCCAACCGCGACGAGCTCGCGATGTACGCCGTCATGTGGTCCGAGCACTGCTCGTACAAGTCCTCGAAGGTCCACCTGCGCGGCCTGCCCACCGAGGGCACGTCGGTGCTCGTTGGCCCGGGTCAGGACGCCGGCGCGGTCGACGTGGGCGACGGCATCGCGGCCGTGTTCAAGCTCGAATCCCACTCGCATCCCTCGGCGGTCGAGCCCTACCAGGGCGCCGCGACCGGAGTCGGCGGGATCGTGCGCGACGTGATCTCGATGGGGGCCCGGCCGATCGCGTTGCTCGACCCGCTGCGGTTCGGCCCGCTCGACCGGGAGCGGAACCGATGGCTGTTCGAGGGCGTGGTGGCCGGGATCGGCGGCTACGGCAACTGCATCGGCGTCCCGACGGTGGGTGGCGAGGTGCAGTTCGCGCCCGCCCACACGGCGAACCCCACCGTGAACGTGATGTGCGTCGGCGTCGCGCTGGCCGGGAAGCTCGTCACGTCGGATCGCGAGGTCCACGAGGGCTCGCTGCTCGTCCTGTTCGGCTCGGCCACCGGTCGCGACGGCATCGGCGGCGTGTCGGTACTGGCGTCCGCCGCCCTGCAGGACGGGGCCGAGGAGCGCCGACCGAGCGTGCAGATCGGCGACCCGTTCGCCGAGAAGCTCCTGATCGAGGCCTCGCTCGAGCTCGTCGAGCGCGGCCTGCTCGAGGGGCTGCAGGACCTGGGCGGGGCGGGGATCACGTGCGCCGCGAGCGAGTCCGCGTCCCGGGCCGGGCTCGGCGCCGAGCTCGACCTGGGCGCGGTCCCGCTCCGCGAGCCCGGCCTGGAGGCGTGGGAGATCCTGACCAGCGAGTCGCAGGAGCGGATGCTCGCGATCGTGCACCCCGATCGGCTCGGCGACGTCGTGGTGGTGTGCGAGCGGTGGGGGCTCTCGACCGCGGTGATCGGCCGGCTCGTCCGAGGCGGCGCCCTCCGCGTCACGTTGGGCGGCGTCGCGATCGCCGACGTCCCCGCCCGGTCCCTCGTCGACCAGGGACCGGTCTACACACGCACGATGGCGGCTCCGGCCGACGTCGAGGACACGATCGCCGACGACCCCACGTTCGCGACCGTGACCACGCCGCCCGACGAGGCGTTCCTCGCGGTCCTCTGCTCGCCGAACGTCGCGAGCAAGCGCTGGGTGTGGGAGCAGTACGACTCGATCGTGCAGGGCGGGACGGTGTTGCCGCCCGGTGCGGACGCGGCACTCGTCCGGATCGACGGGACGCTGAAGGCGCTCGCGTTGTCGACGGACGGCAAGGGCCGGTTCGGCGCGCTCGATCCCTACCTGGGCGCCGCGCACGCGGTTGCGGAGGCGGCCCGCAACGTCGCCTGCACCGGTGCGACGCCGCTCGCGATCACCAACTGCCTGAACTTCGGCAACCCCGAACGGCCCGAGGTGATGTGGCAGTTCGCCCAGTCGGTGCGAGGGATCGCGGACGCCTGCCGCGCGTTCGAGACCCCGGTGACCGGCGGGAACGTGAGCTTCTACAACGAGTCCGGCTCGTCCGCGATCTGGCCCACGCCGGTGATCGGGATGCTCGGGCTGATCGAGGACCACCGCCTGGCGGTCCGGACCGCGTTCACGGGCAACGGGTCGTGGATCTACCTGCTCGGCGAGACCTTCGCCGAGCTCGGCGGGAGCGAGTTCGCCGAGGTGGTGCTCGGGTCGGTGGCGGGGCGCCCACCCGCGCTCGATCTCGAACGCGAACGCCGGCTCCATCGGCTGCTGATCGGGGCCGCGCGCACCGACCTGCTCGAGAGCGCGCACGACTGCTCGGAGGGCGGGATCTCGATCGCGCTCGCCGAGTCCGCGATCGCCGGTGGCGTCGGCTTCGCCGTGACGCTGCCGGGGGACCAGCCGGGGCACGTCGGCCTGTTCTCCGAGTCGGCGTCGCGCGCCGTGGTCTCGGTGGCGCCCGAACGGGCGACCGAGCTCGAGGATGCGGCGGCGGAGGCCAGCCTCCCGTTCACCCGGCTCGGCGAGACCGGCGGGCCCGGGGTCGTGTTCGACGGACTGTTCGAGACCACCGTGGCCGAGATCGCGGCCGTGTACGAGGACGCGATTCCCAAGCTGCTGGCCGGGTGAACGTCCCGGGAGGCGCGCAGGTCCGGTGCTAGCATCGCGCCGAGTGGGTGCCGAGGATCCCAGGGAGGAGTGCGGCGTCTTCGGGGTGTGGGCACCCGGCGACGACGTTGCTCGGCTGACCTACTTCGCGCTCTTCGCCCAACAGCACCGGGGTCAGGAGGCGGCCGGGATGGCCGTCTCGGACGGCGAGCACATCCTGGTGTTCAAGGAGCTGGGACTCGTCTCCCAGGTGTTCGATGAGGCGACGCTGTCGACCCTCCGCGGCGACCTCGGGATCGGGCACAACCGCTATTCGACGACCGGCTCGACCACGTGGGAGAACGCCCAGCCCGCATTCAAGACGGACGGCCAGCGGTCGCTTGCGCTGGGGCACAACGGCAACCTCGTGAACACGCTCGAGCTCGCCGAGCGGGTCGGCGCCGGGGGCGCAGCCACCACCGACTCGGACCTGGTCGCGACGATCCTCGCCCGGCACCCGTCGGAGGACCTCGAGTCGGCGTTGATCGACGTGCTCCCCACACTCGAGGGCGCGTTCTCGTTCGTCGTGATGGACGAGCGGAGCCTGTTCGCGGCGCGCGATCCACACGGCCTGCGTCCGCTCTCGATCGGCCGCCTGCCGAACGGGTTCTGCGTCGCCTCCGAGACCTGCGCGCTCGACATCGTGGGCGCGACGTTCCTGCGCGACGTCGAGCCCGGCGAGCTGGTGCGCGTCGACGAGCGCGGCGTCGTCTCGACACGGTTCGGGCAGGCCGAACGCGACGCGCTCTGCATCTTCGAGTTCGTCTACCTCGCCCGCCCGGACTCGAGGCTCCGAGGCACGACGGTGCACGAGGTCCGCCGCGAGCTGGGACGGCGCCTCGC
>JBKPRY010000261.1:0-13446 GCA_046734755.1 Actinomycetota bacterium | reverse complement strand
CGCGCTGAACGGGATCGGCATCGTCGGCGTGGCACCGAACGTGAAGATCGCCGGGATCAAGGCCGGGAACGCGGACGGGTTCTTCTTCCCGGAGGCCGTGATCTGCGCCTTCGTGTGGGCCGGCACCCACGGCTTCGACGTCACCAACAACAGCTACTTCGCCGACCCCTGGCTGTTCAACTGCAAGAACGACCCCGAGCAGCGGGCGATCTGGGAGGCCGAGCGCCGCGCCATCCGGTTCGCGATGGGCAGCGGCGTCACGGTTGTGGCCTCTGCCGGCAACCAGTCCGACGACCTCGCTCATCCCACGCAGGACGTGACGAGTCCGGACGACACGACCCCGGTCACGCGCGCGATCACCAACGCGTGCGCGGTCGTGCCGGCCGAGGTTCCCGGCGTGATCACGGTGGCCGCCAACGGCAACCTGGAGCTCAAATCGTTCTACTCGAGCTACGGCATCGGTGTGGTCGACCTGATCGCCCCGGGCGGCGACTCGATCCTGCAGCGCACGGCCGCCGCCCCGAACGGACGCGTGCTTTCCACCTGGCCCGCCTCGCTGCTGACGGTGACGTGCCTTCCGGCCCGCCGGGTGGTTGATGCATCGGGAGCGACGTACTGCTACCAACAGGGAACGTCGATGGCCGGGCCCCACGTTGCCGGCGTGGCGGCGCTGGTCGTGAGCCAGTTCGGACACATGATGCCGGGGGCCGTCGCTTCGATCCTCAATTCGACGGCCGACCCGATGGCCTGCCCGCCCGACCCGTCGATCTACGACCCCTTCCCGGCGGTCGATAACGACGCGCCGCAGGTGTGCACCGGTGGGCCCGCATTCAACGGGTTCAACGGCCACGGCCAAGTGAACGCACTCAGCGCGATCAGCTGACGTTCGACGAGCGATGCGGAGGGCCGGTCCCGTTCGCGGGGCCGGCTCTCCGCCTTTATCCCCGGAACGACCCGGCCGCTCGAAGGACGAGCTCGACCTCGTCCTGTCCGTGGTCGGTGCCGATCGTCCACACCTCGTAGCCGCTGGGCGGCAGCCAGACCCCGTGGTCGAGCATGTGATGGAAGAACCGCGCGTACCGGTCGTGATCGGCTGCCCTCGCGTCGGCGAAGTCGCGAACCGGACGGCCGGAGAAGAACACGCTGAACAGCGAGCCGGCCCGGTTCGCCGTGACCGCGGACCCGCCCGCGGCCAGTCTTTGGGCGAGGCCGTCGGCCAGTGCCGAGGCCGTCTCGGTCAGGCCGGCGTAGGGATCGAGCTGCTTCGCGAGTTCGAGGGCCACGATCCCGGCGGCCACGGCCACCGGGTTCCCCGATAGCGTCCCCGCCTGGTAGACCGGGCCGGCCGGCGCCAGGTGCTGCATGACGTCGCGCCGCCCGCCGAACGCGGCACACGGGAAGCCCCCGCCCATCACCTTGCCGAGCACCGTCAGGTCGGGCACCACGGCGTATTCGCTCTGGGCGCCGCCGAACGCGATCCGGAACCCGGAGATGACCTCGTCGAACACCAGCAGCGCGCCGGCCGCGGTGCAGAGCTCGCGTAGACCATCGAGGAAGCCGGACTCGGGGGGGATGACGCCCATGTTCGCCGCGACGGGTTCGACGATGACCGCGGCGATCCGTTCGCCCTGCTCCTCGAACAGCGAGCGGACGGTCTTCGCGTCGTTGAACGGCGCGGTGAGCGTGTCCCGCGCCGCACCCTCGGTCACCCCCGGCGATCCGGGGATCCCGAACGTGGCCACCCCGCTACCCGCTCCATTCGCGAGCAGCGCGTCCGAATGCCCGTGGTAGCAGCCCTCGAACTTCAACACCAGGTCGCGGCCGGTGAACCCCCGGGCCAGGCGGATCGCACTCATGGCGGCCTCGGTCCCGCTCGAGACGAGCCGGACCATCTCGATCGAAGGCATCGCCGCCGTGATCCGTTCGGCGAGCTCGACCTCCGCCTCGGTGGGGGCCCCGAACGTGGACCCGCGCTTCGCGGCCTCGCGGGCCGCCTCCACGATCTCGGCCCGCGCGTGGCCGAACAGGAGCGCCCCCCAGGATTGGACGAGGTCGACGTACCGGTTGCCGTCGGCGTCGACGACGTAGGCGCCCTCGCCCCGAACCGCGAATCGCGGGATCCCGCCCACGGCGCCGAACGCGCGAACGGGCGAGTTGACGCCGCCGGGGATCACGCGCCGGGCCCGCTCGAAAAGCTCCTCCGATCGGGTCACGATCGGGTCAGGACGACAGCCAGTCGGCGGCGTCCTTGGCGTGGTACGTGAGAACCAGGTCGGCGCCGGCACGACGGATCGACATGAGGACCTCGAGCACCGCCGTCCGTTCGTCGAGCCAACCGTTCTGAGCGGCCGCCTTCACCATCGCGTACTCGCCGGAGACGTTGTAAGCGGCCATGGGGAACCGCGTCCGGTCCTTGGCCCGGCGGATGACGTCCAGATAGGGAAGCGCGGGCTTGACCATCACGACGTCGGCGCCCTGCTCGATGTCGGCCTCGATCTCGCGGATCGCCTCGTCGGCGTTCGGCGGGTCCATCTGGTATCCCGTGCGGTCGCCGAAGCGCGGCGCGCACTCGGCGGCCTCGCGGAACGGACCGTAGAACGCGGAGGCGAACTTCGCAGCGTACGCGAGGATCCCCACGCGCTCGAACCCGCTCGCGTCGAGCTCGTCGCGGATCGCGGCCACCTGGCCGTCCATCATGCCGCTCGGTCCGACGAGATCCGCTCCTGCCTCGGCCTGCGCGGTCGCGATCCGCCGGTAGCGCTCGAGCGTCGCGTCGTTGTCGACCTGTCCGTGCTCGTCGAGCACGCCGCAGTGGCCGTGGTCCGTGTATTCGTCCAGGCACAGGTCGGCGATCACCACGTGGTCGTCGCCGAGCTCCTCCCGGAGCACCCGGAGCCCCCGCTGCGCGATCCCGTCCGGGTTCCACGCCTGCGAACCCTCCGGGTCCTTGCGTTCGGGGACGCCGAACAGCATGAACGCAAGCACGCCCCTGCTCGCGATCTCGGATGCCTCCTTGCGCAGGGACTCGAGTGTGTGCTGGGACTGTCCGGGCATCGAGGCGATCGGCGCGGGTTCGGACACGCCCTCCTTGACGAACAGCGGTGCGACGAGGTGCCGCGGTGCGAGATCGGTCTCGCGGATCAGCGCTCGGAGCGCGAGGGTTCGGCGCATCCGGCGCGGCCGGCGCCGAAGGGGATCGCTCATCGAGATGGATGCTACCGGGAGAGTGCCCGCTCGAGGGCGCCGACCAGGCCGTCGACCGTGTGGGGGTTCGCGACCGCGTGCACGCGCAGGCCGTGCTCGCGCGCCTCGCGCGCCGTGACGGGGCCTATGCACACGACCTTCGGGTTGCCCCTGACCACGCCCATGGCACGTACGAACCCGCGTACCGTCGAGGCGCTCGTGAAGGTGACGGCATCGACACGACCGGAACGGAGCGCCGTCCGTGCCTCCGGTGGGAGCGAGCGAGGTATGCGCGTCCGGTAGGCGTTCACGCGTGTGGGGCTCCACCCCTTGCGGGCGAGCGCGTCCTCGAGCTCCTCGGTGGCGACGTCGGCGCGCGGCATGAGCACCTTGCCGGTCCCGCGAGGGAAGGCACGGCCAAGCGCGGCGGTGGTGAAGGCCTTCGGTACGAGGTCGGGGTCGCGCCGGCTCCACGTTCGGAAGCGCTCGGCCGTCCCGTCGCCCACGGCGGCGACCCTGGCCCGGACGCGGCGCGGGGTCAGATGCTCGGCCAGGACGTCCACCGTCCTCGGGCTCGTGAGCGTGACCCACGCGAACGCGCCCTGGGCGAGCTCCCCGAGCGCCCTCGTGAGTGCGGCCGACCGGACGGGCACGATCTCGATCGCCGGAGCCACGATCGCGGTGGCACCCCGGCGCTCGAGCCGCTGCGCGAGTGCGTCGGCCTCCGGGCGCGGCCGGGTCACGAGTACCGTTCGGCCTGCCAGCCCTCTGGCTCGCGGCTTCACGGGCGGACGAGCCCGAGGATCTCGTCGGCGCCGCCGGCCGACAGGTCGAGGGCGGCGAGCTCCGCCACCTCCTCGGGCGTCGCGCCGTCGACATGCGTCCGCACGATCCTCGAGCCGTCCGGGCTGAGGGCGATCGCGAGCAGCTTGACGCCCCGTGGAACCGATTCGGCGAACGCCCCCAGCGGAAGCGCGCACCCGCCGCCCAGACGGGCCATCAGGCCGCGCTCCGCCTCGAGCGCCACCCTGCTCGCCGCGTGGTCGAGCCCCGACACGGCCTCGATCGTCTCGCCATCGGACGCGCGGGCCTGGATCGCGAGGCACCCCTGGCCCGGCGCGGGCACCATCTCCGAGAGCGACATCGGCGCCGCGTGCTCCGGTACGACGCCGAGCCGCAGCAGCCCCGCCCCCGCGAGGATCAGTGCGTCGACCTCGCCGTTCCGAAGCTTCCGGAGCCTCGTGTCGACATTGCCGCGCAGGTCCTCGACGATCACGTCCGGTCGCAGCCGGAACACCTGCGCCCGACGGCGGATGCTGGATGTCCCGACGCGCGCCCCTGGCCGGAGGTCGCCGTCCCGGGTCACGAGGACGTCGAGCGCCGAGGCGCGCTCGGGCACCGCGGCGATCACCACGCCCTCCATGTCGTCCGCCGGCAGGTCCTTGGCAGAGTGGACGGCCAGGTCGACCTCGCCGTCGAGGAGCGCGTGGACGATCTCGGTCACGAACAGGCCCTTCACCCCGGCCGGGTCGCTCGCGGGGTCGGCCCCGCGGTCGCCCGAGGTCGTGATCGTGACCGGCTCGGTCTCGACGCCAGATGCGGTGATCGCGTCGGCGACCTCGCGTGCCTGGGCGAGCGCGAGCCGCGAGCCGCGCGTGCCGATGCGGAGCTTCACTCGGAGGGGAGCTCGAGCCCGAACAGTTCGGCGAGGGCCCGCGCGCGGGCGTCCTGCGTCCCGGTCCCCGGGGTCTCCTTCAGCCGCACGATCGGCTCGTGGAGGAGCTTGGCGACGACCCCGCGCGCGAGGGCCGCGACCGCCTCCCGCTCCCGCGGCTCGAGCCCCCCGAGGTCGGAGCGGAAGCGCTCGAGCTCGGCCTCGACCGTCGCGTCGCCCCGTTCGCGAAGGGCTCGGAAGAGCGGGCCGAGCCGCTCCCCTCGGCGGCGGATCGAGAACCGGCGCACCTCGTCGGCGACGATCGCGTGCGCGCGCTCGATGTCGGCCGCGGTCTCGGCGGCCCGACCCGCGACCGACGCGCGGAGGCCGTCGATGTCGACGAGAGTGATGCCGCGCAGCCGGCCGGCGGCGGGCTCGACGTCCCTCGGGACGGCGAGGTCGAGCACGAACCGCGGCCGCTGCCTGCCTCCCACCGCGTCGCGGACGAGTGCCTCGGTGAGGACGATACCGGCGGCGCCGGTCGCCGAGATCACGATGTCGGCCTCGGCGAGCGCGCGGGGCAGCTCCGCGAGGTCGCCTGGTTCCGCCGACGTGCGTTCGGCCAGGGCCCGCGCGCGTTCGAGCGATCGGTTCAGCACTCGGACCGTCGCGACACCTCGCTGGCGCAGGTGCTTGACGGCGAGCGCGGACATCTGCCCCGCGCCGATCACGACCGCGTGCCGACCGTCGAGGCCACCGAGCACCTCCGCGCCGAGGTCGGCCCCCGCCGCCACGAACACGTCGGGGGCCGCGCCGACCCCGGTCTCGGAGCGCACGCGCCGCGCGGTGGCGACCGCCGCGTGGAACACGGCCGCCAGGGACGGGCCCGCGGCCCGCTCGTCCTCGGCGCGCCTGAGCGCCTCCCTCACCTGCGACAGGATCTGTGGCTCACCCAGGACCATCGAATCCAGCCCGCTCGCGACCGTGAACAGGTGCTCGGCGGCGTCGGCCTCGTAGTGGGAGTACAGGGGTTCGGCCAGGTCGTCGGGCGCGACCCCGCGCGACTCGCACAGCACGCGCTTCAACGCCTGGAACCCCGCGTGATACGACGGGACCTTGCCGTAGATCTCGACGCGGTTGCACGTCGACACGATGACCGCCTCGTCGACCGCGGTGTCGTCGGCCGTCCGGCGGTAGACCTTGACGAGGTCCTCGTCGGCGAACGCCAGGCGTTCGAGGAGTTCGACCGTGGCGCGCCGGTGGGAGATGCCGAGGGCGAGGATGGCCATGGGTCTCGGGATTCTACGCATCGCGTCGGGAAGAGGTCCCAGATCCGGCGGACGATGAGGCTCGGGACCGCACCGTACGCCCGGGTAGCATCTCCGCCCGCATCCGAACGCACGGACGGAGGATCTGGGATGGAACGGAGGAGAGCCCGCGACCTCGGGGTCGTGATCGGCACGTACCCGCCCGGACCGCGGAACGCCGTGACCGACGTAGAGGGCGTTCGCGTGGGACACACGACCATCGTGCGCGACCCCGCGCCGGGCGGAGCGGGCTCCGTTCGCACCGGCGTCACGACGATCTTTCCGCACGAGGGGCTTCCCTGGATCGAACGCGTCTACGCTGGGACCGGCATCCTGAACGGCTTCGGGGAGCTGATCGGGATCAACCAGATCGCCGAGTGGGGCCTGCTGCACTCGCCGATCGTGATGACGAGCTCGCTCGCGATCGGGCGGGCGTACGACGCCACCGTTCGATGGCGCACCGCTCGCCACGGCATGACGACGCACGAGGGCGGCGACATGCCCTTCGTCTGCGAGTGCGACGACTCCTATCTGAACGACGTCACGACCTTCCCGCTCGCCGACGAGGACGTCGCCGCAGCCCTGGATGCCGCGGAGGGCGGTGACCGGGCCGAGGGATGCGTCGGGGCCGGCACCGGCACGCAGTGCATGGACTTCAAGGGCGGCATCGGCACGGCCTCGCGGACGATCCCGGGTGGCTGGACGGTGGGCGTGCTCGTCCTGACGAACTTCGGCGAGCGAGAGCTTCTGCGGATCGACGGCGTTCCGGTCGGTCGAGAGATCACCGACCTGATGCCGGGGCAACGCACCGAGGGTTCGGCGATCGTGGTCGTCGCGACCGACGTGCCGATGGTGCCGCACCAACTCCGTCGTCTCGCGGTCCGCGGCGGGCTCGGGCTCGCTCGGTGCGGCTCGACCGGCCACAACGGGTCGGGCGAGCTGATGATCGCGTTCTCGACGGCCAACCGGATCCCGTTGGCGTCGGAAGACGGCACCGTCGAGGTGCGGGCCGTGCTCGACGGCCCCGTCGAACGCTCAACCGACGTCTTCAACGAGCTGTTCGCCGCGACGACCGAGGCGGTCGAGGAGGCGGTCGTGAACGCGCTGTTCACCGCCAAGACGACGGTCGGTCGCGACGGCCACGTCCTGCACGCGATGCCGATCGAGCGAACCCTGGAGATCCTCGCCCGGTACGGACGGGGGCCCCGTTAGTCGGATCGACTACTCGAAGCGGCCCGGGTCGAACCGCGCCGGCTCGAACGGCGGCTCGGAGCCGAGGATCAGGGCCGCAGCCTGCTCCGCGCTCCCCGCCCCGAGGATCACGCCCTCCGAACCGTGCCCGGTCGCAACGAACAGACCGTCGCGCACCCATCCGAGCATCGGCCGTTCGTCGGGCGAGACGGGCCGCACGCCCGACCACGTCGCGAGAACGGGTGCGTCGGCCAGGGCGGGCACCAGCCGAGACGCCTGGGCGGCGACGATCCTGGCGACATCCAGGTCCATCGGCTCGGACGCGAACGAAGGCTCGCGCGACGTGCCGGTCAGGACGGACCCGTCGGGTGCCGGCTGGATCATGGGGGAGACGTCGCGCGACTCCGCGGCCTCACCGAACTCGCGCATGGACAACATGAGGGCACCGGGCTCGCTCGCGAGCGCGGGGTCCCGGCCGGCCAGCAGGCGACGCGCTCCGCTCTGGATCCAGTGGTGGAACAGCGGGCGTTCGGGCGCCGCGTGGACCAACCACCCCCGTGCCGAGGCGATCGGGAGCGAGACGCCGAGTGGCCTCGCGATCGCCGACGACCACGGTCCGGCGGCGAGGACGATCGCGTCGGCGCCGAGGACGCCGTCGTCGGTGACGACCCCGGTGACGCGGTCACCCCGCCCGACCAGCCGCCGCGCCGGGCAGTGGTGGCGGATCGTGGCCCCCGCCTCTCGCGCGAGCGTGCCGAGGCATACCGTGAGGGCTAATGGGTCCACGCGGTGACCCTCGTGCAGCAGGTACGCCTCGAGCACCCGTGGCGAGAGCTCGGGTTCGAGCTCGTGGACGCGCTCGTCCACCCGTTCGACCTCGACGCCCACCGCCTGCGCCGAAGCGGCCCAGGCGCGGAGGTCCTCGATCTCGTCCTCGTCGATCGTGACGGCGATCGTCCCGATCGGCTCGTCGTCGAGGAAGAACGGCGTCGGCGGATCGGCGGAGATCTCCGCGTAGCGTTCGAGGCTGCGGCGCGCGAGCGGCGCGAGGATGGGGTCCTTCGAGGTGTCGAGGTAGCCGAGATTCCGCCCGGAGGCGCCGGCCGCGAGCTCGTCCTTCTCGAGCAGTGTGACCGATGCGCCCCGGTCGGCGAGCTCGAATGCGCACGCCGTTCCGATGATCCCGCCGCCCACCACGACGATGTCGGGCACGTTCGCGAGCCTACCGGTTGAGCCCTTCCGTAGAATCCTTCCCGGAGACGTGGCTGAGTGGCCGAAAGCAGCCGCCTGCTAAGCGGTTAGGGGGGTAACACTCCCTCGCAGGTTCGAATCCTGCCGTCTCCGCAGGCAGACGGCGCGCTTGACAAGAACCCGCGATGCTGCGGATCAGAGGGAGGATTTGACAGGGAGGCCCCTCATGTCAGGGAATGGGGTCCGTACACTTCCCTACAGCGGAAGGAGGCCCCCCATGCCGCCGACGCGCCGTCGCCTGGCCGTCGCCCTCGCCGCCGTGGTGACCGTCGTGGTCGCCATCGCCCTCGTCCCGGCGCAGGCCACGACGAAGACACCGCGGTGGATCCTGCACATCCAGAACTACTCCGGAGGGATCTCGAACGGTGTGCGCGAGCGCCTCGCGTTCGAGCTCGGCCAGACCACGGCCACGCCCACCGTCCGCTCGGCGACGCCGTCGCTCGGGACGCTCGAGAACGTGCAGATGAACGGCGACACCGATCCTCCGCTCCCGCAGGACGAGCCCGGAATCGCCCTCAACCTCGAGAACCACATGAACGCGGTCGCGGCCTCGAACGATTACACCGGCGACGGCTTCTGGATCGGGTACACCACGGACGGCGGCCGGCACTGGACGTCGCAGTGGAAGGACCCCAAGTTCTCGTTCGATCCCACCCACCGGTGCTTCGCATCGGATCCGGGAGTCGCGTACAGCCTCCGCGACCATGCGTTCTACATGAGCACGCTTTGCTACTTCGTCGACACGCCCGCCTCAGAGATCCAGGTTTGGAAGTCCGTCGATGGCGGCGCCACGTGGTCGGACTCGACGCATCCCGCGCTCGTGGTGACGAACCGCGCCTCCGACGGCACGATCGACGCATCGGTGTTCAACGACAAGGAGCTCATCGCGGTCGACAACGCGCCGAGCAGCCCCCACTACGGACGGATCTACGTGACGTACACGAAGTTCCACACCGTCGCGGGCGGCCGGAGCGACTACTGCACGATCCAGGCCGCACACACTGACTCGATCCCGACGGCCGACCCCGCGACCTCGGTGTGGGCACACACAGCCGTGGTGCCCGACAACCCGGGCGACGACGGGAAGGGCGCCTCGGCGAACCAGTTCTCGACTCCGGTCGTCGACAGCCAGGGTGGGCTCGACATCGGGTTCGTGAGCGAGGACTGCAACACCTCGTACGATCGGGCGCTGCTGTTCGCGCGCTCGACGGACGGCGGGGCGTCGTTCGGTGATGTGGTCCGCGTCGACCGGCCCGGTGAGTGGGTCGACAACCCGAACCGGAACGACTACCTGCCGGGCCTGGGCGGGGTGCGGATCCCCGGCACGATCGGGTTCGCGTACGACGCGACGCGCTCGCGCCTGGTGTACGTCGCGCTGAACGCGATCGACCGGGAGACGTCGGGCACGAATATCTCGGCGCACACCTCCAGCGATTTCGGAGCGACCTGGTCATCCGCGACGTGGGTGAGCGTCGGTGATCCCGGCGTCCCGGCGGCCGGCAACCAGTTCTTCCCTGCCGTGGGCGTGGACGAGGACGGCGTGTACTCGGCGATCTGGCAGGACACGAGGCGCGATCCGCACCTGATCGAAACCTTCCAGGGGACCTCGATCGACGGCGGGGCTACGTGGACGAACACGTTGATCAGCACGGCGGCGTTCGACCCGGGAGATTCGTTCTTCAGCTGCGGGTGCTTCATCGGCGACTACAACCAGATCGCGGTCTCGAGAGATGTGATCTATCCGGCGTGGACGGACGGGCGCGACTCGCCCGGGCGCCCGAGCGGGGACTCGGACATCTTCACGAACGTCGAGATCGCGACGTGAGCCCCTAGGCACGCGGATCCGCGCGAGCGAGAAGGGGCCCCCGCGACCGCCGCAAGGGGAGTTCCGGGTACGGGCCGATCGGCACCGTGAGGTCCGTCCTCTCCGTGGCGTCCAGAGGCCGGCTCGCCAGTTCCGTCCTCGAATGCTTGAGACGGCTCATCCCGGGGTAGATCCCTTCCATCTCGGAACGGAAGGGAAGGGATGAGCACATGGAATTCTTGATCGCTGCGAAAGCCTGTGGGGGAGGCGTCGCGACGATCCTTTGGATCATCGCGGCGATCTTCGTCATCGGGGGGATCGTCACACTGTTGCGAGGCTCGGTGCTCTACGGCATCGTCCTCATCATCATCGGCCTCCTGATCGGACCGGGGGGCGTCAGCATCTTCTGCTGATCCACCGCGCGACCTCGCACCGGCGGCCGGCTCGAGCCGCCGGTGCGGGCCGTGTGGCTGGCTCGGTCCGACGCGTTCGGTAGGTTGTGGCGCATGTGGGACTGGTCCACGGCTGCCTCGCTGGCGACGGCGTTGGGCACGCTCGTTCTGGCCCTCGCGACGTTCGTGGCGGTGCGTGCCGCCAACCGCGCGGCGCGCACCGCCGAGTACTCGATGCAGATCGGGATCCGGCCGCTCCTGATGTCGTCGCGGCTCACGGACACCGAACAGAAGATCATGTGGGGCGACGAGCACTGGGCGCGGCTCTCCGGCTCGGGGGCGATCGCGGAGGCCGTCGACGACAACCTGTACCTCGCGATGTCCGTCCGCAACTCCGGTTCGGGCGTCGCGGTGATCCACGGATGGCACCTGGTGCTCCAGGAGCTGCAGCAAGATCATGCGCACGCCGAGCCCGACGAGTTCCGCCGGCAGCTGCGAGACCTCTACGTCGCCGGCGACGACGTCGGCTTCTGGCAGGCCGCGATCCGCGATCGCGACGATCCCGAATACGCCGCCCTGCTCGAGGCCGTTCGTGCCCCCCGCGTCTTCGCGATCGAGCTGCTCTACAGCGATCACGAGGGCGGTCAGCGGGCGATCGGACGGTTCGCGGTTGCTCCGGTCAAGGAGTCGGTATGGCTCTGCTCCGTGGTGCGGCACTGGAACCTGGATCGGCCGGACCCCCGCTGAGGATCGATCTCGCTTCCCGCCGATACCGGCGGAACGGACGCCGTCGAGTCGAGGTGTCCCATCCGCTCGTCTGGGTAAACACCCAGACCGCGACTCCGGAGGGGTGAGCGTCATGCTCCAGATCACCGATACGGCCGCATCGGCCTTCCGAGACATCCTCGCCCGCGAGGAAGTCAGCCGACAGACGATCAGGCTCGTCCCGGAGACGAGGACGAACGGGCAGGGCGGGATCTCGCTCGAGGCGATCGACGAACCCGCGCCCGCCGATGCCGAGGCCCACGCCCAAGGTGTTCGGGTCGTCGTGGCGCAGGAGCTCGCGTCGACCCTCGACGATGCCGTGCTCGACGCGAAGCCGACCGGGCAGGGGACCGAGTTCTTCATCCGATCCCAGCCGGCCTGAACCGGACGAGGGCGGGGCGCCCGGCGCCTCGCCCTCGTACCGCCCCATGGGGCGCTGGACCTCGCCGGTATGCTGGTGCGGAGCGCCGGTAGCTCAATGGATAGAGCATCTGACTACGGATCAGAAGGTTGGGGGTTCGACTCCCTCCCGGCGCGCTAGCAGGGGAAACGTCCGTCCGAATTGACGCGCAATTGACGGACTGGTCAGCGTCCGACGCGATACGTGATATGCGTGGCGAACTCCGAGTGGCGGACCTGCTCCTGCTCCAGGCTCACCGTCTGATCGAAACCGTCGAACAATCGCTTCCCGCCGCCGAGCACGATCGGCGCGATCGAGATCGTGAGCTCCTCGATGTAACCTGCCCGCAGAGCCTGACGGATGACGTTCGCCCCGCCCATGACGGACACGTCTTTGCCGCCGGCCGTCTCCCGCGCCCGCGCGATGGCCTCGTCAACGCCGTTTACGAACGTGAACTCGTCCTTCGGGTGTGGGTCCTCCGGTCGATGCGTGACGATGAAGAAAGGGACGCCGAACGGATCGTGGCCGCCCCACGCCTCGGCGGCCTCGTACGTGTTCCGGCCGCCGACGACGGCTCCCACACGTCCGAATGCCTCGTCGAGGAGTTCCTTGTCCACGCCGCTGGCCTCACCCTTGGGGTCCTCGCCATAGCTCCACGGTCCGCCGAAGACCCAGTAGTGCAACCGCTCTCCTCCCTCGCCAAGACCTCGACCGGGGCCGTCGTTGGGTCCCGTGATGTACCCGTCTAGGGAAGTGGTGATCCCCGCGCCCACGATCGTCATGGTCGACCTCCTTGCAGAATCGTCGGAGGAGGGTTGGAACCCTCAACCGGAGGCAATTTCCTTTCCCTGACACCCAGGCGGAAACCGCGAGCTGACGTCTCGCCGTCCGAGTTCACTCCGATTATCCGCGAGTTTTGCGCCATCAAGCCGGGGTAACGCCCGGGGGAGAGAGGCCGAAACGTCAGGGGGCCCTGTCGTGTCTGAGCTCGTGGGGATCGCTCGGTTCAAGGTTCACGGAGACAAGCTGGACGAGTTCAAGCGCCTGTCCGCTCAGGCCGCGGAGATCGTGCGGACCAAGGACACTGGAACGCTGCAATACGACACCTACTTCAACGATGACCAATCCGAATGCGTCGTCATCGAGCGGTACAGGGACTCGGAGTCAGCCATCCAGCACGCCGCGAACCTTGGCGAACTGTTCCCGGCGATCCTCGCCACGGTCTCCGTGGTTCACGGCGAGCTCCTCGGTGACCCGAGCGCGGAGCTGAGGGCGAACCTGGCCGATAGCGATGTCCCGGTTCTGTTCACGCCTTACCAGTCGATGTAGCCCCCGCCCGCCGCGGTCCAGGTCGCTAGGTTGGAGGAGGCGGTGGCGGCAATATCGTCGCGGATGGCGTCTCCAGGCGGTCCATCCCTGGAGGCGGCCCGTACTGATTCCAGCCGGGATTCCCCTCGAGCACGAGGAACACGATGAGGACGATCGAGCCGAAGGGAACG
>JBKPRY010000260.1:0-3436 GCA_046734755.1 Actinomycetota bacterium | reverse complement strand
ACGCCGAGCGGGGCCACGAGGAAGAAGATCAGCACGATCGCCGCCTTCGCCACCAGGACCAGCCAGTATTGGTCGAACCACTGGTTCACGAAGCTCTCGCCCGCCTGGGCGATCACTCCTCGTCCTCCTCTTCCCCTTCGGCCGCACCCGGCCACGGCTTGGCCTCTCGCGACATGAGCGGGAAGTCCTTGCGGAGCGGGTGGCCCTCGAACGGCTCGGGGAGGAGGAGCGTCACGGGCAGCGGGTGCCCCTCGAACGTGACGCCGAACATCTCGGTGGTCTCGCGTTCGTGCCAGTTCGCCGTCGGATAGATGTCCGAGATCGTCGGGAGTACGGTCTCGCCGGCCGGGAGCCGGACCTTCACACGCACGGAGTGATCGTGCGTGGTCGAGAACAGGTGGGTGACGATCTCCATGCCTTCGTCGCCGAAGTCCACCGCCGAGGTGAAGTCGCAGTAGTCGCAGGCGAACTCGGGCTCGTTGCGCAGGAACATCACGAGCTCCCGGTACCGGGACGGGGTCACGGCGACCACGCTGTGCCCGTGCTGGTCCTCGAAGGACAGCACGTCGTCACCGAACTGCGCCCGCAGTCGCGACTGGACCTCAGGAGGCGGAAGCGGGTGTCGAGAGCTTGCCACTCCACTTCTCCCTGATGTCCTCGGCGGCGATCTTCTCTTGGAGCCGGATGATCCCCTGAAGCAACGCCTCCGGCCTGGGCGGGCAGCCCGGGATGTAGACGTCGACCGGCAGGACCTGGTCGATGCCCTTGGTGACCGAGTACGAGTCCCAGTACGGCCCGCCACAGTTGGCGCACGAGCCCATCGAGATCACGTACTTCGGCTCCGGCATCTGGTCGTACAGGCGCTTGATCACCGGCGTCATCTTGTCGGTCGGCGTGCCCGCGATCACGATCAGGTCGGCCTGCCTCGGCCCGTGCGCGAACGGGATCACGCCGAACCGGATGAAGTCGTGCTTGGACGTCGAAGCGGCGATGAACTCGATCGAACAGCACGCGAGTCCGAAGTTGAACACCCACAGCGAGTACCGCCGGCCCCAGTTGAGGAGGAACTTCACCGGTTGGATACCGGCGAGCGGCGTCTTCTCGGTGATCAGGCCCACCTCAGCACCCCCTTGCGCCACGCGTAGAGCAGACCCACGGCCAGGATCCCGATGAAGATCGCCATCTCGACGACCGCCTGGTACCCGAGGCTCTCGAAGATCCTGGCCCACGGGAACAGGAAGACGGACTCGACGTCGAAGATCACGAACAGGAACCCATAGACGTAGTAGCGGACCTGGCTCTGCGACCAACCCTCCCCGACGGGGTCGATCCCGCACTCGTACGTGAGCAGCTTGTCGCCGACCGGCCGCCGGGGTGCGATGAGCCTTGCGGCGCCGAACGCCACCGCGACGAGCCCCACGCCGGCGATCAGGACCGCGAGGACGACCCCGTACGACTGGTAGTAGGTCTCCACGCTTGTGAATGTTTTCCCGAGCAGCGCGGATTCTAGCAAGCGTCCCCCGCCCTCAATCTCAGCTCTCCCGCCCCGCGAGGCTGCCGCTCGCGCGTCCGCGCTCGCTCCTGGAGCCCCCCGACCCCCGCGCGTCGCAGCGCGCCGCCAGGAACTCGGCCAGCTGCCCGAGCGCGGTCCGGGCGGGACCGTCCGAGAGCCGTTCGATCAGGCCGTGGGCACGGTCGACCTCGGCGACCACGGCGGAGCGGGCCCGGGCCAGGTGGCCGGGGGCCCTGACCACCTCGAGCGCCCGGTCAAGACGCTCCCCGCTCGGCGGTCCGTCCCGCAGGAGCTCACGGAGTTCGGCAGCTCGGGGTCCGCTCAGCGCGTGCAAGACCGGGAGGGTGTAGACGCCCTCGCGCAGGTCCTGTCCCGGCTCCTTGCCGAGGGTTTCCTGGCTGGCCGTGAGATCCATGATGTCGTCGGAGAGCTGGAAGGCCAGACCGAGCGCTTCGCCATATTGCTCGAGCACGTCGAGGACCTCGGCCGGGGCATCGGACAGCATCCCGCCCAGCCGGCACGACGTCGCGATCAGGGCCCCGGTCTTCCGGCGGATGATGTCGACGTAGTCGGCCTCGGATTGCTCGACCCGCCCGGCGGCCTCGACCTCGCGGATCTGGCCGTCGCACAGCGTCGCGATCGTCCGGGCCAGCAGCGCGCAGATATCGGTCCCGAGATCGGTCGAGATCTCGGAGGCCTTGGCGAACAGGTAATCGCCCGTCAAGATCGCGACGGTGTTGCTCCATCGGGCGTTTGCCGACTGGACCGCGTGCCGCGCGTCCGCCTCGTCGATCACGTCGTCGTGGTACAGCGTCGCCTGGTGCACGAGCTCGATCGAGACCGAGCCCGGGACCAGCCGCGGGTCCGTGGGGTCACCGAAGTAGCCGGAGAGCAGCACGAGCATCGGGCGGAACCGTTTCCCGCCGGCCGCGAGCAGGTACTGCGCGGTCTCGGCCAGCATGTCCGAGTCGGCCCGTACGGCCTTCTCCAGCGCCGCCTCGACCTCGTCGAGACGTCCCCGGATCTCCCGCTCGAGCACGGGATCGGGAGACTCGAGGCCCGGGATCGTGCGGCGGCTCATCGCCCCGACCCTACCGTCATCCGGAGACCGGTGTGGCCCATCACCATCGCAGCACCGCCGCCTCCTCCAGGAGGCCCACGATCAGGCCCGGGAACACGCCGAGGACCACGACGAGGACCGCCGGCACCGCGATCGCCACGCGCGGCAACCACGACTCGTCCGGACGGGTGTCCTCCTCCGGCTCGCGCATGAACATCAGCACGATGACCCTCAGGTAGACGAAGGCCGCCACGACGCTGGCGAGGACCCCGATCAACACCAGGAACCAGTACCCGGCCTCGGTCGCGGCTCGGAACACGGCCACCTTGGCCACGAAGCCGACCGTCGGGGGGATCCCCGCGAGCGAGAGCAGGAACAGGGTGAGCAGGCCCGCCGCCACCGGGCTCCGTCGCGCGAGCCCGGCGTAGGCCGAGAGCGAGGTGTGGCGCTCGCCCCGGGCCGAGACCACCATGACCACGCCGAACGCCCCGATCACCGTCGCCGCATACGCCACGAGGTAGAACAGGGCGGCGCCGATCCCGTCCTCCCCCGCCGCCGTGAGCCCGAGCAGGACGAACCCGGCGTGGCTGATACTCGAGTACGCGAGCAGGCGCTTGATGTCCGTCTGCGCGATCGCGAGGACGCTCCCCGCCACGATCGAGACCGCCGCCAGGATCCCCACGACCGGCTGCCAGTCCCACGTGATCGGCTGGAACGAGATGTTGAACACACGGATGAAGGCGGCGAACGCAGCGACCTTGGTTCCGGCGGACATGAAGCCGGTCACCGCGGTCGGCGCTCCCTGGTAGACGTCGGGCGTCCACATGTGGAACGGCACCGCCGACACCTTGAACGCGAACCCC
>JBKPRY010000259.1:0-10239 GCA_046734755.1 Actinomycetota bacterium | reverse complement strand
GGGCTCGCGGAGCGGCACGACGTCCCCGTCGACCCCTCCTGGCCCGCGGGCAAGATCGCGCTCGAGCTGTTCGAGAAGCTCGTCGAGCCCGGGCTGATCCGGCCCACGTTCGTCTGCGACTTCCCCCGCGACGTGTCGCCGCTCGCGCGGCCGCATCGCGACGACCCCCGCCTCACCGAGCACGTCGACCCGGTGATCGGCGGGATGGAGCTCGGAACGGGGTACTCGGAGCTCACCGACCCCGACGAGCAGCGCGCGAAGTTCCTGCTGCAGCAGCGGGCGCGGGAGGCCGGCGAGCTCGAGACCCACCCGTTCGACGAGGACTTCCTCCAGGCGCTCGAACACGGGATGCCGCCCGCGGGCGGGCTCGGGATCGGGATCGACCGGCTGCTGATGCTGCTCACCGACGCGGCGAGCATCCGGGAGGTCATCCTGTTCCCGCTGCACCGCCCCCCGGACCGAGCGACCCGAGACCCGGACGGCTAGACGGCCTGGAGGCTGGCCGCCTCGCGCGGCAGCGCGACCCGGAAGATGGCACCGCCGCCCGGGGCGTCCTCCGCCCAGACGTGGCCGCCGCACGAGGCGGCCAACCCGCGGACGATCGGCAGCCCCAGCCCGAGGCCCGGCTTGCCGGTCGTGTCGGCGCGGTAGAACCGCTCGAACAGCCGCTCGCGTTCCTCGACGGGGAGGCCCGGGCCGGCATCGGCGACGCTGAGGATCACGCAGTCCTCACCCGGCTCGAGCGTCACGTGGATGGGTGCCGCGCCGTACTTGTGGGCGTTGTCCAGCAGGTTGACGAGGATCCGCCGGATCGCGTCGGGGTCGCTCATCGTCGAGAGCTCCTCGGCGACCTCGACCTCCACCGGTCGATCGGTGACGCCGAAGTCGCGCGCGACCGTCCGAACGAGATCGGCGAGATCGACGCGGACCGGCTCGGCCGCCGCCTCGCCCTGCTCGAGGCGAGCGGCGATCAGCAGCTGCTCGACGAGGGACGCGAGGTCCTTGGCGTTGCGTTCGATGATCTCGAACAGCTCGGACGTCGGGACCATCGGGTTGGGCTGCTTGCCGGTCTGCGCGGCCGCCAGTACCACCGTGAGCGGCGTGCGGAGTTCGTGGGTCACGAGCCCGAGGAACTCGGACTTCATCCGGTCGAGCTCGACGAGCTCGACGACGTGGGCGCGCTCGGCGTCGAAGAGCCTTGCGTTGGCGATCGCCACCGCGCCCTGCTCGGCGAACAGGCTCAGTGCGCGAAGGTCGTACGCGCTGAAGGTCCCGCCCGCCTCCGCGTTCACGTTGAGCACGCCGAGGAGCTGATCGCGATGCACGAGCGGGACGGACATCGCGCTCGAGACCTCGAGCGTCCGGGTGTCGAGCCCGGGGAACTCCCTGGAGGTGGGCCGTCCGTTGATGAGGAGCGGCTCCATGGTCTGCGCCACGCGGCCGGCGATCCCCTCGCCCATCGCCACCCGCCGGCCGAGCGCATCCGGGTTGTCCCGGACGCAGCGAGCCACGAGCGAGTCGCCGTGCACGAGCATGATCGAACCGCTCGCCCCGGCCAGCAGCTCCTGCGCGCTGTGCAGGATCACGTCCAACACGGCGTCGAGCTCGAGGACCGCGTTCATCGCCTTGCCGGCCTGCAGCAGCAGCGAGAGTTCGTGAAGGCGGTTCGAGAGGGCGGCCGTGAGGACTCGTTCGTCCGTGAGGAGCCTCGACAGCTTCTGGAGGTGACGTTCCTTGTCGATCGCATACACGCAGAAGGCCACCGACATCAGGACGATCCCCCATCGAAGGGGGCCGGAGGCGATCGCCGACACATGCGAACCTGGCCAGATCGACAGCACCACGACGCCGACGCTGATCGAGACCAGCATGATCGAGGTGAGGATCCACAGCTGGATCCGACGGTGTTCGACGGCCTCGAGCGAGGGCGTGGTGAAGTCTCGGAGACCGACGATCCGGGCCTCGGCAGCGATCGTGCTAGGAAGATCCCGGGTCGTTTCGGGGTGCGGTCGAGCTCGTCTCATCCACCCACGTGTATCGGCAAGCTTGAGGCGCCCTTGATGGCCCTTCGTGCCTAGGCAGCGCCCTCGGATGCCTCGTGGAGCACGATGACGATGTCCTCCAGGGCGGTGCCCTTCGCGAGGAACCCCGAGGCCCCCGCCTCCCTGGCCTCCTTCTCGACGCCGGGATCGGCGTGCGCGGTCAGGATCACCACGGGCAGCCCCGGTCGATCCTCATGGATCCTGCGCATCGCCTCGATCCCGTCGAAGTCGGGCATGGACAGGTCCATCAGCACCAGATCGGGCTCGTCCTTGCGAGCGCGGTCGGTCGCCTCCCGACCGCCGCCGGCCTCGCCGGCGACCTCGATGCCCTTCACCATCCTCAGGGCAGACGAGAGCGCCCGGCGGAAGGCCGGGTGGTCATCAACCACCAACACCCGCAACGTGTCTTCTCCTCGCCGGGAAGGGGTCTTCAGGGAAGACCAGAGGTTTCCGTTGGCAGCATCCTGCCCGAGACCCTCGACGGGTACAACGCCCCAAATGGCCGAACTTGTATGGCCCATTCGGGCTATGGCCCGCGCAGGAGGCCTAGATCGGTCCCGACATCCCCTTCGGCGCTCATCCGATCGCGGGATCTGGCCGAAAGGATCGTGGAGGAACCGATCGTGGGAACGAACGGGAGGCACGGGCGGTTGCACAGGAGGTCGGGGGTATACTCCCCTGCGTGGGGCGCTTCGGCGAGCGCACGAGACCGTGCCGCACCGAAGCGCTCGACCTGCCTCGGGGGTAGGACGGGGTCCGCTGATCCCCGAGGCCGTTCGATAGATGGGGCTTGGGCCCCGGGGGACTGAGATGTTCGAGCGTTTCACGGACCGAGCCCGCCGCGTCGTGGTCCTCGCGCAAGAAGAGGCGAGGATGCTCAACCACAACTACATCGGGACCGAGCACATCCTGCTCGGCCTGATCCACGAAGGAGAAGGGGTCGCCGCCAAGGCGCTCGAGTCGCTCAACATCTCGCTCGAGGCGGTCCGCCAACAGGTCGAGGAGATCATCGGCCAGGGCCAGGCGGCGCCGACGGGTCACATCCCGTTCACGCCCCGTGCCAAGAAGGTGCTGGAGCTCTCCCTCCGGGAGGCCTTGCAGCTGGGTCACAACTACATCGGGACCGAGCACATCCTGCTCGGCCTGATCCGCGAGGGCGAGGGCGTCGCCGCGCAGGTCCTGCAGAAGCTCGGCGCCGACCTCAACCGCGTCCGCCAGACCGTGATCCAGCTCCTGTCGGGCTACACCGCAGGCAAGGGCGAGACGACGCCGGGAGGGCAAGGCGAGCAGGCCGGTCAGGGCTCGATGGTGCTCGATCAGTTCGGCCGGAACCTCACCCAGCTCGCGCGTGACACCAAGCTCGACCCCGTGATCGGCCGCGAGAAGGAGATCGAGCGGGTCATGCAGGTGCTGTCGCGCCGAACCAAGAACAACCCGGTGCTGATCGGCGAGCCCGGCGTCGGCAAGACCGCGATCGTCGAGGGCCTCGCGCAGGACATCGTCCGCGGCGAGGTCCCCGAGACCCTCAAGGGCAAGCAGATCTACACACTCGACCTCGGCGCGTTGGTCGCGGGCTCCCGGTATCGCGGCGACTTCGAGGAGCGGCTGAAGAAGGTCCTCAAGGAGATCCGCACGCGCGGCGACATCGTGCTGTTCATCGACGAGCTGCACACGCTCGTGGGCGCGGGGGCCGCCGAGGGCGCGATCGACGCCGCGAGCATCCTCAAGCCGATGCTCGCGCGCGGCGAGCTCCAAACGATCGGCGCGACGACGCGGGACGAGTACCGCAAGCACCTCGAGAAGGACGCGGCGCTCGAGCGGCGCTTCCAGCCGATCAATGTCGAGGAGCCGACCGTCGCGCACACGATCGAGATCCTCAAGGGCCTTCGCGACCGGTACGAGGCGCACCACCGCGTCTCGTTCACCGACGATGCGCTGGTCGCCGCCGCGAACCTGTCGGATCGTTACATCAGCGACCGGTTCCTTCCGGACAAGGCGATCGACCTGATCGACGAGGCCGGGTCGCGGATGCGGATCCGCCGGATGACCGCGCCCCCCGACGTGCGCGAGGTCGACGAGAAGATCGCGGAGGTCCGTCTCCGCAAGGAGAGCGCGATCGATGCGCAGGACTTCGAGAAGGCGGCCTCGCTGCGTGACGAGGAGCGCCAGCTTGTCGAGGAGCGCCAGCGCCGCGAGCGTGAGTGGAAGTCGGGCGAGATGGATGTGCTCTCCGAGGTGGACGAGGAGGAGATCGCGGAGGTGCTCGCCACCTGGACCGGCATCCCCGTCTTCAAGCTGACCGAGGAGGAGACGGAGAAGCTGCTCCGCATGGAGGACGAGCTCCACAAGCGGATCATCAGCCAGGAGGATTCGATCACGGCCGTCAGCAAGGCCATCCGTCGCACCCGCGCCGGCCTGAAGGACCCCAAGCGGCCCTCGGGCTCGTTCATCTTCCTCGGCCCCTCGGGCGTCGGGAAGACCGAGCTCTCCAAGGCGCTCGCCGAGTTCCTGTTCGGCGACGAGGCGGCGCTGATCCAGCTCGACATGTCCGAGTACATGGAGAAGCACACGGTCAGTCGCCTGATCGGGTCGCCCCCGGGCTACGTGGGATACGAGGAAGGTGGCCAGCTGACCGAGGCCGTCCGCCGCAAGCCCTTCAGCGTGATCCTGTTCGACGAGATCGAGAAGGCGCACCCCGACGTGTTCAACACCCTCCTGCAGATCCTGGAGGACGGGCGTCTGACGGACTCGCAGGGTCACCAGGTCGACTTCAAGAACACGATCATCATCATGACGTCGAACCTGGGAACGCGGGACATCCAGAAGGGACCCGGGATCGGGTTCGCCGCTCGTCCGGACGAGAGGATGACGTACGAGAAGATGAAGGACCGGGTCATGGACGAGCTGAAGAAGTCGTTCCGACCCGAGTTCCTGAACCGGATCGACGAGGTGATCGTCTTCCACTCGCTTACCCAGGAGGACGTGAAACAGATCGTCGACCTGCTGATGAAGCGGGTCACCGAGCAACTGAAGGCCAAGGACCTCGAGATCGAGCTGACCGACGCGGCGAAGACCGTCCTGGCCGAGAAGGGGTTCGACCCATCGCTCGGCGCCCGACCGTTGCGGCGAACGATCCAGCGACTGGTGGAGGACCCGCTGTCCGAGAAGCTCCTGTGGAAGGAGTTCCGCGCCGGCCAGACGATCATCGTCGACGCGCGCGACGGCGAGATCGTGTTCGAGGGCGCGGGCGTGCCGCCCGACGTCCCGCCGGTCGAGCTCGCAGGTTCGTCGGAGGCCTGAGCGGCGCCGAGTTCTGCTCCTCGCTCTCCAGGAGTTCGAGCGGCACGTGGCCGGGTTCCCCTTCGTCTGCAGCCCGGCGTAGGGTTTCGCCGTGGGTCTGGGGAACGAGGAGTGCTGGGCCGTCGAGACGTCGCGTGACGGGGAGAAGTGGCGGTCCCTGGGTCGTGCCTGGAAGTCGCCCGGCGAGCCCGTCCTGATGCACGTGTCCGTTCGGTTCGTGCGGTACCGGCAGCTCGTGCCCGCCGAGACCCCCGAGTGGAGCGAGCCGCTCGAATCCCAGGGCGATCTCCCGATGACGATGGTCCGGATGGAGGACCGAGCCCGGCAAGACCTGTGGCCGGGCGACGAGCACCTCGGGCTCCCGATGCTCCTGCCCGGCGGCGAGACCGGAAGGCTCCAGGCGTTCGAGCATGCGCCCGACGGCTCGAGCTGGCGCTACACGCTCGAGTTCCGAGGCGCCCGCGAGGGCTAGATCTCGAGACCCGTCCGCAGCTCCTCGGGAACCAGGTCGGCGAACTGCCATGCGGTCCACAGGTCGGCGGCGAGTCGGCCCGGCGACGATCGCACGCCGAATCGTTCGAAGTGCTCGCAGACGCGACGTACGTCGCGCTCGAGCAGCGCGTGGGCATGCCGGTTCTTGCGCGGGTCGATCGCCTGCGGGAGGTCGATGACCGCGACGCGCCCGTCCCACAGGAGCAGGTTGTACGCGGACAGGTCGCCGTGGATCACGTTGACGTACAGCATCCGCTCGATCGCGCGCAGGACCTGGTCGAACAGATCGCCTGCTTGGACGGCGTCCGGCCTGACCGAGCGGAGCTGCGGCGCGGCCAACTCGAGGTCGCCGAGGTAACCCATCAGGATCGCATCGTCCGTGCTCGCGATCGGTCGCGGGACGGGCACCCCCGCCTCCGAGAGCGTCCGCAGGGTCTCCCACTCGCGACTCACCCACAACTCGCCCTGGACCTGGCGGCCGAACCGCGTCTTCTTCTCCAAGGCTGCGCGGATCCTGCGCTCCTCGATCCATTCGCCGTCGCGATAGATCGACTCGTCCCGGAAGTCCCGCCGGTCGAGCGGGTGGTAGAGCTTGACGGCGACGAGGTCCTCCCCAGTGGTCGAACGGTTCCCTCGGCACAGGTGTACCGAGGCCTCCTTGCCGGTCTTCACGATGCGGACGACGTCGGTGATCAGGCCCTCGGCCAGAAAGTGGTCGAGTGACGTCCCGCCGACCTCGTCGTCGTCGAGCTGTTGGATGTCCAACCCTGGTGTCCTTTCGATCGGTGTGGGCATGTCGGGCCGACGGCCCACGAGTTGCCGGAACGCAAACGAGCCGCCCCTTCGGGGCGGCTCGGCGGCGACGCCGGTCGGGCTAGCGCCCGATCCCCGAGGGATGCGGCAGAACGAACGGGGCGGTCTCGGCCATCGTGCATCCCTCCTTCCGGGTCGCGGGTCTGGTGAGCACCGTTGGACCCGTGGAGTCTACCCGGACGCGAGGTGCGGTGAGGCCGCCGGCCGGTCGAGGCCCTCCCCCGACCGCTGAAGCCGGATCACGCGCTCGACGATCGCCAGCGGGATGTGCGTGATGGCGCGGAGCCCCTCACCGTCCGGCAGCACCTCCTGGGCGAGCGATACGAAGCGTGGCCCCTCGCTCACGAGGAACCCGACCGTGTGGACGAGGTAGTCCTGCCGGCGGCCGTCGGGGCTCTCCAGATCGAGGTCGAACCAGGCGTCGTGCCATTCGACCATCGCCAGGGGGTACTGCGGGAGTTCGGGCTCCAGGAGGGGGAGCGGACCGATGGTGGGGTCGACCCGGGCGGCCCCGAGCGGATCCAGCCGATCGAACCCGTCCGCTCGAACCTCCTGCATCTCACGCCTCCAGTGCATCGGTTATCGGATGCCGGGGGTCGCGGGTCGATAGCCCGGCGAAGTGTTTCTTCGTGCCGGAGAGGGCTACGACCATCGGACCGCGATGGGAGATCCTAGTTCGGGCCGCCGACACCTCTCGCCCGATCTGTCAGACCCTCTCGCTACCGTGCATCCATGAGCAAGGTCCGCACAGTTCTGTCGTGTCGCGAGTGCGGCCAGCAGCTCGCGCGTTGGGCCGGAAGGTGCCCGGGTTGCGGCGCCTGGGGCACGATCGAGGAGGGCGGCGTCCGAAGCCCGTCGTCCGGACCGCTGGAAACCCTCGCCCACGAGGACGCCGACGAGCGGCGGGTCTCGACGGGTCTGCCCGGCATCGATCGCGTGCTCGGCGGCGGGCTGGTGCCCTCCACGGTGGCCCTGCTCGCGGGGGAGCCCGGCATCGGCAAGTCGACCCTTCTCCTCCAGATGGCGGCGAGCCTGTCGGGCGCCGGGCTCCCCTGCCTGTTCGCGTCCGGTGAGGAGTCGCGTCGTCAGGTGTCGGCCCGCGCCCACCGCCTCGGGATCGATGGATCGAGCCTGTCCTTCGTGTCGGGTCGCGAGTTGCCCGGCGTCCTCGAGGCCGCAAGGTCTGCACGACCCTTCCTGCTCGCGGTCGATTCGATCCAGGCGCTCCGCGATCTCTCGGGGGGTCAGGCGCCGGGGGGACCGTCGCAGGTTCGCGGGTGCACGGACGCGCTGGTGGGGTTGGCCAAGGCCGAAGGGATCTCGGTCCTGGTGACCGGGCACGTCACCAAGGACGGGGACCTCGCCGGCCCCCGGGCGCTCGAGCACGCCGTCGACGTCGTCCTGGCGTTCGACGGCGATCCCCGTTCGGGGCTGCGGATGCTCTCGGCCGGCAAGAATCGGTTCGGGGCCGAGGGCGAGGTGGCCTGGTTCGAGATGACGGGGGCCGGGCTGCGCGAGATCGACCCGGGCGACCTCCTGCTTCCGGGCGGGGGCGAGCCCGGCGCCGCGACTGCACTCCCTCTGGCGGGTCGGCGAGGGCTCGCCGTCGAGGTCCAGGCGCTGGTTGGCAGGGGCGAGGGGACGGCCCGCAGGCAAGCGAGCGGTCTCGATCTCCGCCGGTTCCAGCTGGTCGGGGCGGTGCTCGACAGCGCCGGTCTCGGCCTTGGGCGCTCCGATGTGTTCGGGGCCGTCGCGGGTGGCGCCAGGCTCGACGACCCGGCCTGCGACCTCGCGGTGGCCGCCGCGGTCGCCTCGGCGGTGACCGGCGTGCCGGCTCCGTCCGCGTCGGCCTTCGTGGGCGAGATCGGGCTGACCGGCGTCGTCCGCGCGGCGCCGGGGATGGCCGTCCGCCTCTCGGCCGCGAGGGCGGCCGGGCTGCGCACGGTGTTCGTGCCCGAGGGTACCGAGCCGGCGGACGCCCTTCGGTCGATCCCGGTCCGGCACGTGATGCACGCGCTGACCTGGGCGGCTGCGCGTCCCGGCGAGCGGACCGACGCCGGCCGCCCTAAGCCGATGGTCCCGAAATGGCCGAAAGAGGCCTCTGACCTGGGCTTTTGATTTGCGAGCCAGGAGCCCGCGTGTTACTCTTGAGCAGGTTCCGCAGTCCTCGTCCGCCGACACTAGGGGGTCTCGTGTTCCGCAAAGGCGACACGGTTGTGCATCCGGAACACGGTGCGGCAGTCATCGAGGAGCTGTGTGTGCGTGAGTTCCTCGGAGAGAAGCGTAGGTACTTCAAGCTGCGGGTCTCCTACGGCGATCTGACGCTCATGGTGCCGGTCGACAGCACCGAGGAAGTCGGCCTCCGCTCGGTGGTGGGCAAGAACGAGGTCAAGAAGGTCCTGGCCGTGCTCCGCGAGGACGAGTCGAAGATGGCGGCCAACTGGAGCCGGCGCTTCAAGAACAACATCGAGAAGCTGCGCTCTGGCGACATCTACCAGGTCGCCGAGGTCGTCCGGAACCTGTCGATCCGTGAGCGTGAGCGAGGCCTGTCCGCGGGCGAGAAGCGCATGATCAACAAGGCCCGACAGATCCTGATCTCCGAGCTCACCTACGCCACCGGCGGAGGCGAGGAGAAGGCCGAGGCCATGATCGACAAGGTGCTGGACGAGTCGCACGGCGCCCGCGTCATGGCGGAGGCCTCGGGCCGGGCTCGCTAGCACCACCCTCTCCACGAAGGTTTCCGCTTCGCTGAGCCACGCTCGTTCAAGTCGTTCGGCAGGGGCGTCGAGGCTTGAGGGAGATGCTCGCGCACGAGGATCGCTCGTGGCGGGGACGCCTCCGAGCTCGAGAGGCCTCCGAACGCCGTTCGTTACCCAAGGGTCGCCTGGTCGAGTTCGTCCGCCTCATCTTCGTCACCCTCTTCGCCGCTGCGGGCACCACGGTCGCAGCCCGCGTATCGGTGTCACCGTCGCAGACCCTGGCATACGTGGTCCTCGGCACGTCGACCGGGTTCGTCCTGGGAGGCGTGCTCGGTCGGCAGACCGCCACCGCCGTGCGCTCGATGGAGGAGGAGCTCCGCAAGGTTCCGGCCGCCGAGATCGTCGCGGGCGTCGGCGGCCTGATCGCGGGCCTCGCGGTCGCCGCGCTGCTCTCCGTCCCGGTCTTCCGGCTGCCGGCGCTCGTGGCGTGGACGAGCGTGGCGTTCACGTACGTCACGCTCGCCTTCGCCGGGTTCCGGATCGGTCGGACGAAGCACGAGGAGCTGTTCGGTCTGATCGGCCTGAAGCCCAGAGCCGCCGGTGGCCCGGAGAAGATCTTCGTGGTGGACACCAGCGCCCTGATCGACGGCCGGATCCTGGATCTGGTGGCGACCGGGTTCCTGTCGGGGGATCTGCTCCTCCACACCGCGGTGCTCCGTGAGCTGCAGACGATCGCCGACTCCTCCGATCCGCGGCGGCGCACCCGTGGTCGGCGTGGTCTGGATGCCCTCGGTGAGCTGAAGCACGCCGCGACGGTCGAGGTCCACCTGATCGAGGACGACGACGGCGGATCCGATGTCGACGCCGTGCTCGTCCGGATCGCCAGGGAGCGG
>JBKPRY010000258.1:0-1939 GCA_046734755.1 Actinomycetota bacterium | reverse complement strand
ACCCAGGAAGCGGAGCTCGCGAACGCGCTCGCCGTACCGGAGAACGGCTTCTTCCTGAACGCTCCCCTGTTCATGAAGGAGGAGCTCCAGGGCCTGCTCGTGGTCGCCGGACCCTCGAGCGTCCCCCGGGCGATCCGCGACTCGATCGAGGCGCTCTCCTCCCAGGTCGCCTTGGCGCTCGACAGCGCCATGACGACCGAGATCCTGCTGATCCGCCAGAGCGAGGCGCGCTTCTCCTCGCTGGTCCAGAACTCCTCCGACGTGGTCATGGTCGTCGAGGCGGACTCCACGATCCGGTACATGAGCCCGTCGGTCGAGCGCGTGCTCGGGCACGGGCCGGGCCGGCTCGAAGGCACCAAGCTCACGGTCCTGATCCACCCCGACGACCGAGCCGGCGTGCTGCAGTTCCTCACCTCGGGCGGACGGGAGGAGGACGCGCATACGGGCCTCACCGAGTTCCGCATGAAGCATCGGGACGATTTCTGGCTGCACGTCGAGGCGCTGCGGACGAACCTGATGCACGATGAGAACGTGAAGGGGATCGTCCTGAACACCCGTGACGTCTCCGAACGCAAGGCGTTCGAGGAGCAGTTGCAGCACCAGGCGTTCCACGACGCGGTCACGGGGCTCGCGAATCGGGCACTGTTCAAGGACCGCGTCGAGCACATGATCGAGCGGCAGGCGCGCGACAATCTCCCGGTCTCGATCCTGTTCATGGACCTGGACGACTTCAAGACCATCAACGACTCACTCGGCCACGCGGCGGGGGACCGGATGCTCGCCGAGGTCGGCGAGCGACTCAAGACCTCGCTTCGACAGGCGGACACCGCGGCTCGGCTCGGCGGCGACGAGTTCGCGGTCCTGCTCGAGGACGGCGGGGACGGGGTCGATGCGGCCGAGGTCGCCGCGAGGATCCTGGCATCGCTCGAGGGTCCGTTCCACCTCGAAGGCAAGGAGGTCTTCGCGCGGGCCTCGATCGGTATCGCGACCGCCGACGCCCAGACCGGTGGTCCCGAGGGTGCGGAGGAGCTGCTCCGCAACGCCGACGTCGCGATGTACATGGCCAAGGAAGCCGGCAAGGGGCGCTACCAGGTCTTCGAACCCGCGATGCACGACACCGCGCTGCGACGCCTGGAGCTCAAGGCCGACCTGCAGCGCGCGGTCGACAACGGGGAGTTCGTCCTGCACTTCCAACCGGTGATCGAGCTCGCGACCGGGCGGGTCGAGGGTCTGGAGGCGCTCGTCCGCTGGGAGCATCCTACGCGCGGCCTGATCCCGCCCTTGGACTTCATCCCGCTGGCCGAGGAGACCGGGATGATCGTCTCGCTGGGCCGGTGGGTGCTGCAGGAGGCGTGCCTGCAGGCTCGACGGCTGCAGGAGCGGTACGTGATGGACCCGCCGCTACAGATCGCGGTCAACCTTTCCGCGCGTCAGCTCCAGCGCCCGGAGATCGTGGCCGAGATCGCGGAGACCCTGATGAAGACCCAGCTCGACCCGGGCAGCCTGGTCTTGGAGATCACCGAGTCCGTGATGATGCAAGACATGGAGCTGTCGATCCAGCGCCTGGCGGAGCTCAAGGAGCTCGGCGTGCAGCTGGCCGTCGACGATTTCGGCACCGGGTACTCGAGCCTGAACTATATCCGCCGGTTCCCCGTCGACATCCTGAAGGTCGACAAGTCCTTCGTCGACGGCGTCAACGAGGGCGGCGAGGAATCGGCGCTCACCGCCGCCATCATCGAGCTCGCAGGGATCCTGCGCCTTCGGCCGGTGGCCGAGGGGATCGAACGGGCCGACCAGCTCGAGAAGCTCCTCGACCTGCGTTGCGACCTGGGCCAGGGCTACTACTTCGCCAAGCCACTCCCCCTGCGAGACGTGGACGAGCTCCTCACGACCCGCCAGACGCTGGAGACCCGGGAGACCGAGCTCTCCTCCTGAGCAC
>JBKPRY010000257.1:0-1992 GCA_046734755.1 Actinomycetota bacterium | reverse complement strand
GGCGAGCTCCTCGGAATCACGACCGCGGAGGTCGAGGCGGTGGCCTCCTTCTACACGATGCTCCGGCTGCGCGCGACCGGGACACACGTGGTGTCGGTGTGCACGAACCTGTCCTGCGCGCTGCGGGGTGCGAACGAGGTGTTCGAGGCCGCCCACGACGCGGCGGGGGTCGAGCAGGGCGAGGACACGTCTCCCGACGGCGAGTTCACGGTCCACGAGGAGGAGTGCCTCGGGGCGTGCGACGCGGCCCCCGTGGTCCAGGTCGATTTCGCCAATCACGACCGTGTCACGCCCGAGCGGGCCGTCGAGCTCGTCGAGGCGCTCCGCGCCGGCGAGGTACCGACCCCGTCACGCGGGCGCGCGCCCAAGGACTTCCGCGAGGCGTCCCGGATCCTGGCCGGGGGTTCGGGGGGCTCAAGGAGCGAGCGCGCGAGCGCGAGCGGAAGCCCCCCGAGGGCCGGGGCCGAGGAGGCCACGTGAACGAGACCCCGACGACCAGGATCGTCACGGCGAACTGGGACGACCCCAACGTGGTCGGGATCGACGGCTACCTCGCGGCCGGCGGGTACGAGGGCCTCCGCGCCGCACTCGCGATGACCCCGGACGAGTTGATCGACCTGGTCAAGACGTCCGGGCTGCGCGGCCGGGGCGGCGCCGGGTTCCCGACCGGGGTCAAGTGGTCGTTCGTGCCGCAGGACACGGGCAAGCCGACGTACGTGGTCGCGAACTTCGACGAGTCCGAGCCCGGCACGTTCAACAACCGCGAGATCATCGAGCGCGAGCCACACCGGTTCCTCGAGGGGATGGCGATCGCGGCGTACGCCGTCCGGAGCCATCTCGCGTTCGTGTACTGCCGCGGCGAGTTCCTGTGGCCCGGCGAGATCCTCGACGCGGCGATCCGTGAGGCGTACGCGAGGGAGGTCTTCGGCGCATCGGTGCTCGGCTCGGGGTTCGCTCTGGAGGTCGTGCTGCATCGGGGCGCCGGCGCGTACATCTGCGGCGAGGAGACCGCGCTGTTGTCCTCGCTCGAAGGGTACCGGGGCCAGCCGCGGCTGCGCCCCCCCTTCCCCGCCGTCGAGGGCCTGTACGCGTCGCCCACCCTGATCAACAACGTCGAGACGCTCGCGACCGTCCCGTCGATCCTCACGCGGGGCCCCGAGTGGTTCGCGAAGATCGGCACGGAGAAGTCGCCCGGCACGAAGATCTTCAGCGTGTCGGGCAAGGTGGAGCGGCCCGGCAACTACGAGCTGCCGCTCGGGACGCCGCTGCGGACACTGCTCGAGGACCACGCCGGCGGCGTGCTCGGCGGGCGGCGGCTCAAGGCGTGGACGCCCGGCGGTTCCTCGACCCCGATGCTGACCGAGGAGCACCTCGACGTCGGGCTGGACTTCGAGTCGATCACGGCCGCCGGCTCGCTCCTGGGGACCGGCGCGATCATCGTGATGGACGAGACCGACTGCATCGTCGAGGCGGCTCGCCGCCTCGTGCAGTTCTACGCCCACGAGTCGTGCGGCAAGTGCACGCCATGCCGCGAGGGCACGTGGTGGGTGAGCCGGGTGCTCGGCCGCATCGAGCAGGGGTACGGACGCTCCGAGGATCTCCCCCTCCTGGACGAGCTCGGCCAGAACATCCTGTACAAGGCCTTCTGCGCGCTCGCGGACGGCGCGGTGAGCCCGATCGAGTCGAGCCTGAGGTACTTCCGCGACGAGTACGAGGCCCACATCGCGGAACGCCGCTGTCCGTTCACCGGCGTCGGGCCGGGCGGCGAGACCGCGACGGGCTCGGGCGATGCGATCGCGACCGGCGCCGGCCTGACCGGGGCGCTCACGTGAGCACCCCGCGGACGCAGGCCGAGCCCGTCACGCTCACGGTGGACGGGTCGGAGGTCATCGTCCCGAAGGGGACGCTGATCATCCGGGCCGCCGAGAACCTCGGGATCGAGATCCCCCGGTTCTGCGACCACCCGTTCCTGGATCCGATCGGCGCGTGCCG
>JBKPRY010000256.1:0-7082 GCA_046734755.1 Actinomycetota bacterium | reverse complement strand
AGGACCGGATCGCGCGGCCGACGCTCGGGCCAGGCCACCACGAAGGCCTCGGTCGACAGCATCTCGGGCCACAGGTCGAACGGGACGTCCTCGAGCTCGGCCTGCGTCCTGTGGCACCGGATCGCCTCGAGCTTGCGTTCGTAGACGCTCGAGGCGTCGACGCGGGCCCCGATCTGCACGTCGGGAACGCCCCGCGGCATGAACGGCTGGGCCGGGTCCATGGGTTGGAGCCCCCGCTCACGCAGGAGCTGGTTCAGGCCGTCGAGCGAGCTCTGGGCGATCGCGCTGTGCAGCAGCCTCGAGAACGACGCCCCGCCCGAGGACGTCCGAAGTGCGCCGAACGCCTCGGTCGCGATCGCGCCGATCGTCACGTGGTCGTCGTGACCGGTGATGCCATCGGGACCGAACGTGACGACGACCTCCGGGGCGACCTCCTCGAGCACGCCCCGCACCTGCGCCAGGAGCTCGCCGCGGGGGATCGCGTTCAGGCCGCCGTCCGGATGCCGTAGGAACCGCAGGTCGGGGTCGAGCCCCAAGGCGTGCCACGAGGCGAGCTCCTCGGCCTCGCGGACGCTCGGGAGGGTCTCGCGGGTCGCGAGGGAGGCGTCGGCGATGCGGCCGGCATCGCCACTGGTCGCCAGGATCACGGTGAGCTCGAGCTCGTCCTCCGCGTGGAGCGCGAGGCTGCCGGCCACGCCGAACGTGTCGTCGTCGGGATGCGCGAAGACGCACGCGACCCGTGGCACCGGGCTACGGCAGCGGCGGGAGGTCGAGCAGCGGCTCGAGCCCGATCGTGAGCCCCCGGCGGACCAAAACGGCCCGGGCGGCCATCAGCACCCCCGGCATGAACGAGGACCGGTCGGTCGAGTCGTGCCGGATCGTGAGCGTCTGCCCCTGCCCGCCGAAGATGACCTCCTGGTGCGCCACCAGCCCGGGCAGCCTCACCGAGTGCACGCGGATCCCCTCGACGTCGCCACCGCGCACCCCCTCGAGCGACTCGGCGAGCGGGCCACGCCATGCCCCGTCCCGCTCCTCCTGGATCCGGCGGACCGTGGCGACCGCGGTTCCCGAGGGAGCGTCCGCCTTCTGGTCGTGGTGGAGCTCGATGATCTCGACGGCTGGCAGGTAACGGACCGCCTGAGCCGCGAAGCGTTGCATCAGCACCGCGCCCAGCGCGAAGTTCGCCGCGACGATCACGTTCGATTCATGACCCTCGTCCGAGAGGAGCTTGTCGATCTCCTGCAGGTTCTCGCTCGTGATGCCCGTCGTGCCGACCACGGCGTGCACCGCGTGCGAGATGCACCAGCGGATGTCGTCCATCGCGACATCCGGGTGCGTGAAGTCGATCGCGACCTCGGCGTTGGCCTCGAGCAGCCGATCGAGCTCGTCGGAGACCGGCGCGTCGATCTCGGGGTGTCCGATCATCTGCCCGATCTTCTGTCCGATCTTCGATCGATCGATCGCGGCGACGAGCGCGAAGTCATCCGAGTCCGCCAGGGCGCGGCACACCATCAGCCCCATCCGACCGCAGGCCCCGATCACGCCGACGCGGATCACGCGATCACGTCCTTGCTCGAGAAAGGACCGAGGACGGTGACCGTCATCGGCTGCGAGAGCACCCGCTCGGCGGCGCGCGCCGCGTCCTCCGGCGTCACGGCATCGATGCGCCCCAAGAGCTGGTTCACCGTCAGGCTCTCGCCGTGCCCGATCTCCGACTTGCCCAGTCGCGACATGCGGCCGCCCGGGTCCTCGAGCGACAGGACGAGCGACCCCTTCATGTGGCCCTTGGCGCGCTCGAACTCGTCGGGACCGAGGCCCTTGTTGGCCACGTCCTCGAGCTGGGCTCGCATGATCGCGAGGACCTCCTTCGCGCGCGCTGGCGTGGTACCGGCGTACGCGCAGAACACGCCCGCCTCCGCGTACATCGCGTGGTACGAGTACACGCTGTACGCGAGCCCGCGCTTCTCCCGCACCTCCTGGAACAACCGGGAGCTCATCCCGCCGCCGAGCGCGTTGTTCACGACCCCGAACGCGAACCGATCCGGGTCGATCCGCGACAGGCCGCTGGTCCCGACGCAGATGTGGGCCTGCTCGGTCTTGCGCTTGTTGACCAGCGAGCGTCCCGACGGGCTGGGGGCGTCGCCGGCGGTCCGCAGGTTCCAGGCGCTCGGACCCTCGGCCCGCACGGCTCCCGGCTCCATGTGCTCGGCGACGAGCTCGAGCAACTCCTCGTGCCGAAGGTTCCCCGCCGCGACGACGACCACGTTGCCCGCTACGTAGTGCTTGCGATAGAAGCGCCGCACCTGGTCGCGGCCGGCGGCCTGGATGCTCTGCTTGGTGCCGAGGATCGGGCGCCCGAGCGGGTGGCCGGGCCACAACGTCTCGGTGAACAGGTCGTGCACGAGATCGCCGGGATCGTCCTCGTGCTGGTTGATCTCCTCGAGGATCACCTGCCGCTCGGCGTCCAGATCGGCGGCCCGCAGCACCGACTGCTGCAGCATGTCCGCGAGATGGTCGACGGCCATCGGCAGATCCCGGTCGCGCACGCGCGCGTAGAACGCCGTGTACTCCTTGGCGGTGAACGCGTTCAGCTCGCCGCCGACCGCGTCGAACGCCTCGGCGATGTCGCGCGCGCTCCGAGTCTTCGTCCCCTTGAACAGCAGGTGCTCGAGGAAGTGGCTCGATCCCGAGATCGGCGGCGGCTCGTCACGGGAGCCGGCGAGGACCCAGAAGCCAAGCGTCACCGAGCGGACGCCCGGCATCCGCTCGGTGACGACGCGCAGGCCGGAGGTGAACTCCGTGCGTCCGATCGACATCGGCTACGCGGGATCGCGCGGTTCGCGCTCGCGGTCCCGTGGACGTCGATCGCGGTCGCGGGGACGTCGATCGCGGTCGCGATCGCGACGCGGAGGCCGATCCTGCACCTCCGGCTCCATCCCCTCGGGGATCGCCCACTCCTCGCCGATGGGCTTGAGCGAGATCTTCCCGCGATCATCGATGTCCTGGACCTCGACCTCGATCGTGTCGCCGACCTTGACCGCGTCCTCGACGTTCGCGATCCGCTTCCCCTTTCCGAGCTTGGAGATGTGGATCAGGCCGTCGCGCCCCGGCACCAGGTTCACGAACGCACCGAACGTGGTCGTGTTGACCACGGTGCCGGTGAAGTGCTCCCCGACCGTGATGGGGCGCGGGTTCGCGATCTCGTCGATGATGCGAGCCGCCTCGTCCGCCCCGCCGGCCTCGCGAGCCCCGACGAACACGGTCCCATCATCTTGGATGTCGATGTCGGCGCCGGTCAGGGCAACGATCTCGTTGATCTTCTTGCCCTTTGGACCGATCACCTCGCCGATCTTGTCCACCGGGATCTTGATGGTGAGGATCCGCGGGGCCTTCGGATTGACCTCGGTCCTGGGCTCCGGGATCGCGTCGCGCAGCACCTCGAGGATCTGGAGCCGTGCCTCCTTCGCCTGATCGAGCGCGCCCGCGAGCACCTCCCCGGGCAGGCCGGTGACCTTCATGTCGAGCTGGATCGCCGTCACGAACTCGCTCGTCCCCGCCACCTTGAAGTCCATGTCGCCGAGCGCGTCCTCGGCGCCCAGGATGTCGGTCAGGGTCACGAACGTGTCCCCCTCCGCGATCATGCCCATCGCGATCCCTGCGACCGGGGCCTTGATCGGGACCCCCGCGTCCATCAGCGACAACGTCGAGGCGCAGACGCTCGCCATCGACGTCGAGCCGTTGGAGCTCAGGATGTCCGACACGAGCCGCAGTGCGTAGGGGAACTCCTCCTCCGTCGGGACCACCGGCACCAGTGCCCGTTCGGCCAGTGCGCCGTGGCCGATCTCGCGACGGCGCGGCGAACCGATGCGGCCCACCTCGCCGGTGGAGAACGGCGGGAAGTTGTAGTGGTGGATGTAGCGCTTGCTCTCCCCCGGGTCCAGCGTGTCGATCATCTGGGTCATCCGGAGCATCCCGAGCGTGGTCACGTTCAGGGCCTGGGTGTCGCCCCGGTTGAACAGGCTCGAGCCGTGCGCGCGCGGGATCAACCCGACCTCCGCCGAGAGAGGCCGGATGTCCCTGGGGCCGCGGCCGTCCAGGCGAACGCCGTGCTCGATCACGCGCGCCCGCATGACCTTCTTCTGCAGGTCCTTCCACGCGGGCGAGATCTCGGACTGGCGCGCGGCGTAGGCCTCCGCGCCCCAGGTCTCCAGCAGGTGCGCCTTCAAGAGGTCCTTGATCTCGGCCATGCCGGCTTCGCGCTCCGATCGATCGGGCACGATCGCGGTCTCGAGGCGCTCCTTGAACGTCTCGGCGGCCTCCCAGGTGTCCGGGCCGTACAGCGGCTTGGGCTCGAACGGCCTCGGCTTGACGTCGGCCCGTGCGACGAACTCGAGCTGCATGTCGATCAGCTCGTCGATCGCGCGCTTGGCCGCCTCCAGGCCCTCGGCGACGACCTGTTCGGTCGGCGTGGTGCCGCTTGCCTGCAGGAGCGCCCACGTGTTGTCGGGGGCCTCACCCTCGATCATCAGGATGTCGACCTGCCCCGAATCGTTGCGGCGGCCGGCCACCACGATGTCGAACGTGGCCTCCTCCAGGTCCTGGAACGTGGGGTTGATGACCCACTCGCCGCCGATCAGCCCGAGCCGGACCGAGCCGACCGGGCCCTCGAACGGGATCCCCGACAGCATCGTCGCGAGGCTCGCGGCGTTCATGCCGGGGATGTCGTACTGGCGCGCCATGTCGACCGAGAGCACGGTGATCACCACCTGGACCTCGTCGCGGTAGCCGTCCCTGAAGCTCGGCCGCATGGGGCGGTCGGTGAGGCGCGCCGTCAGGATCGCCGTCTCCGACGGGCGACCCTCGCGGCGGAAGAACCCGCCGGGGATCTTGCCGGCGGCATACATCCGTTCCTCGACGTCGATCGTGAGCGGGAAGAAATCGATCCCCTCGCGGGGCTGAGCGGTGGTGCAGGTGGCGAGGACCTGCGTCTCGCCGTACGTCACGACGCACGAGCCGCCCGCTTGCAGGGCGAGCTTGCCCGACTCGAACGTCAGGGTGCTGTTCCCGAACTCTCGGGACAGAGTGATGGCCATGGGCCGATGCCTCCTCGTTGCCTGGCTCGTTGCTGGAAGCGCGGCGCGGTCGCGCCGCGCGGCTGGGGGAGGTCGGGGCCGGGCCGGTTGTCAGTGGTGAACCGCCGATCCTGCGATCGGAGGCTCGCTACTGAGAACCGACCGCGGGGAAAGCCCGCCTCCGGTTCCGATCAATGATCCGTTCGCATCCCTCCTACGAAGAAGGCGCCCCCCTGGGGCGCCTCCGGGTCTATCGACGAAGCCCGAGCTTCGCCACGATCTGTCGATAGCGCTCGATGTCCTCGCTTCGCAGGTACTCGAGGAGGCGACGCCGGCGACCCACCAGCATCAGGAGGCCGCGCCGGGACGCATGGTCCTTAGCGTGGGACTTCAGGTGCTGGGTGAGGTCGGCGATCCGCCTGCTGAGCACGGCGATCTGCACCTCGGTCGAACCGGTGTCCTGGTCGGAACGCCGGTGCTCCGTGATGATCTCGGACTTCTGGGTCTTGGTGAGCGTCATCGGTCGCGAAAAGGCTACCAGACGCTCCCGCGCGCCTCGCCCGTCTGTGCTGGTCAGCGGCTCGCGAGAGGGGTCAGGTCGGCCGCGCCCGCGCCGTCCGGGTCATGGCCCTGCCTTCACGTGTCCCGAACGAGGTCGCGGGTCCGCCGGACGTCCTCGGCGATCGCGGCCGAGAGCCGTTCGGGCGTGTCGAACCGCTCCTCGTCGCGCAGGTACGCCCAGAACTCGACCACGATCCGGCTCCCCCCCAGGTCGCCGTCGAAGTCCAGCAGGTAGGCCTCGACGTGCAGAGGTTCGGTCCCGAAGGTCGGATTGGTCCCGACGCTGATCGCGGCGACGTAACTCTCGGCCCCCACCACCGCCCGGCCCGCGTAGATCCCGCGGCCGGGGAGCAGCAGTCGCGGCCCGGTCCGCAGGTTGGCGGTCGGGAAGCCGAGACCCTGGCCCCGCCCCGCCCCGGTCACGACGGTGCCGTCAAGGACGAACCTCCGCCCGAGCGCCAGGCGGGGCCACTCGAGGTCGGCCCGGGAAAGCGCGTCGCGGATCGAGGACGACGACACCCGACGCCCGTCGACCTCCAGGAGCTCGACGCGTTCCGTCGTGAACCCGAGGGCCGGTCCGCGCTCCATCAGAAGCTCGACGGTCCCGGCGGCCTGGTGACCAAACGTGAAGTTCGCGCCCATCACGCAGTGGCCGGCATGGAGCCCGCTGACCAGCACGTCCGACACGAACCGCTCGGCCGGCCACCGGCTGAACGCCTCGGTGAACTCGAGCACCAGGAGCGTGTGCACCCCGGTCTCCTCGATCAGCTCGGCCTTCCGGTCGACCGTCGTCAGCAGCCGAGGCTCCTGGCCGGGCGTGAGCACCTCGCGCGGATGGCGATCGAACGTCACGGCGACAGAAGGAAGCCCTCGCTCGCGAGCGGCCTCCACCGTGCGACTCAGGACCGCGCGGTGACCGAGGTGGACGCCGTCGAAGAAGCCGACCGTGACCACCGTGCGATCCCGGTCCACCGGCAGGGCTTCGAGCCCGTGGAGTCGCTCCATCGCACCGAGGGTAACGGACGTCCGAACGCGTCCTAGCTGAGGAGCGAGCGCGCGTGATCCGGCACGTACGTGAAGGTGTCGCGCGGAGGTCGCACGTACCCCTCGTCGCTCTGACGCGGCGGGATCTTGATCTCGTCCACACCATGCTCCTCGTACGGGATCACCGAGAGCAGGTGCGCGATGCAGTTCAGGCGCGCCCGCGGCTTGTCGTCGGCCTCCACGACATACCAGGGTGCCTCGGAGATGTCCGTGTGCACGAACATCTCGTCCTTCGCGCGGGAGAAGTCGACCCAGTGCGAGCGAGAGAGCAGGTCCGTCTCCGAGAGTTTCCAGCGGCGCATCGGGTCGTCGATCCGCGATCGGAACCGGCGCTCCTGCTCCTCGTCCGAGACCGAGAACCAGTACTTGAGCAGGACGATGCCGTCCTCGACCACGAGCCGCTCG
>JBKPRY010000255.1:0-8869 GCA_046734755.1 Actinomycetota bacterium | reverse complement strand
TTGTGTCCGAGTCGTCCGCAGAGATCGACCGGACGCGGGTGACGTCGCGATCTCTGGCGGGGTCGCTACGATGCCCCGATGACGCGCACCTATTCGACGCATGAGGTTGCGGTCGAGGCCGGTTGCGAGGAAGACAGAGTTCTCTGGCTGACCCGGATCGGACTGGTGACGCCCGACGAACGCGATCGTTTCACGTTCGGCTCGATCCTCGCCACGAAGATGATCTCGGCCCTTCTCGACGGCGGGCTGACGGCGGAGACGATCGAGCGCGCAGCCGCCAAGCGTCTGCTCTCGTTCCACCGGCTCGACGAGTACACGGCGTACCAGCCGGGCCCGCGGTCCGAACGATCGTTCGCCGAGTTCCAGGCGAGCCTCGGTCCGGGTGGGGACGCGCTGCCGACGATCTACGAGGTGCTCGGCCTTCCCAGCCCCGACCCGTCGAAGCCGATCCACGTCGACGAGGAGGAGATGCTCACGCGGTTCGTCGACGTCTGGCGGACGACCCCCGAAGACGATTCCGTCATCCGAGCGGCGCGTCTCTTGGCACAGGGCACCCGTGCGGCCATGCTCGGATGGGCGGACCTGATCGACGAACAGCTCGCCTCACCGGCTCGAGAGCGACTGTTCCGCGGCGAGCTCGACGAGTTTCCCGACGATGTTCGCGTCACGATGATGAGGGCCACCAACCTCGTCCCGGAGATGTTCCTTTGGCTCAGCGCCAGGTTCCTCGAGCATCGGAGCGTGACCGGGATCGTCGAGGGGTTCGAGCAGTTCCTCGCGTCGCGTGGACTCGCACCACCGCCCGACCCCCTCGGCCCTCCCGCGATCGTCTTCGTCGACCTCACCGGGTTCACGCGGCTGACGGGTGAGCTCGGCGACGAGTCGGCAGTTCGGGCGGCGGCGTCGCTCCAACGCCGGGCCGACGAGGCGGCCACCCGTCGCGGCGGCCGACTCGTGAAACTGCTCGGGGACGGAGCGCTGCTGCGAGTGACGGACGCGACCGCCGGCGTGAACGCAGCCCTCGACCTCGTGGACGCATCGAGCGCGGATGGCACGGTCTCGTCGCACGCGGGCGTGCACGCCGGCCCGGTGATCGAGCGAGACCTCGACGTCTACGGGCAGACAGTGAACCTCGCATCCCGGATCGCGGAGGTGGCGGGACCGGGCGAGGTCCTCACCAGTCAGGTCGTCGCCGAGACGGCCGACGGCGACTCCTTCGAGTTCGACGCCGTCGGCGATATGGAGCTGAAAGGCGTTGCGGCACCGCTTCCGCTCTTCCGCGCGACCCGTGTCCGGCCCAACTGAAGTCAAAGGGAGCGGAGGCGAAGGGAACACAGTAAGAACCGGAACCCGGCAGGTCAGAGCGCGCGGGTCACCGCCCGTGGATGGGGTCGGGCGAGCTGAGCCGGATCTGAACTCGGGGCTTGTTCGCCCGCCATCCCCTCTTGGATACTCGCCTCGGCATGGCGAATTGCCCGCCTGCGGCCGCGACACCCGGAGGGGTTCAAAGGAAGGCTTGTCGGCGCCGGTTGAATATTGACCGCTTGAGACCACCGTCCTCAGGGGGTCAGTTTTCGACCGTTGACGACAAAGGCTGCATGCCCGTATGGCCACCCCTCTTTGACCCGCCGCGCGAGGCTGCATGTCCCCCCTGCCGCGGTGTACGAATTAGGCTGCTGAACCCTCAGATGATGCCGCTCCCGCACCAGCGGACCCGTAGGGGACTGGCGCCAACTCATGGCGGAGAGGCCCGTGAGCCTCGCAAGGGCGTGATTCCGTGGCCACCGAGCCAGCCGAAGAGCCTCTGAGTACTGCGGCCCACGAGCATCGCCCCGATGGACGCATCAGCAGTCCCGATCGACATCTAGCCTCACGTCCTGTCGTCACTTCTCAGATCAACGAACCGTCCTCACACCAGAGGAAATGAACGACTCAGGATGATCGGCTCCGACGTCGCCTATGTGTCTTCCCGTCCCGTTCCCGCAGCGACGAGATTTCGGCCTTGAGCCTTCGCGTCTCGACTTCCAAGTCCTCAAATCCAGAGAGCTTGGACTGAAGCCTCCGTACGGTCTTCTGCAAGTCCAGGATGCGACGCATGCCCGCGATGTTGACTCCTTCATCGGCGAGTGCGGAGATCTCGCGGAGACGGTCGACTTCGGCGCCGCTGTAACGTCTCGTCCCGCCGGGGCTGCGATCCGGCTCCACGAAGCCTTCACGCTCGTAGGCACGAAGCGTCTGCGGGTGAAGACCACTGAGCTCAGCAGCCACAGAGATGCTGAAGAGGGCGCGATCGGGTTCAGGCCACGGTGCGCTCACTCTGACCACCCACCGGCCAGCCAGCCGAGCAGCAGCGACGTGAGTCCGTCAAGCTCGCGGCGACGGGACGCTTGCGGCCAGCGAGGCTCGGCGAACGTCTGCCGGGGCAAGGCTTCCACGCGAACCGGCCCGGCCCACAGAAGGGGGCCCGACGGTCTCGGCGGCCTCGCGTCGAGGAAGACATCTGGCGAATTCCCGCCGCCGCCCCGAGGCTCGCCTGTCCGTGCGATCCCCTCCTGGCCCGGCGGGTAGCCGCCCGACGGGGGTACCGGCCTCGCCGCCCCGCCGCCGCGGCGTGCCCGGTCGTAGTTCGCCCGCCGAAGCGGATCGTTCAGCACCTCATACGCGCTCGTCAGGATCTTGAACCGCGCGGCCGCCCCGGGATCGTCGGGTCGGGCATCGGGATGTGAGGCGCGAGCCTGCTGGCGGTAAGCGTGAACGATGGTCTCCTGGGTGGCCCAGGGCGCTACGCCGAGCACCCTGTACAGGCTCCCCGCGGGGCCGCTGGGAAGTTCGTACGAGTCTCGCTTCATGCGCCGAAGTCTAGCAGTAATCTATGAGAGGGTTGTCAAGGAACCGCCTATCTGCTAGATAGATCGTGAGTGAGTGTCAGGTGCGAAAAGGACGCGCCAGCGTCGAGAAAGGAGGGAGCAACGATGCTCATGCGCACGGACCCGTTCCGTGACCTCGACCGGCTGACCCAGCAGCTGCTCGGGACGACCGCCCGTCCGGTGGCCCTTCCGATGGACGCTTACCGCGACGGGGATACGTTCGTGGTCCAGTTCGACGTTCCAGGCACGAGCTTGGAGTCGATCGACCTCACCGTGGAACAGAACGTCCTCACGGTGCACGCCGAGCGGGGCGGGGTCAAGGGTGACGGGGTCGAGATGATCGTTTCCGAGCGGAGCACCGGGAAGTTCTCTCGCCAGGTGTTCCTCGGTGAGACCCTGGATGCCGAGAACATCACGGCCGACTACACGGCCGGGGTGCTCACACTTCGCATCCCGGTGCTGGACGCGGCGAAGCCTCGCAAGGTCGCGATCTCCAGCAAGGACGCGCCTGCGCTCGCCGCGGCGAGCTAGGGCCAACGAAGGGCTGGGAGACCCCGCATCGTCGGCTCTGCGGAGGTGGTGACGTCGCGCGGGGCCTCCCAGCACCTCATGCCGCCGATGTGGCAACGCTCCTCAAGAGGGGAGGATCCTGTCCCATTCTTGGGCGAACCGGACTCTACGGACCCGAACAAGCAGGCGATCTGCTGCCCGATCTGCGGGGTGTGGCTCGATGAGATCGGGCTTGCTCGCCCGGATGAGGAGTCCTTCTGTCCCTGGTGCTGCACCCAACAGAAGCCAGGCGCGGTATCGGAAGCCGGTGATTCGCAATGATCGATCTGAACGAGTTGGACGCGGCAGCATGGGCTCGTCGAGTCCTCACCGAGACTGACTCAGTTCGCGAGGCCGTACGGGCTCCCTTTTATGCGCGTGAGCGCGGCCTCCCCCCGGCCCGCACGGGACCATTCGACATCCCGACGTGCGGCAACTGGGAGTGCCTGACTCCCGAGCACCAATCCTGGATCGGTTCCCCCCCGCTGCGTGGATCATCCTCGCGGTCTCGGCCATCCAGCCAGAAGGCGCGAGCCTGATGCGACCGGAGGGCACGGAGTCGGATGAGTTCACCCCGCCGCAGCGGGAGGGTCTGGAGACCAGGCGCTCCGACCAAGAGCGAACGCTGGCGGCGATGCACCGCCTGGAGAAGGCTCTGGAGTCTGCCGCCCCGGGACGGGAGGGAAGTTGGCGCGACGAGGTGATGGCCGCGCTGACCGTCCTGGGCGAGGCGACCACACAGGAGGCGGAAAACGCCGATCGGCCCGAGAGCCTTCTTTCCGACATCGCCCACAGCCAGCCGCGCCTACGCAACCGCGTGCGAGGGATCCGAACGCAATATCGGCAGCTCGGTGATCGGATCGGGGAACTCGACCGCGAACTCAATCAGCCGCAGGATGCGGCGCCAGACTTCGCCGATTTGCGCCAGCGACTCACCTGGGTCTTGACCGCGCTCCGTCATGTCCGAGCGCGCGAGTCCGACCTCATTTACGAGGCTTACTACGAAGCGTTCCGAATCGATCTGGAAGAGGATCTCGGGTGAGTGTCAAGTCCGCAGAGCGGTCCCTCTTGGGCTCGAAGAGGGCGATCCTCTTCTAGAACGAGATGGAGACCATCTTTCGCTCAGTTGCAAGCGGGGCAACGGAGTCTGCGCTGGGTACTGCCGTGACGGCGTGGAACAGGCGGCGGATCTTGCAGCCGTCTGCCGCAAAATGACAACACCGAGAGGTGGTCCCATCTTCGCAGGGAACTGGCGACGCCGGGCGGAGCGAGCAGGGCGCCGACGGCGAGTACCGCGGCCAACGCGTAGCAACGCGCCGACGAGGCGGCGTAGTGAGATTGCGGGGGATAGGTGGAGGCTGTTCGACTCCACGATGACTCCCCGTTCTCTCCACGCAGAGGCGAAGGGAACACTGTAAGAACCCGAACGCGGCAGGCCGGAAAGCGTGGGTAACCGCCTGCAACTGGGGTTGGGTCGAGGACGAACGTCCGTCGACCCCGGGTTGTTCCAGTCCGCATCTGCCGCTGGACTTCTTGTCCCCCAGCGTTGGTGCCAGGGAAGCGGTGAGTTCGCTCCTGCTCCAGGCGACCCCGACGGACACCTCGCGCAGGTTTCCGTGGCCGGGACTGCCACCGACCAAACTACGCGATCGCTGGCGGGCTGGTGCAGGGCGACCAGCTGCTCGCGATGTAGACACTCTCCGGGGAAGAAGCGAGGGAAGTCGGTCGGACGACCGTGGTAGTGCCGATGCCACGGCGGCCCTCATCGGCGACGAGTTCTGCCGGGGCGACTGGCTACGATCGAAGGTTGAAAGGAGACGGCCATGGCCCCGAGGACGCCCACACCCGAACTGGACACCCGCTTCAGCGCACCCAACGCGACGCCGACTCACTGGGCAGACGTCCATGCGGCGCTACGGGACGCAGAGCTGTTCTGGATCTCGACAGTCCGGCCCGAAGGCCGACCGCACGTCACCCCCCTTCCCGCGGTGTGGCACGACATGGCGCTCTACCTCTGCACCGGTCCGCAGGAGCAGAAGGCCGTGAACCTGCGTGCCAATCCGCACTGCGTCCTCACTACCGGCACCAACCACTGGAAGTCTGGCCTCGACGTTGTCGTGGAAGGCGGGGCGAAACGTGTCACCGACAGTCAACTCCTCGATGACCTGGCCGAACGGTGGTTAGACAAGTACGATGGCGACTGGCGCTTCGACGTGCGCGACGGCGCCTTCTATCACGATGCAGGCATCGCCCACGTCTTCGAAGTCCGGCCCTCCAAGATCCTCGCCTTCGCCAAGGGCGAGTTCGCCCAGACGCGGTTCCGGTTCGATGAGGCAGAGCAGCATTCGTCCGCGTAGCGGCACCCACTCCACCTGTGGGTTTTGGCCCTGAGGGTCATCAAGGTATCTACGGCCGTGGCCTCGGCTTGATCGAGCCCACTCCATGCACGCCGAGCTCGACGGTGCAGGACTGGCGAGGTGGAGCGAAGGGGGAGTCACGAGGACTCTCCGATCACTTTCCGTTCTCTCAATGCGGAGGCGGAGGGAACACTGTAAGAACGCTGCAGGTCAGGTGGTCTGGGTCGATGCTCGTCGGTGGGCGCGGCCTCACTGGACGAAGTCGGGCGCGGTGGACTCCCGACTCGTTCGCCTTGCGGATGGGTGGCAACACCGCGAGGATTCGTCGATGGACCGAGCTGAAGACGCCGGCAGGCGTCCCCGACCCACGCACCTTTACCGGGTGGTAACGCCGTGAAGCGTTCGCCCATCACCTACACCTGGAGTGGGGACTTCGCGATCGCGTACCAGATCGTCGGCAACGGTCCGATCGATCTGGTCTACGTGCCCCCGTGGGCCTCCAACCTGGACGGCAATTGGATGTGGAGCCACCACGCGCGATTCCTCAACAGGCTCGCCTCCTTCTCGCGCCTGATCCTGTACGACCCAAGGGGGTGGGGGTGTTCGGATCGGGTGGCTCCCGGAGAGACCGTCGAGCTCGAGGACCACGTCGTCGACCTGATCGCGGTCCTGGACGCTGCCAACGCGGGCCGGCCGGCGATGTTCGTCTCGACCGACATGGGCGAGATGGGGCTCCTGGCGGCTGCCACGCACCCGGAGCGATTCCAGGCCCTCGTGTTGTTCAACGTCCCTGCGAAGGAGGTCGGCACGCCGGAGGAACCGTTCTGGGGAAGCGCGGCCGACTATGAGGCGATGGTGGAGTCCGTCCGACGCTCGATGGACTGGGAGGCCTGGAGTCGGACGTTCGTACGGGACGCCCTGCCCTCACACGGCGCCGACGAAGAGGCCATCGCTTGGTTTAGCACGATGGTCCGCCTCACCGAGGCGCCCGGGTCGGTGGTCTCGCACCTGCGCAAGAAGCAAGAAGATGACGTCCGTGACCGGCTCGGGGACATTCGAGCCCGAACACTTGTCCTCTCTCGCGGGAGCACGCCCTGGCGCGATGAAGGAGCACGATACATCGCCGACCGCATCCAGGATGCGGCGCTCATGCGACTTCACGGCGAAGACCTGCATGTGTGGGCGGGGAACTGGGAGCCCGTGGTCGACGAGATCCAACGATTCCTCACTGGATCGCTGGAGCCGCCCGAGCCCGAGGTGAGCGTGGCAACGCTGCTGTTCACCGACATCGTCTCGTCGACCGCGCTCGCCGCCGAACTCGGCGACACGGGATGGCATGCTCGCCTCCAGCGACACCACGAGGTCGTGCGCACGCTGCTGCGGCAGTATCAAGGCACCGAAGTGGACACTGCCGGCGACGGCTTCTTCGCTTCGTTCACCTCCACCGGTCGTGCCATCAGATGCGCGATCGATATGATCGCAGCGGTCACCGAACTCGGGGTGGAGATCCGGGCGGGTGTGCACACGGGCGAGGTCGAGCATGCCGTCGATGGACTTCGGGGGATCGCAGTCCACATCGCCGCCCGCGTCATGTCGCTCGCCGGGCCCTCCGAGCTGCTCGTGTCGTCTACGGTACGCGAGCTGACCACCGGGTCCGGCCTTACGTTCGAGGATGCAGGTGACCGCGAGTTGAAGGGGGTGCCCGACCGCTGGCATCTCTACCGGGTCGTGACCGAGCAGACATGACGTGCACGCCCTGATGCAACAGGCCCCTCAGGTTGAGCACCTACATGAGCGGTGACGGGTCACACTCGAACATGAAGCCAAGAAGTTCGCGCCACCGTCGTGAGATCGCGGAGCGGTTGTGGAGTCCCCCTTCGACTCCACAACCACTCCCCGTTCTCTCCACGCGGAGGCGAAGGGAACGCTATAAGAACCACAACGCTCCTGGTCTGGGAGTGTGGGTGAATGCTCGATGTTGGGGCCGGATAGCGGAATACAAACGTGGAAGCATCCGACGCTGTCGTAGTTAAACACCTCGGCCTCCACTTATTGGGCTAGCTGAGCTAGATCGGATCCATGCGCTGGCCTGGCTTCTGCGCCACGTAGACGCGGCGAGATAGTCTGCGCTCGCGCGCGAGTCGCGCGGTGAGCTCGAAGAAGCGCTGCTCGCGGGCGAATGCGTCGTCGCCTTCGATTTGCTTCACGGCTTGCGCATGTCTTTCGCGGGCGTCGTGGCGTCGACGAGCGACTTCGGCCATGCTCTCGGTGACGTCATCGGCGCGGACGACCTTCAGGCCGGCCTCGGCAAGAAGCCGCTCATCTTCGCCGGGTGGGACGAACAGGTAGTAGTCGGTCGAAGACCTGGTGGCGATCTCGTCGCTGTCGAGAACACCGGTCACGGTTGTGGGGTCGGTGAACAGAAGCCGACCACCGGACCTGAGCAAGCGAGCCCACTCCGCGAAGATGCCCGGGCGGTCAGGAAGGTGGTTGACGGAATCGATGCAAAGAACGGCGTCGAAGGTCGCATCCTCAAAAGGCAATGGCCTACCCGCGTCGGCGCGCCTGAAGGTCACGCGCAAGCCGAAGGCCGCCTCGGCGGCCATCCGGCTGGCGATCGCGAGGGCATCCTCGCGGACGTCGACGCCGACGACCTCGCAGCCCGTCATTCGGGAGACCTGCAGCGCCGGCCCACCCGAGCCGCACCCGACGTCGAGGACTCGCGATGAAGTTGTGAGGTTGAGGAAGGAGATGAACCGTTCCAACTCATCAAGCGTGAGCCAACTGTTTTGGCCGATGTCGTTTCCAAAAGCCTCGCGTCGGATCTCCGAGTAGACATCCGAGGTGAAGTGGCCGTAACTCGCGCCGTAGCGATCGACGACCTTCGGCTCATCTGGCATGTCGCGGAGTCTACGCCTGCGAACTGAGGCGACCGCGCGGAACACGGATTGACACCCCGTCTGGACGTTCAGCCGCCCAAGAGACCGAGTGGACGGCCTCCCCCGGGAATGCGGCGCGGCTCGTGCAACGGGCCGTGGGAGCCCTGACCCCGCCGCTCAGACTGACCTTCGGCCGCGACGGCTAGCTCGGGACTGG
>JBKPRY010000254.1:0-3696 GCA_046734755.1 Actinomycetota bacterium | reverse complement strand
GAAACAGCGAGCAAGGTGGCCGACAACGACCCTATCAGTGAGGAAGGGGCCTCCGTTCGGAGGCCCCTTCCTCGGGGTGGGCGTGGGTTCGGTCAGGCGTCGTCGCGGGCGCCGACGACCTCCCTAGTCATCGTCGTTCGACACCACGTCCAGCTCCACCCGTCGGACCGGGGACGGGCTCGAGCTCGGGAAGGAGCACCTCCGGCCTCTCCGCCGCCCCATGGCCCTCGACGTCCAGCTTCGGCAGCCACTGGAGCCACTTCGGCAAGTACCAGTTGCGGTAATCCAGCAGCTTCATCGCCGAGGGCACCAGGATCGACCGAACGATGGTGGCGTCCAAGAAGACCGCGACCGCGAGGCCGAATCCCATCTGCTGGAGCCCGGCGATCCGTCCCGTCGCGAAGGCTGCGAACACCGCAACCATGATGATCGCGGCCCCGGTGATGATGCCGCCCGTGGTCCGCAGGCCGTAGGCGACTGCTTCGGAGTTGTCGCCCGTCTTGTCGTATTCCTCGCGGATCCGGCTGATCAGGAAGACCTGATAGTCCATCGACAAGCCGAACAGGATCGAGAACAGGAACAACGGGAGCCATGCCTCGATCGCGTCGACCTGGATGAAGTTCAGGGTATCGGCGATGGACTTCGCGAAGGCCGGGCCCCCCTTCTGGAAGATCAGCACGATCAGGCCGTAGGCGGCGCCCACGGACAGCAGGTTCATGAGGATCGCCTTGGCCGGCACGACGATCGACCGGAAGACCACCGTCAACAAGATGAACGACAGCCCGAGCACCAGCGCGATGATGATCGGCGTGTAGAGCTCCGTGACGTCGAAGAAGTCCTTCGTGAGCGCCGTGTCCCCACCGACGAGGACGCCCGAGTCCTGTCCGAACGCCTGGGGCACGTAGTCGTCACGCATCGCCGTGACGGCGTCGACCGCCGCCTCGCTCGAGGCGTCGGCCGCCTCGCCAGCGAACGGGAACCGGATGAGCGTCACCGTTCCGTCCGCGCTCGTCTGCGGCGGCTGGGGCTCGCCGAACGACGGATTCTCCGCAGCTGCGGTCTCGAGGTCCTGGATCTCCTGCTGGACCGCGGTGTCCGACGCGTCTGCCGGGATCACGACGTCCGCGGTCGACTGCTGACCCGTGGTCGGGAACTTCGCGATCAGGACGTCGAATGCCTGCCTCGTCGGGATGTCCTCGGGGATCGTCGCGATGCCCGAGAACCCGGTCCGGATCCCCCGGCCGCTGTCGTGCGGGTTCGACTGCGCCCAGTACGGAACGGAGAGCACGAGCATGAACGTCGCGGTTGCGATCAACCACACCCACGGCCGAGCCATGACGGTACGCGTTGCCCGATCCCAGAAGCCGCCGGCCCGGCCGTGCTCGAGGGTGCGCCCGCGGCCGAAGAGCCAGCCGGGCTTGACGAGGTGATCGGCGAACAGCGCCATCAAGGCCGGAAGGAGCGTCATCGACAGGGCGACCGAGATCAGGACGACCATGATCGCGCCGCCCGCCAGACCCCTGAAGATCGTGGTCGGGACCAGCAGCATGCCGGCGAGCGCGAGCACGACGGTCATGCCGCTGAAGAAGACGGCTCGGTTCGCCGTCGCACCCGACCGTCCGACCGCCTCCAGGTTGTCACGCCCATGCTGGCGCTCCTCGCGGTACCGGGAGACGATGAACAGGGAATAGTCGATCCCGACGGCCAGCCCCATCATGGAGATCAGGTTCGGAACGAAGAAGCTGAAGCGCCACACCTGTCCGAACACGCCGACCAACCCCATGGCCACTCCGATCGCGAAGATCCCCATGATGATCGGCGTCACGCCGGCGATCAGCGAACCGAACACGACCAGCAGGACGATGATCGCCACGGCGATCCCGAAGAACTCGCCCTTGCGAAGGTCCTCTTCGGAGATCTTCTTGAAGTCGTCGGTCGAGGTCGGTTCACCCAACATGTAGAACTTCGTGTCCCCCGAGCTGTACCGATCACGGATCGCGTTCAGGCCCTCGACGATCGTGGCGGTCTGGTCGCTGTCGCCCACGAGGACCACGTTGAACAGCACGGCGGTGCCGTCGTCCGATGGGATCGGTCCGAGCGCGGCGACCTGTGGGTCCGACGCCTCTTGCTCCGGGAGAGGGAACGCGGACGGAACCTGGAGGACGACCTTCGGATCCAGACCCCGGATGTCGTTCAGAGCCGCGTTCACCTTGTCGGCGAAGGCGGGATCGCTGGTGGCGCCCTCGGGTCCCGTCATCACGAACGTCTCCGGCGTCACGTCTTGCTCGAGCTTTTCCTGCTCGAGGAGGTCTCTCGCCTGGATCGCCTCGGGGTTGTTCGTGAAGTCGAAGTCCGTGGTGAGCGCGTCGCTCAGCAGGACTCCCGACGCTCCGAACCCCAGGATCAGGATCACCGCCCAGGTCCCGACGGTCCGCCACGGGTGGCGGCTGCTCGCCCGTGCGATCGTTTCCGGATTCAGCCTCATCCGATCCTCCCTGCCTCGTGTCGGAATCTTGCCTTCCGCCGACTTACACCATATGCTTACAACGTACGGAGTATATGCGTACGATGTAAGGTGTCAACCCCGGGAGGCGGATGTCGCTTCCCGGATCGGAAAGTTTCTCGAACGGGTATGGACGGTGGATGAACGTGCGGACGAAGACAGACATAACCGAGGAAACGCGGCAGCGCGAGCCGCTCACACGAGACCGGATCATCGAGGCGGCGTTGGGCGTCATGGACGCGGAGGGTCTCGAGGCCGTCACGATGCGCAGGATCGGGCGGGAGCTCGGCGTGGAGGCGATGTCCCTGTACAACCACGTCGAGGACAAGGACGACATCCTCGAGGGCGTTACCGAACGCGTGATGAACGAGTTCGAGTTCCCCCCCTCCAGCGGCGAATGGGCCGACGACGCCCGAGCGATGTCTCGCGAGTGGCGCCGCCTCCTCGGCCTCCATCCGAGCGTCTGCCAGCTCCTGGCGGAGCGCCACAAGCCGCTCGACGGTCTCGCCACCTTCCGGGCGATGGACTCCGCGCTCGGGGTGCTGCGTCGCGCCGGCCTATCGGCCCTCGACGCCGCGCAGGCGTTCAACGCCCTGGGCAGCTACATCCTGGGCTTCGTGATGATGGAGCAGGGGCTGATGCTCGGCAACGACGACGATCATGCACGGGAGCATGATCTCGCGATCGACGCGTTGGAGGGCTCCGGGCTCGTCAACGTGATGGAGTGCCTCCCGTACTTCGCGGACTGCACGACCGATCAGCAGTTCGACTTCGGACTGGATCTCATGATCCGCGGGATCCAGGCCGGGGTCGACGGCTCCTAACGCTCAGCCCTCACGCAGACCGAGCTCGGCGCCCACCCGCCCGAACGTCTCGAGCGCCTCGTCGAGATCCTCCTCCGTGTGGTCGGCGATCACGATCGTCCGCACTCGGGCCGAGCCCCTCGCGACCGTCGGGAACACGATCGCGGGACAGAACACTCCCTCCTCGAACAACCGCCGCGCGAACTCCTGCGTCCGCTCCTCGTCCCGGGTGATCACCGGCGTGATCGGTGTCTCGCTCGCTCCCGTATCGAACCCGAGCTCGTGCAGTCCCGCCTTGAACGATCGCGTGTTCGACCACAGGCGATCGAGCCGCTCCGGCTCGTCCTCGATGATGTCGAGCGCCTCGATGCACGCCGCGACCGCCGCCGG
>JBKPRY010000253.1:0-5780 GCA_046734755.1 Actinomycetota bacterium | reverse complement strand
CGGCGGGCCAGGCGGAGTCCGACCTCCTCGATCAGCCGGTTCTCCTTGCGCGAGTTGCACCGACGGCACGCCGCGACCACGTTGTCCCACGAGTGGGCACCCCCGCGCGACCTCGGGACGACGTGGTCCAGGTTCTCGGCGCTGGCTCCGCAGTACTGACACACCCACTCGTCGCGCGCGAAGACCGCCCGGCGGGTGAGGGGCGCGTGCGACCGGTGCGGGATCTTCACGAAGGTGCGCAGCCGCAGGACCGACGGCGCATCGACGTGCAGGTGCTCCGACCGGAACACCTGCCCGTTGGAGACCAGGACCTCGGCCTTCTCCTTCAGCACCAAGATCACGGCCCGTCTCGCGGCCACCACCGCGAGGGGCTGGTGCGACGCGTTGAGCACGAGCGCTCGTCCCACGGCGCGAGTATACGGGCCACCAGGCACAGAACCGGGCGCGAGGTGCTTGCAACTGCGGAATCCCAGGGTTGTAATCCGCGCGGAGGCGGCGGAGGTCGCGCTCGAAGGACGCCTGGAACAGCGAACAAGGGGCCGCGCGGGGCGTCCGGCAGCGGGTGCGCCGCTGTCGCCTCCACTCCTTCGATCGAATCCACGTGCGTCGCTGGCGTGAGCAGGATGCCGCAGGAACATCGAACGTACCCTTGATGCACTCCTGAGTAAGATGGTCCGGCGTCGATGCGCGGAGGTTCAGTTGGAGGCTCGAGAGCCGACGCTCGATTGGCAGCGGTACGCAGAGGGCTTCCGCGTCATCGAGCAGAACGTCGAGAAGGTGGTCCAGGGCAAGCAGCCTGAGATCCGGCTGGCGCTCGCGGCGCTCTTGGCCGAGGGTCACATCCTGATCGAGGACGTCCCCGGCGTCGGCAAGACGATGCTCGCCAAGGCGATCGCGCGCTCGATCGACTGCTCGTTCCGCCGCATCCAGTTCACGCCCGACCTGCTGCCGACCGACGTCACCGGCGTCAACGTCTTCAACCAGGAGCGCGGCGACTTCGAGTTCAAGCCCGGCGCGATCTTCGCGAACATCGTGCTCGGGGACGAGATCAACCGCGCGAGCCCCAAGACCCAGTCCGCGCTCCTGGAATGCATGGAGGAGCGACAGATCACGGTCGACACCGAGACCTATCAGCTCGGTACGCCCTTCATGGTGATCGCGACGCAGAACCCGATCGAGCACGAGGGGACCTATCCGCTGCCCGAGGCGCAGCTCGACCGGTTCATGATGCGGATCGGGATCGGCTATCCCTCGAGCGAGGTCGAGGCCGAGATCCTCGCCACGCACGGCGTGCGGTCGACACTGCCGGACATCGGACCGGTCGCCGACGCCCTGTCGGTGCGCGAGATGATCGAGCAGACCCGGCAGGTCCACGTCTCACCCGCCGTCCGCCGCTACATCGTCGATCTCGTCGAGGGGACGCGTCGTCATCCGGATGTGTACCTCGGGGCGAGCCCCCGGGCGTCGATCATGCTGCTCCGTGCCTCGCGTGCGCTCGCGGCCGCCGAGGAGCGCGACTACGTGATTCCCGACGACGTGAAGTCGCTCGTGACACCGGTGCTCGCGCACCGCGTGATCGTGACGGCCGATGCCGTCATGGGCGGACGCAGCTCACAGGCCGTCTTGCAGGACCTCGCCGCGGAGGTGGCGGTACCCGTCACCGGGAACGCCTGACATGCCCTCGGGCCGTGGGGTCCTGGTCTTCGGGGCCGGGATCGCCCTGTGGGTGGCCGCCCGGATGCTCGGATCACCGACCCTGCACATGATCTCGGTCGGGATCGTCCTGCTCCCGTTCGCCGCCGCCCTGTTCGCCCGCTGGAGCCGGCAACGGCTGCGGATCCGTCGACGGCTCTCGGACACGCGCGTGCAACCCGGCCAGCGCGTCCACGTCGAGCTTGAGATCGAGAACCAGTCCCCGGCCCAGACCTCCTTCCTCCTGGTGGAGGATCGCCTCCCCGCGCAGCTCGGCCGATCGGCGCGGCTCGTGGTCGCCTCGCTGCCCCCCCGCGGGAGGCAACGGGTCCGGTACTCGATCGCTCCGCACCAGCGGGGGCGCTATGTGCTCGGGCCGCTCACCGCGGACCTGTCCGACCCGTTCGCGCTCACGAAGCTGCGGGTCGAGTTCGACGAGCGTGACGAGCTCGTCGTCGCGCCGGAGGTCGAGCTGCTCGGAAGCGGACCGGACTCACCGTTCGGCATGACGAGCGGGCTCGCGCTCGCCAAGCACCTGTTCCGCACCGGCGACGAGTTCTACACGATGCGGGCCTACGTGGAGGGGGACGACCTGCGACGGATCCACTGGCCGAGCGTTGCCCGCAGCGGCGAGCTGATGATCCGCCAGGACGAATCCACCCGGCGATCGACCGCCGTCCTGTTCGTCGATACGCGCGACACCGCCGTCGGTCAGACCCACACACCCTGTTTCGAGAAGGTGATCTCCGCGGCGGCCTCGCTCGGGATCCTGCTGATGCGCTACGGGTTCTCCGTCAAGCTCGCCACCACGCAGATGCCGCCGCAGCGCGTCGCGGAGGAGAGTTTGCTCGACGCGCTCGCGGGGATGACCCACCACTCGTCCCGAGCTCTGTCGACCGGACTGACGCGCCTGCGCATGGTCGCCGCGAGCGACACGAGCCTCGTCGTGGTCGGGGCGCCTCCCGCCCCGACCGAGCTCCCCTCGTGGCTGCGCGTCGGCGCCATGTTCGGGCCCAAGGTCGGGGTCTTCGTCCACACGACCGAGCCCGACACCCTGCCTCCCGACCGGCGGGCGCAGCTCGAGGGGCGCGCGTCACAGGCCCGGATGTCCCTGTCCCGAACCGGGTGGGAGGTCGTGCTGCTCCCACCGTCGAGGAGATTGCGAGACGTATGGCACGTCGAGCGGACCCAACCCCTGGTCACCAGCGGCTCCTAGGGCTCGCCGCCGTCACGGCCCTCTCCGTGGCGACGGCGCTCGCGTTCGGCCGCGTGTTCACCGGCCGGCAGGCCACGCTCGAGCTGGTGGCCGCGGCGCTCGCGTCGGTGGCGATCGCCGCCCTGTTCGAACGCCGCGGGCTGCTGCTGGCGACGATGGCGAGCCTGGTCGGCCTCGCGTTCGCGATCACCTGGATCGTCCTGCCGCAGACCGCCTGGTTCGGCCTCCCTTCGATCCAGACGCTCCGGGCCGTGGGGCGCTCGCTCGATTTCGTCGGGCAGCAGGCGCGCGTGCGCGTGGCGCCCACCCCCGCGCTCCCCCCCCTCATGCTCGCGGCGGTGACGGCGATGTGGACCGCGGCGTTCTCATCGCACGCGCTCGCGATCCGTGCCGGGAGCCCGCTCCTGGCCATCCTGCCGCCGATCGCGCTCGTAGGGTTCGCGGACACGGTGCTCGAGGACGGGGCCCGTCCCTTCTACGCGATCGTGCTGCTCGCCGCCGCGCTCGCGGTCGTGTTCGCGGATGGGCTGCGTCGGGTTCGCCAGTGGGGGCCGGTGTGGTCGGGTTCGAGGACACGACGCCTCGGGACCTCGGTCCGGGGCTCGAGGCCGGTCGCGTTCGCGGTGATCGCGGCGGCCGTGCTCGTCCCGGGTCTGCTGCCGGGGTTCCGCTCGGATCCACTCGTCGACTTCTCGACCGCGGGCGATGAGGGCGCCGGCCTGGATCCGTTCGTCTCGATCCACGCGCAGCTGACCGACGACGCACCGGTCCAGGACCTCTTCGAGGTCCAGACATCCGAACCGCAGTACTGGCGTCTGCTCACGCTGGACGAGTTCGACGGCGACCAGTGGCGGAGCAGCGACCCGGAGGGCTCGGCGGGGCAGACCGTCACCGCTCCGACGGTCCTGCCGCAGGCGCCGGGCTTCAGCTTCCCGGGGGACACCCCCCCGGCGAAGAACTTCACGTTCCGGGTCCTCACGGATTTCGACGACGCCCACGCGCTGCCGATGGCAGCGACGCCGGTGGAGATCACGGCGGGGGACCTCGGTGACGTGACGTGGGATCCGACCCGCGGTCAGGCGTTCCTGGACGGCGGGCTCGACGCCGGGCTCGAGTATGGGATCAGCTCCCGCATCATCGTGCCGACCGCCACGCAGCTCGACCAGGTCCAGGACCTCACCGCGGTCCAGTACGGACGATGGACCGAACTCCCGGCCGACCTCGATCCCCGGATCGAGCAGATCGCCGACGAGTGGACGCACGGCGAGGACTCGGACTACGACAAGGTGCTCGCGATCCAGCGGCACTTCCACACCGACGGGTTCCGCTACGAGCCCGACGTCGAGGTCGCCGACGACGCGGACGCCCTGCTGACGTTCCTCACGCAGACCAAGGCCGGCTTCTGCCAGCAGTACGCCACGACGATGGCGGTGCTCGTCCGCGAGCTCGGCCTGCCGGCGCGGGTCGCGGTCGGGTACCAGGCCGGCACGCTCCAGGACGACGGCACCTACCTGGTGCAATCCAAGAACGCCCACGCCTGGGTCGAGGTGTTCTTCGAGGGGTACGGGTGGCTCCAGTTCGAGCCGACGCCCGGACACGGCACCCACCCCAACGCCGAGCCGGGCACCTACCTGAACCCCACCCGTGGCACGCCGAACCCCGATGTGTCGCCCGGGGGCGCGACCGGTGCCACTGGCCCGGGCGGCGGGGGCGGAGCGGAATGTGTGGCGTCGGCCAACCTCAGCTCACGCGAACGCCAGCTCCTGTGTCAGATCGAACGGAGACCCCAACGAGGGCCGGGCGATTTCGTCCCCCTGCCATCGGCCGTCGCGACCGGGACGACGGACGGGTCGGGGTATTCGGTGCCGTACCGGTGGATCTTCCTCGGGCTCCTCATCCTGCTCGGCGTGCTCCTCGTGGTGGTGCCGATCGCGAAGTCCGCATGGCGCCACCGCCTCCTGCGGCGCTCGCGGGAGCCGCGTGAGCACGTCCTGGCGGCGTACCGGGTGTTCGACGGGGAGGCCGCCGACCTCGGGTTGGGTCGCCGCGAGGGCGAGACCCTCGACGAGCACCGGGCGCGGCTGGCCGCGGCGATCGCGTTCACCGACGGGCATCTCGGACGGTTGACGGCCCAGGCGACCCGAGCGGCGTACGCCGCCGACGCCCCCTCACCCGAGGAGGCCAGCTCCGCGGCCCAGGACGCCCATGGGGCGATCCGGGAGCTCCGCAAGGACGCGGGTCTGATCCGGCGGATCGTGGGCACGTACCGGCCCGGCGTCTAAGGCCCGGCGTCCAGCGTCCAGGGGGAAGTCAGCGGCCCGTCTGCGCTCGGGCGGCCGCCTCGCGAAGCGCCCGGACGAAACGGTCGCGATCGTCCCGGAACTGACCGACCTTGCTCTCCACGCCGCTCGCGATCTCGTCGATCGCGACGAAGAACGCGAGCTGGCCATCTCGCAAGGCGTCGATGATCTCGCCGTTGCGACGAGCGATCTTGAAGATGCTCACCCCGTCGGTGATCAGCTTGACCTCGGAAAGGTGCTTGTCCAGCGCGGCGCGACGGTTCAGGTAGTCCCATGCCCGGCGCACACGCTGGAGCGACATCCCGTTGTCGAGGAGGGATTTGACGACCTTGAGGGCGACCAGATCCCGGAACGAGTACAGCCTGGGCACCCCCGGACGGCCTCCGGTCCCCTGGATGGACGGCGTGACCAAACCGATCTGGTCCCAATACCTGAGCTGACGCGCGGAACACCCGGTGAATTTCGTCGCCTGATGTGCGGTGAATCCCTCCATAGAAGCGAGCGCCCCTCCGACGACGTCTCCCTCACGACAACCAACGCGTTCCGCCGGCTCGTCGAGGGGAAGTCTCGAC
>JBKPRY010000252.1:0-1883 GCA_046734755.1 Actinomycetota bacterium | reverse complement strand
GGCTCGCCCTGATAGGCGATCTTGGGCATGCGCGAAGCGTAGCAGTGGGTCTGCTGCGGCCTGACCGAGCCACGGGCTGCGGTTCGACCGACCTGCGAGCGGGTTTCGCTCAGCCGATCCGGATCAGCCCCAGCTCGGAGGCTCGGGCCAGCGCCTGGACGCGGTTGCCGACGCCGAGCTTGCGGTAGGCGTTGCCCAGATGCGTCTCGACGGTCCTCGGCGAGATCTGCAGACGCCTCGCGACCTGGCCGACCGTGAAGCCGCGAGCCGCCTGCTCCAGGACCTCGATCTCCCGTGCCGACAGGTTCGCGGGCGCGTCGGGCTGCTCACGGGCCTGCCTCGCTCGGCGGCTGAGCTCGGCCACGGCCCCCCGCACCTGCGCCTGCGTGAAGACGCGCTCGCCCCCGGCCACCCGACTCAGGGCATCGGCGATCACCCGAACGCCGGAGGCCTTCTCGAGGTACCCCTCGACGCCGACGATGACGCTCTCGAAGAGAGCCTCCTGGTCGGTTCGCGCCGTGAGGATCAGGATCCGGACCGGGAGCCCCTCCGCGCGGATGGCCCGGGCCAGGTCGAGCCCCTGGAGCTCGCCCGGGAGCGAGAGATCCAGCAGGACCACGTCCGGCGAGAGCTCCCTGCACGCCTCGAGCGCGGACGACCCGTCGTCCAGCTCACCCACCATCTCCAGACCGGGTGTCTGCTCGCAGGCGATCCTGATGATGCTGCGAAGCAACGGGTGGTCCTCGACGACGAGGACCCGGGTAGGGGCGTGGGCGGAGGTCCGGCTGCGGCGTTCGACCGGGGAAGGGGGCGAGGCCATCGGGCCGGGGCGACCGGTCGGGGCAAGTCCGTGACGCCATGCCAGCGTGACGGCTTCGATCTTCGAATGCACGCCGAGCTTGGCGAGGATGGCCTTGACGTGGCTGTGGACGGTGAGCGTGCTGATGCCGAGTGACTCGGCGATCTGCGCGGCCGTTTCGCCGGCCGCGAGAGCCTTGAGCACCTGTCTCTCCCGAGGCGTCACGTGAGCGAGCGCGTCCTCACCCTGGCTGCCTCGGAGCTGTGCCACCACGGACGTGAGGTCGCTCGCGGACATGACGATCTCGCCGGCGGCGGCCCGTCGGACGACATCCAGCACCTCGTCCACCGCTCGTGATTTGGGCACGTACCCACAGGCCCCGGCCGACAGGGCCTCGACGATCGCCTCGGGTCGATCGACGCCGGTGAGCAGCACCACCTTCGCGTCCGGCGCCGCGTCTCGGATCCGGCGAGTGGCCTCGATGCCGTCGGTCCCCGGCATGTCGAGATCCATCAGCACGACGTCCGGCTCCTCCCCGAGGAGCGCCATCGCCTCATCGGCATCGCGCGCCGAGCCCACCAGCCGGATGTCGGGCTGGCGCCCGAGGAACATCTCGAGCGCCTCCGAGAAGACCTCGTGGTCGTCCACCACGAGGACACGGGTGACCTGCGAGGACTGATCCATGTGCCTCGCGCTATGCATCGGCCGCAAGGCGCCGGGGTTTGAGCATCAACCGGCCGCTCTGGGCCTACTCCTCGGTCGCTTCCGTCTCCTCCACGTTCCCGTCGGCCTCCGTCGCGTCGGGCTCCGTCACCTCTGCCTCCGTTACGTCGGCCTCCGTCACGTCGGCCTCCGTCAGGTCGGCGGACGGACTTCCAGCCTGACCCGCGGCCTCGGCGGCCACCTCGGCGGCGACCTCCGTCACGTCCGGCAGGAACACGCGGAACGAGGCGCCGCCACCCTCACGCTCCTCGACCCAGGCCCTGCCGGCGTGGACCTCGGCAAGCCTTTGCAGAACGGCCAGCCCCGTCGACCGCCCGCCCCGGCCGGCGGCGTCCATCTGCTGTTCCGATGAGGACCCCAG
>JBKPRY010000251.1:0-2422 GCA_046734755.1 Actinomycetota bacterium | reverse complement strand
GTCCAGGACCGACGTGCGCACCTCGTCCTCCGACGCGAGCACCTCGTCGACCGAGACCCCGTGGCTCAGGAGCTTCGGCCCGTACTTCACGTAGTCGAGATGGATGTTGAAGAACGCGACGACCTCACCCGGCCGGACCTCGATCAAGGCGTAGCGACCCTCGGCGCCCGACGGTTCGTGGATCGGATACTTCGACAGGAGCTGCAGGCTCACGTTGTAGTACGGGTACCCGGTGTTCGCGGCGATCTCGGGCAGGCGGTTGTACGACTCGAGCACACCGACGATGTCCGCGTCCACACTCCGGATGACCGCATCGGTGGACTCGTCGCCGCCGTACTCGACGTTGTAGACGAAGACCTCGAGCGGGATCGCCTCCGGCGCCGCGGATTCGGTTCCGACGCCCGTCGAACCGGTCGAGCTCGTCGAACCGGTCGAGCCGGTCGAGCCACCGCTGTCGGACGTGCACCCAGCAAGCCCCGCGAGCGGGGCGACCAGCGCGGCCGCGATCGCGAACGCCCGGAGCCGACCAAGCCGACCGGAGATCATGGCTCCCCGGTTCTCGGGATCCCCGCGGCCGCCGGTGCCGGCTCGCTCGCGAGCCGTTCGGGAAACGGCGGCCACGGCGGGACCCCGAGGGGTTCGCGAAGGCCTACGAGGTCGTCGGGCCGGACCGGGATGCGCTGGAGCTCGCGCCCGAGGGCGTCCCTGAGCGCGGAGACGATCGCGGCCGGCGCGACGACGTTGGAGGGCTCACCGACGCCCTTGGCCCCGAACGGAGTCCCGGGCTCGGGCTCCTCGACCAGCTCGACCTCGACCTTGGGCATGTCCAGGGTCGTCGGCAACAGGTAGTCGGTGAACGATGCGTTCGCGATCTCGCCGTCCCGCAGCTGGATCTCCTCCATCAGCGCGAGCCCGAGCCCCTGCGCCGAGCCGCCCTCGATCTGGCCGATCACGCTCTGCGGGTTGATCGCGAACCCGACGTCCTGCGCCGTCGCGAGCTGCACCACCCGCACCAGGCCGAGCTCCTCGTCCACGTCGACCACTGCCCGCTGTGCACCGAACAGGAACCCGACGTGCACGTCGCCCTGCCCGCGTTCGTCGAGCGGATGGGTCTGGGCGTGGCGCCACACCCGCGTGCGCTCGATCGGCTGGGCGAGCAGCTCCTCCACGGGCGCCACCCGCTCGCCGTCCGCCGTCGCGAAGCCGTCCTCGACGCCGAGATCGGACGCGATCAGCCTCGCGTCGCGCCGGGCGCGTTCGAACAGGTCCGAGAGCACCGCCTCGCACGCCGCCTTGACCGCGCCGCCCGAGACCACGGTCTGCCGCGAGGCCGAGGTCGACCCCGCCGAGCCGACCAGCGTGTCCGACGCATGCAGGATCACCCGCTCGATCCCGAGCACCGTCCGCGCGATCTGCGCGAGGATCGTATGGACCCCCTGTCCCACTTCGGCTGCGGCGCAATGGATCTCGGCCACAGGACCCTCGGGTCCCGCCGAGAGCGTGACGCGCGCCTCCGAGGAATCGTCGAACCCGCCGCTGTAGGCGTGGTTCTTGTACCCGACCGCGAAGCCCACGCCCCGCCGGACGCCCTCGCCGCGCCCGACGTTGCCGGCCACGCCGCCCGGGAGCTCGAGCGGGTCGCGCGGGCCACGGGAAGCCTCCTTCGGCATCGCGATCGCGGCGCAGCGCTCGATCACCTCGCGCACCGGGGCCGCCCCACGGATCACCTGACCGGTCGGCAGGACCGTGCCGGTCGCGGCCGCGTTCCGGAGCCGGAGCTCGACCGGGTCCGTCGAGAGCGCCGCGGCGAGCCTGTCCATCTGCCCCTCGTGGGCGAAACACACCTGCACCGCGCCGAACCCGCGCATCGCGCCGCACGGCGGGTTGTTCGTGAAGACGCACGTGCCCTCGACGAGCGCGTTCGGGACCTCGTAGGGGCCGGGAGCGAACGTGGTCGCGTTCGAGATCACCGCGATCGACGACGACGTGTACGCGCCCCCGTCGATCAGGATCCTCGCGCGGACGCTCACGAGGTCACCCTCGCGCGTCGCGCCCGTGCGCATCCAGATCCGGGACGGGTGCCGGTGGACGTGGCCCACGAACGACTCCGCGCGCCCGTACGCCATCTTGACCGGGCGTCCCGTGTGCATCGCGAGCATGCAGGCGTGGATCTGCATGCTCACGTCCTCGCGCGCGCCGAACGCGCCTCCGGTCCCCGCGAGGAACAGCCGGACCTTGTCCTCGGGCAGGTTCAGACACGGCGCGAGTTGCTTCCGATCGATGTGGAGCCACTGCGTCGCCACGAACAGGTCGACCCCGCCGTCCTCGGCCGGGACCGCCATCCCCGACTCCGGCCCGAGCGGCGCCTGGTCCTGCATCCCGGTCTCGTAGTAGCCCTCGACCCAGACCTCGGCCTCGGCGT
>JBKPRY010000250.1:0-10065 GCA_046734755.1 Actinomycetota bacterium | reverse complement strand
CCCGTACTTCGGGATGACCGCGACCCCGCACACCTCCTCGTACCGGGCGCACGCCTCGGGATCCTTCTCGATGTCCTGGAAGCCCGGCAGCTTGTTGGGGATCGCGCCCATGTCGCCGCCGCCCTGCACGTTGTTCTGGCCTCGCAGCGGGTTGAGGCCGCTCCCGTACCGGCCCACATGTCCGCAGAGCAGACCGAGGTTGATGAGCGACAGGACGTTGTCGACGGCATTGTGATGCTCCGTGATCCCGAGGGTCCAACAGATCTCCGCGCGGTCGGCCGTGGCATAGGCGTGCGCGAACTCCCGGATCACCTCGGCGGGGATGCCCGTCGCCCGCTCGCCGCGCTCGAGCGTCCACTCCATCACCGAGTCCCGGTAGGCGCGGTACCGCATCGTCGCGCGCTTGATGAACGTGCCATTCTCCAGGTCCGAGACGATGATCTCGCGGGCCATCGTGTTCGAGAGCGCGATGTCGGAACCGACGTCGATCCCCAGCCACAGGTCCGCCCACTGCGCCGAGCTCGTCCGGCGGGGGTCGACCACGATCAGCCTGGCGCCCCTGCGGATCCCCTTCAGCACGTGGTGGAAGAAGATCGGATGCGTCTCGCGCGCATTCGATCCCCACAGCACGATGAGATCTGTGTTCTCGATCTCCTCGTACGAACTGGTTCCCCCACCTGCTCCGAACACCGTCGCCAGACCGACGACCGAGGGAGCGTGTCAGGTGCGGTTGCAGCTGTCGATGTTGTTGCTGCGAAGAACCGTCCGCATGAACTTCTGCGCGACGAAGTTCATCTCGTTCGTGGCCTTCGAACAGCTGAACAGGCCGACCCCGTCACCGGCGTTCCGCTCGGTCGCCGCCCGCAGACCCGCCGCAGCCCGATCGAGGGCCTCGTCCCAGGTCGCCGTCCGCAGGCCGCCGTTCTCGCGGACCATCGGCTCGGTGAGCCGTGTGAGCCTGTTCTTCATCGAGGCGCACTCCTTTCGCTCGGCTCCGAGCACGATTCTATGCCGTCGACCGAACCCCGGCCCGCTCAGGCAGGGACGCGCTCGGGGTGGCTGTAGACGTTCGCGCGCCCGTCGCGCACGAACCCCACCAGCGTCATCCCGAATCGTTCGGCCGCCTCGACCGCGAGCGAGGAGGGCGCGCTCACCGCGCTGACGACCGGGATACCGGCCACGGCCGCCTTCTGGACGATCTCGAACGACGCTCGCCCGCTCACCTGCAGGATCGTCCCGTCCGCCGGTAGACGGCCGGCCAGGTACCGCTCCCCGACGACCTTGTCGACCGCGTTGTGTCGCCCGACGTCCTCCCGGACCGCGAGCGCCGTCCCCGACGCGTCGAACAGCCCGGCGGCGTGGAGACCCCCGGTCCGTTCGAACACCGCCTGCGCCTCGCGGAGGCGTTCGGGGAGCGAGATCAGCATCCCGAGCTCGACCTCGGGTCCCGGGGCCACGGGCTCGCATCGCACCTCGATGTCCTCGAGCGCCGCCTTGCCGCACACGCCGCACGAAGAGGTGGCGTAGAAGTTCCGGCGGAGCCGTTCGGAATCGAAGGGCCGCTCGAGCGTGACCGAGACCACGTTGTACCGCTGGTCCTCGCCGGGCAGGTTGTCGCAGTAAGCCACGCGCTGGACGTCCCCGGGCGCGATCAGGCCCTCGGTGAAGAGGAAGCCAACGGCGAGTTCGAAGTCGCCCCCGGGGGTCCGCATCGTCACGGCAACCTGCAGCGGATCCTGCCCGGGGCCCTGGACGCGGATCTCGAGCGGCTCCTCGGTGGCCAGCGTGTCGGTGCGCTCCGACCGCACGCCTTCGTTCACCGCGACGACGCGCGCCCGCGTAGAGCTGTGCCGGATCGGTTCGGCGACGGTCACCGCTCCAGTATCCGACCGCGGGCCGCGAGGGTCCATCTCCCCCGTTTCCCGGATGTGGGGCCTCAGTGTGAGACGGCGGCGGCGGCGATCTCGGAGACCAGCTCGCGCTTCCAGAACCGGTCGAGCGCGAACGGGGCGATCAGCTCGGGGACCGTTCCGGTGTGGATCAGGTCGGCCATCGTGACGCCCACGATCGGGGTGGCCTTGAAGCCGTAGGTCCCCCACCCGCCGTCGATCAGGAATCCTTCGACCTCGGTCTTGCCCATGATCGGCGAGTAGTCGGGCGAGACGTCGCACAGCCCTCCCCACGCACGCATCACCTTGACGCGCGAGAGGAACGGGAGGAGCTCGAGCGTGTGCTCGGCCGTGACCTCGAGGAAGTTCAGTGTGGAGTCCTGCGCGTACGACGAGTAGGGCTCGATCTCCGAACCGACCAGCACCTCACCGCGATCGGTCTGCGAGACGTAGACGTGCAAGGTCGCCGAGACCAGGATCGCGTGGAGGAACGGCTTGAGTGGCTCGGTCACGAAGGCCTGCAGCGGGTGCGTCGTGATCGGGACCCGGATCCCCGCCATCCGCGCGATCTCGGAGGTCCAGCCGGCCGTGGCCGAAACGACCACCGGTGCCGAGACGTCGCCGGCCGACGTCGAGACCCCGGTCACCCTCCCACCGTCGACCCGAACGCCGGTCACCTCGACGCCCTGATGGATCTCGACGCCCATCCGGTCCGCCTGCCGCGCATACGCCCATACGACCGCGTCGTGGCGGATCACGCCGCCCGGCGGGTGGTACAAGGCCGCCATGATCGGGAACGCGGGCCGATCGGACAGGTCGAGCTGCGGGCAGAGCCTCCGGATCTCGTCGGGGTAGATCACGCGGGAGTCGACCCCCAGGAGGCGGTTCACCTCGGCGCGCTCGTGGGCGACGTTGACCGCGCGCTCGGCATGAGCGAGCGTCAGATGGCCCTGCTGCGAGAACAGCAGGTTGTAGTCGAGCTCCTGCGCGAGGTGCTCGTACAGCCTGAGCGCCTGCTTGTAGAAGGCGACGCCCTCGGGCGTCCGGTAGTTGGCCCGGATGATCGTGGTGTTGCGACCCGAGCCGCCGGCGCCGATGTAGCTCTTCTCCAGGACCGCGACCTTCGTGATGCCGCGCTTCGCGAGCTCGTAGGCGATCGCGAGCCCGTGGGCGCCTCCTCCGACGATCACGACGTCGTACGTCGGCTTCAGCTCGGGACGACGCCACATCGTCCACGGCCGGAAGTAGCGCATCGGATGCATCGCTAGGACCACCCCTCGCCGCGGAGCGCGCGCCAGCCGACCGGCGCTCCACCCGCCCGCCGCACCGCGCCGAGCACGGTCTCCCACGCGTACCGCGCGAACTCGGTCGCGACGTAAGTCTCGAGCACCGGCAGTGGCAGGTCGCGCCGGACCACCACGGCGCGAACGTCGCCGATCGGCGCGCCGGTCGCCTCGCCCTCCGCGAGCGACGCGGGGTCCCACGAGGTCAGCCGGGCGAGGACCTCCGGGAGCTCGGGCCCCGCGAGCGCGAACCCGACGAACAGGTGGGTCGCGTCGGTCACCATCGCGCCGGCGCCCGCCGCCGACCCGAGCTTTGGGAGCAGGACCTCCTCGCCTCCCGGTTCGGACAGCACCAGGGCCCAGTCGTCGGCGATCCGGGCGCTGAGGGCGTCGCCCGCGCCCGACAGGGCGCCCTCGAGCGACCCCCGGACGTCGATCTTGCCGCGGGCGGTGATGTCGGCGACCCCCACGCCCTCGCGGAGTCTCGCTCGCTCCGCGGCCTCATCCCCGTAGTGCGCGACGAGCTCCCACCCCGCCTCGCGATCCGGCCCGGCACCCAAGTCAGCGTGCGAGCGCCCGAGCGGTGAACGGCGGATCGGTTCGTTCACGACCGGAGCCTCGCGCCGTCGGGGTCGTAGAAGGGCCGCATCGCCACGGTCGCGTCCGCGCGGTGCGAGCCGAACTGGATCTCGAACCGCGTCCCGTTGTTCGCCCACCCGGCGGGCACCCACGCCAGGCCGACGATGCCGCCCGCCGCCGCGCTCGCACGGGCCGACGTGACCCGGCCGACCCAGACTCCGTCGTGGACCACGCTCGCGCCCTCGGGCGGCACCCAGGTCCCGGCGCACGTGAACCCGACCAGCCGCTCGCCGGGTGCCTCCGCGTCGAGCCCCTCGAGCCCGCGCTTGCCGAGGAAGTCGTCCTTGTCGGCCTTCACCGTCCAGCCCAGGCCGACCTCGAACGGATCGGACTCGGCGTCCGTGTCCTGTCCGACCAGGATGTGCTGCTTCTCCAGCCGGAGGATCCGCTGCGCCTCCAGACCGAACGGTCGGATCCCGTGCGGCTCCCCGGCCGCGATGACCTCGTCCCACACGTGCTCCCCGTACATCGACGGCACGTGGATCTCGTACCCGAGCTCGCCGACGAACCCGATCCGGAGCACGAGCGCCGGGACGCCGGCCACCTCCATCGTCGTCGCCGACAGGTACGGGACGGCCTCGCCCGAGACGTCGGCATCGGTGAGCGACCGCATCACGTCGCGCGACGCGGGGCCGGCGAGGTTCACCGCCGCGTAGGCGCCCGTGACGTTCAGGACCCGGACGTCCAGACCCCAGTCGGCGTTCCACCACGTGATCCACCGCTCGAGCGCCGCGGTGTTCCCGGTGGTGACGGTGGCGAAGAACTCGTCCTCATCGATCCGGGCGACGGTCCCGTCGTCCACGATCACGCCCTCGTCGTTCAGCATCACGCCGTAGCGGATCCGTCCGATCGCCAGGTCGGCGAAGCGGCTCGGGTAGAGGCGTTCGAGCAGCATGACGGCTTCGGGCCCCCGGACGCGGAACTTCCCGAGGGTGCTCACGTCGATCACGCCGACCCGCTTCCGCACCGCCTCGGCCTCGTCCTCCGGTGTCGTGTAGTGGTGCGGCCGTCGCCAGTCGCCCGCCCACATGAACGTCGCCCCCGCGTCCGCGTGCCGGTCGTGGATCGTCGTCTCCTTGCGCGGGTTTCGCTGCCAGCCCGCGAGCGTCCCGAGCTCGACCGGCGTCCACGGCGGCCGGGCGGTCGTCGGTGGGGTCTGCGCGAACGACGAGCCGGTCGCCCGGGAGCACAAGCGCTGGGAGGCCATCATGCAGGCCTTGCCCTGACACGGGCCCATCGTGATCGTCGTGTAGCGCTTGAGGAGCTCCATCGAGTCGAACCCCTCGGTGACCGCGGTCTTGAGCTCCTTGTGCGTGACGTCCATGCACAGGCACGCGAACTGCTTGCCGTGGCCGGCGCCGATCTCCGGTGGCAGGACGACCGGGTCCTGCTCGGCAGCAGCCTCGGCGCGGAGCCGTTCGATCCGGTCGCCGGCGTCGGCGGGAGCGATCCCCAACACGATCCCGGCCTCGAGCCCGGCGAGCCGGCCCTGCGCGATCGCGCCCTCGAGCGAGCGCGCGCCGGCGACCGCGCCCGCGGCGTGAACGTTCGGCGGCAGGTGGGTGGGCAGGAAGGCCTCCGACGCCTCGTCGAACGCGACTTCGGCCCCGGTCATCGCGAGCAGGTTCGTCGAGGGCGCCTGGAACCCCGCGAGGACCAGGAGGTCGCAGGGGATCGTTCGGCCCCCCTCGCCACCCGGTGTCCCGACCACGACCTCGCGGACGCGGCGGCGTCCCTCCGCGGCCACGATCGTGGAGTCGGCGACCACCGGGATCCCGCCGACCGAGCCCGCGTCCGGGCGAAGGTCGACGATCGTCACGTCGGCGCCGGCCTCGCGGAGTGAGCGGGCGGTCCCGTAGCCCTTCGCGCTCGCGGTCAGCACCACCGCGCGCCGGCCCGGGAGCACCCGGTAGCGTTCGACGAGCAGGTCCACCGCCGACGAGAGCATCACACCGGGAAGATCGTTGTTCGGGAACACCGCGGCCTGTTCGACGGCACCGGTCGCGAACACCAGGTGTTGCGCTCGGATCCGGTAGAGGCGCTCGCCGTTCGCGGCCGCGATCAGCGGCCCGCCGAACACCCCGAACGCCGGGGTTCCCGTGATGATCCTCGCTCCGGCCGCATCGGCCTCCTCCGCCAGCCCGGCGACCTCGCTTACGATCTCGGCTCGTTCCTCCAGCACGACCGTCGAGGCGCCCGCCTTCCCGGCCTCGGCCGCCGCGGCCAGGCCGGCCGGCCCGGCGCCGATCACCAGGACGTCGGCGTGCAGGTTGTGGACCTCGCGTGGCTCGTGGTCCGCGTCCTTCGGCGCCTTGCCGAGACCCGCCTTCGAGCGGATGAAGGGCTCGACCGTCCTCCACGCCCACCGAGGTCGGTGGAAGATCTTGTAGTAGAAGCCCGGCGGCATCATGAAGGAGAACGTGTTCAGCCAGCCGTGGACGTCGTGGTCCACGCTCGGCCACGCGTTCTGACGCTCCACGCGCATCCCGTCGCGCACCGGCTCGGTGCACGAGCGCACGTTCGGGATCCCGTCCACCTGCATCAGGCAGTTCGGACATGCACCCGTCATGCAGAACAGGCCGCGCGCGCGGTGGTACTTGAACGACCGCCCAGTGATCGAGACGCCCGCCGCCGCCAGGGCCGAACCGATCGTGTCGCCCTCGAACGCGCCGACCGTCCGCCCGTCCATGTCGAACGTGAGCGGTCGGTCCCGCCGGATGGCCTCGCCGGGACGCGGGGGGAGCCGTTCGGTCACGCGGTCGAGGCCTCACCGAGGGGCTCGCCGGCGCCGAGAGGGTCGCTCCGTGCCTCCCCTGGCCAGAACGTGCGGCGGACCTCGTTCGTGCCGGTGTGGCGCTCGGCGAGGAACCACTTCCGGCAGCCGTCGCGGTGGAGCCACCATTCGGTTTGCCAACCGTTGACGTTCTCGCGGAAGAAGAGGTAGCCCGCCAGGTCTCGGTCCGATGCATCCGGACCGGCCCGGCGTGTGCGCTCGCCGCCGTAGGAGAACTCTAGCGCCTCTCGCGGCCCGCAGTGCGGACAGTCGATGAGGAAGGTCACCCGCTGGCCCCCGACGCGGGGGAACTCGCTGGCGCGACCCAGACCAGGCAGTCGGTGAGCTCGCGCAACGCGGCGAGCGCCCTGCCGTACGGGCGCGGCCGCAGAGCCGAACGCTCGGGCCCGAATACGAGCAGGCCGGGGCGGCGCTCGTGCACGAGCTCGAGCAGCGCCGTGACCGGGCGGGGGCTCCGGATCCGCAGGCGCTCGACGCGGACGCCGAGCGACCTCGCGAGCTCGGCCGGGCGCTGGATCGACTCGGAGACCTCGGGGGTGAACTCGGGCAGGGCGTCGTAGCCGAGGATCATCGAGAGCCCGAGGGGTTCGAGCTTCGTGACGTTCACCACGACGAGCTCGCACCCGGTCTCGACGGCGCTGTCGACCGCGAACGCAGACGCCTTGGGGTCGAGCGGCACCCCCAGGGTCGCGAGCACGACCGGCCGGCCGGACGAGCGCATCGCGGCGCCGGGGCGGACCTTCGTCGGGGCGAGGCTCACGGTCCCTCCTCGGGACGGAGCTTCCACGTCGGCAGACTCCGCGACGCCGCCCGCACCCTCCGCCGCCACCTCGGCATGAAGATCAACAGCCAGAACGTGATCACGACGGGGGCGAGCAGCCAAACCTGCGGTCCCATCGCCACGCCGAGCACCACGAACCCGATCGCGATCGCGACGGCCACACCCATGACCTGGAGGCGGTACTGCCGCATCTGGCGCATGATCCCCCAGTATTCGGCCTCGGGGATCTGGGTGGTGTTCCACCGCCGCCCGCACGAGGGGCAGGTCCAGACCTCTCCGTAGTCGAGGTAGGTGGTCTCCCCGCAGTCGCAGCGAACCGTGATCCGGGCGCCCCGCATGCGTGGATGGTACTCCGCGGCTCACAGACTCGAACGCGCAGAACCCCGTTGAACGAGTGCTCGGGACCGTGCTATACCGCCGGCGACACCCTTACGGGAGGGGCCCGCCGATCGTGGTCAAGGAGGTGTCGCGTGGCTGAGGCAGCCATCGAGGAGCGGCAGCTGCTCAAGGCGCTCCACTGGTACGACGGGTTCGTCATCGCCCTGTGTAACCCGGGATTCCTGATCGCCTCGCTGGGGTTCACGCTCGCAACGGTCGGTGCGTTGGGCTCGGTGATCCTGTGGGGCATCTCGGCGTTCGTCGGGTTGCTCCAGAACTGGATCTACTCCGAGACCGCCGCGATGTTCCCCGACAAGCCCGGCGGGATCTCGCTGTACGCGCACGAGGGGTGGCGGAGTCGGTTCAACCTGTTCGGCCCGATCGCCGCGTTCGGGTACTGGATCGGGTGGTCGGTCGTGCTGGCGCTGTTCGGGAACCTGATCGGCTCGCTCATCGTGGCCGAATGGTTCTCCGGCCAGAGCGACAAGGTCTACTACAGCACCCCGGCCGGCGACTCGCCCTTCGGCCTGGCCCAGGTGATCGGCATCGGGGTGGTGTTCGCCGTCTGGCTCTTCAACGTCTTCGGTGTGAGACCCTCGCTCGCCGTCGGGTACGTGACCGGGGCGTTGCTCATGGTCCCGCTGGTCATCCTGATCGTCTTCCCGTACTTCACCGGCGACTGGCACAGCTCGAACATCACCTACGAGAACGTCGCCGATGCGCCGTTCAGCCTTTTCCAGCTCTCGCTGATGTGGCTGTTCCTGATGTGCTGGTCCGCGTACGGCATCGAGGTGTGCGCGAGCTTCGCGCCCGAGTACCACGACACGAAGCGCGACACGGCGATGGCCTTGCGGACGGCGGCCGTCTTCTCGCTGCTCGTCTATACGCTCCTCCCGCTCGGGCTGGGCGGCGTGGTCGGGACGGCGGGTGACTCCGGCGCCTACTACGTGACGGCGTTCAAGGAGATCGTCGGGAACACGCTCGGCAGCATCGCGATCATCTCGCTCCTCGCCAGCCTGGTCCTGTCGATGAACTCGGCCACGGCCGACGGAGGCCGCGCGCTGTACGGCATCGCGCGCGACGACATGACGATCAAGTGGCTGTACCACCTCAACCGCTTCCACGTGCCGGCACGTGGCATGACCGTCGACCTGGTCGTCAACACTGGGTTCATCCTCCTGATGGGGGCGAACAACCTGGCGATCCTGTACCTGTCGAACATCGGCTACGTGTTCGCACACGTTCTCGCGCTCAGCGGGTTCCTGCTTCTCCGGCGGGACCGGCCCAACTGGCCGAGGCCGATCAAGGTCGGGCCGGCCTGGCTCCCGATCGCAGGGTTGCTGGCCCTGTTTAACCTCGTGCTGGTGATCTATGGCGTTTCGCAGCAGGATCTGGCCGCGTACGTCGGCTTCTACGAGTTCACCGGCTTCCCGTTCTTCGTCGGGGTGGGGATCCTGGTGCTGTCCGTGCTTCTGTTCTTCTACCGGCGCGCGGTGCAGGACCGGGCCAAGATCACGTTCCGCGATCGGGACGTCCCCGTCATGCCGACCGTGGAGCAGATGGAGCTCCTACAGGAGGAGTCGGTCCCCGGGTAACGCTCGACGTGCTCGGTTCGTGTGACGGAGTGGCCCGTCGGGCCGCTCCGTCGCGCGTCCGGTCACGCCCGCGTTGCCCGCCCCGAGGCTTCGAAACTAGGATGTGACCCCGCCCGCGGGCCACGCACTGGAGGAGCCGATGTCGGAGAAGATGTGGGGTTCGGAGCCGTTCTGGGGCCTCGGCTACGACTGGGATCCGGACTGGGTCTACACCGACCGGCAGAAGGAGCTCCGCGCGACCCTGATCGAGCTGTGCGAGCAGGAGCTCCGCGCCAATGCCAAGCGGTTCGACGACGAGCTGATGTTCCCTCGTCGCAACCTCGAGCTCCTCGGCGAGCATGGGTTCCTCGGCCTCACCGTGCCCGAGGAGTACGGCGGCCTGGGCGAGAACCACGTCGCGTACTCGATGGTGTGCGAGACGATCGCGAGGTACGGCTGTGCCTCGACCGCGATGTGTTACGTGATGCACATCGGCGCCGTGAATGCGATCATGCTGCGCCAAACGCCCGAGCTGGTGGACAAGTACATCCGTCCCCTCAACTCGGGCAAGATCGGGACGCTCTCCTACTCGGACCCCGAGACCGGCTCGCACTTCTGGTACCCGGTCTCCTCGGGCGCCGAGCGCTCCAACGGCGGCTACAGGGTACGGAAGAAGGCGTCCTGGACGACCTCGGCGGGCTTCGCCGACTTCTACGTCGTCCAGACG
>JBKPRY010000249.1:0-1549 GCA_046734755.1 Actinomycetota bacterium | reverse complement strand
CACCCGGCCCGCCGGCAGCCCTCGGCGACCCCCGCGACGATCGCGGCCACGCGCTGGGGGTCGACCGAGCCCACGGCGAGGTAGTCGAGGAAGAAAAGGGGCTCGGCGCCGGTGCAGACGACATCGTCGGCGCACATCGCTACGAGGTCGATCCCGACGGTGTCGAGCCGGCCCGAGCGCCTCGCGATCTCGACCTTCGTGCCGACGCCGTCCGTCGCGGCGGCGAGGAATCGACCGTCGCCGATCTCGAACAACCCGGCGAACCCTCCGACGCCCTCGACGAGCTCGGGCCGGGTCGCCCCGCCCCCGAGCTCACGGATCAGCTCGACGGCCCTGCTCGCCGCGTCCAGGTCGACGCCGGACCGCCGGTACGCCTCCGAGCTCACGACTTGGCCGGATGCTCGAGCAGGAACTTGCCGGCGCGCTCGGGGATCGGGATCGGGTACTCGCCGTCGAAGCATGCCCGGCAGAACGACCCGGCGTCCTGCCCGGTAGCGGCGACCATCCCCGCGAGCGACAGGTAGCCGAGCGAGTCGGCCCCGACGTAGTCCCTGATCTGCTCGACGGCCAGATCGGCGGCGATCAGCTCGTGTCGGGTCGACATGTCGATGCCGTAGAAGCACGGCCACCGGATCGGCGGGCAGGTGATGCGGGTGTGTACCTCGGTCGCGCCGGCCTCGCGGAGCGCCTGGACGATCTGTCGCGTCGTGGTGCCCCGGACGATCGAATCGTCGATGACGATCAGGCGCCTGCCGCGCACCGCGTCGGGCATCGGGTTGAGTTTCAGCTTCACGCCGCGTTCGCGCAGCGACTGGGACGGCTGGATGAACGTGCGGCCCACGTAGCGGTTCTTCATCAGGCCCTCGCCGTAGGGGATCCCGGAGACCTCGGCGTACCCCGACGCGGCGGAATGCGCGGTGTCGGGGACCGGGATCACGAGGTCGCCCTCGGCGGGCGCCTGGAGCGCGAGGCGCCGCCCCAGCTCGCGGCGGACCTCGTGCACCGTCGTGCCCCGGAGCCTCGAGTCCGGGCGCGCGAGGTAGACGAACTCGAAGATGCAGAGCGCGTCGCGTTCGGCCCGCTCGAACCGCGTGGAGACGACGCCTCGCTCGTCGACGCGCACCAGCTCGCCGGGCTCGACGTCCCGCAGGAACGTCGCGCCGACGATGTCGAGCGCGCAGGTCTCGGAGGCGACGCAGAACCCGTTCGGCAAGCGGCCGATCGAGAGCGGACGCAGGCCGTGGGGGTCGCGCGCCGCGAACAGGCTGCGCTCGTCCATCACGACGAACGAGAACGCGCCCTCGAGCGTGGGGAGCACGTCGACCAGGGCCGACTCGAGGTCCTCCGATGGGTGCCGGGCCAGGATCGTCGCGACCAGATCCGAGTCGGTGGTGGCCGCGCCCCCGGCGCCGACCCGCTCGGCGAGCTCGAGCGTGTTCACGAGGTTGCCGTTGTGCCCCAGCGCGAGCGACCGCTGGCCATCCGTCTTGAACGCGGGTTGGGCGTTCTCCCACGTGGACGAGCCGGTCGTCGAATAGCGGTTGTGCCC
>JBKPRY010000248.1:0-1929 GCA_046734755.1 Actinomycetota bacterium | reverse complement strand
GAAGCACAGGTGCAGCTCGTCCAGGTCGCTCCCGTAGAACGTCGCGAGCACCTCGGGGTCGAACAGCCACGTCTCGCCGACCAGCACGCGGTCGGACGCGTCGGCGAGCGCTCGCCACCGGCGGTACACGTCGTGCACCTCCGGCCGGTTCATGTTGTGCACGAACCGTTGTCCCCGCCGCCGAACCTCGGGCGGGTCGTCCTCGATGGGCAGGGGGTTGTCCCGCATCTCGGCGTCCTTGACCAGGCCGTTGGCCACGTCGATGCGGAACCCGGCGATCCCGCGCTCGAACCAGAACCGCATGATGTCGTCGAACGCGTCGTGGACGCCGCGGTTCCACCAGTTGAGGTCGGGCTGCTCGGGCAGGAAGTTGTGGAGGTAGCACTGGCCGGTCGCCGGGTCGAGCTCCCAGGCCGGGCCGCCGAACACCGAGAGCCAGTTGTTGGGCGGCGAGCCGTCAGGCCGTGGATCGGCCCAGACGTACCACTCGCGGTGCTCGGCCTCGCGCGAGGACCGGGCGTCCACGAACCACGCGTGCCGGTCGCTGGTGTGGTTCGGGACCAGGTCGAGCAGGATGCGGATGTTGCGCGCGCCGGCCTCGGCCACCAACCGGTCCATCGTTTCAAGGTTGCCGAGCTCGGGATGCACGTCCAGGTAGTCGGTGACGTCGTAGCCCCAGTCCGTGTTCGGCGAGGGGTGGATGGGCGAGAGCCAGATGCCGTCGACCCCGAGCCATGCCAGATGGTCGAGGTGGTCGATCACGCCCTGCAGGTCGCCGGTGCCGTCGCCGTTGCTGTCTGCGAAGGAGCGGACGTAGATCTGGTACAGGACCCCGTCCCGCCACCAGGCGGCATCGTCGCGCGGCACCGGCCTAGTATCACGGCCGCCCGAACACCCGCCCACTACCCTGGCGTGAGATGGGAACGCCCGAGCGGATCAGGCCGGTCACGCGCGATGAGTGGGAGCGCGTCCGCGACCTCCGCTTGCGCGCGCTCGCCGACGCGCCCGATGCCTTCGGGTCCACGCTCGAGCGCGAGCGGTCGGCCGGTCGTCCGGAGTGGATCGCCTGGATCGAGGGATGGGAGGGGGCGACCAACGTGATGTTCGTCGCCGAGCGCGGTGATCGGTGGATCGGGATGGCCGTCGGTTCGCGCACCGGCGAGGAGGCCGACGGCCATCTCTACGGGATGTGGGTGGACCCGACGTTTCGGGGCGCGGGGGTCGGCGCGCGGTTGGTGGAGGGCGTCCTGACGTGGGCGCGGTCGTGGGGCGCGCGCTTGGTGACGCTGGGGGTCACCGAGACCAACGACGGAGCGGTCGGCTTCTACGAGCACCTGGGGTTCGCCGACACCGGTGAGCGATACCCGCTGCGCGAGGGGAGCCGGCTGACCTGCCGGCTCCTGCGTCGCGAACCCTGACGACGTTCGGCCGAACGGTCCTCGGAAGACCCCTGCTACGGTTGCTCGATGCGGGCGGCCGGAGCTCGACGGATCCGTCCCGCGGTCGCCGTGCAGACGCTGTTCGTGCTCTTCGGCGTCTTCATCGCGGCCTCGTTCCCGTTCCTGTCGCTGTTCCTGGACGGCAAGGGCCTCACCGCGGGCGAGATCGGTGTAGTGATCGCCGCGATGGCGATCGCCCGCGTGCTCCTGAGCCCGCTCTGGGGTCACCTCGCCGACACGACGCTCGGCCGGCGTCGCGCGCTGCAGATCGGGGCGCTGGGGGGTGCGATCGGCGCGTTCGCCCTGTTCGGGGCCGAGACCTATCCCGCGAGCATCGTGGCGGCCTTCCTGTTCGCCGGCCTCAGCGCCACCGTCGCGCCGAACGTCGATGCGATCGCCCTGGAGTTCCTGGGCGACGACCGGATGACCGAGTACGGGCGCATCCGAGGATGGGAGAGCCTCGCCTACGCGACGGCATGTCTGCTGGTGG
>JBKPRY010000247.1:0-1124 GCA_046734755.1 Actinomycetota bacterium | reverse complement strand
GGCGGGGATGTTCACGGTCGGGCTCGGGCTCCTGGGCGCCACCGTGATCCTGCTCATCTACCAGCAGGATGCGACGGCCGTCCTGGTGGGGTTCGGGTTCGGCGGGGCTCTGCTGGCGATGTTCATGCGGGTCGGCGGCGGAATCTTCACCAAGGCCGCGGACGTCGGCGCCGACCTGGTCGGCAAGGTCGAGGTCGGGATCCCCGAGGACGACCCGCGCAACGCCGCGACGATCGCCGACAACGTGGGCGACAACGTCGGGGACTGCGCCGGGATGGCGGCCGACCTGTTCGAGTCGTACGAGGTGACGCTCGTCGCGTCGCTGATCCTTGGTGCGGCCGCGTTCGCCGGTTCCGAGGTGGGGGCGATCGCCGGCGTGATGTTCCCGTTGTTCGTGCGCGCCGTCGGGGTGATCACCTCGATCATCGGCATCCTCGCCGTGACCCCGCGGAGCGAGGACGAGCACGGGATGCGGGCGATCAACCGGGGCTTCTTCATCTCGGCCGCGATCTCGGCCGCGGCGGTGTTCGTGATCAGCGGGATCTACATGGACGACCTGCGGCCCGCCGTCGCGGTGCTGTTCGGCCTGATCCTCGCGAGCCTGATCCAGCTCCTCACCCAGTACTTCACCGACACGAAGTACAAGCCCGTGCAGGAGATCGCCGAGTCCACGCAGACGGGCCCGGCGACGACGATCCTGTCCGGCTTCTCGATCGGCATGGAGTCGACCGTTTGGAGTCTGTTGATCATCGCCGCGGTCATCTCCGCCGCTTACGTCCTCGGGGACGGCACCCTCGAGGCGCTCTACTTCATCTCGCTGACCGGCATGGGGATGCTCACCACGGTGGGCGTGATCGTGTCGATGGATACCTACGGGCCGGTGTCGGACAACGCGCAGGGGATCGCCGAGATGTCGGGCGAGTTCGAGGGTCGTCCGGCGCAGGTGCTCACCGGTCTTGACGCCGTGGGGAATTCGACGAAGGCGATCACCAAGGGGATGGCGATCGCGACCGCGGTGATCGCCGCGACGTCGCTGTTCGGGTCGTTCGCCGAGGCCGTCCTGCTCGCCCTCGGCCGCGAGGGGATCGAGTTCCCGATCCGCGTCGATCGGCCGAACGTGCTGG
>JBKPRY010000246.1:0-6168 GCA_046734755.1 Actinomycetota bacterium | reverse complement strand
GGACGCGGGCGCTCGGGATCGGGCGCCGGCACCGGCGCGACGACACAGGAGGGCGGCGCGACGACCTCGGCGCCGGGCTCGTCCGACGGCGACGCCGCCGCGGCGCGAGGCAAAGGCGGTTCCCACCGGGCCGAGCGCCCGACGACGGACGAGCGGCCGGAGGTCGACCTCGATGCGCAGCCCGGCGAGGTCGAGCGCGAACCGACGGGTCCGCGTCCGGCCGGAGCGCCCCGCCGGTCGCGCGGCCGCGGCCGTGGACGCGGAAGCAGCAGAGCTGGATCGGGGGCCGCCGCGGCCGGCACGGCGAGCGAGGAGGCGACCTCGGCCACCGCGACCGCGACCGAGACCGAGACCGAACCGGTCGACGGTGAGGCCGAGGGATCGACGGCGGCGACAACCGGAACGCGCCGACGCCGATCCCGCGGCGGACGGGGTCGGAGCAAGGCCAAGCCTGCGGGTGAGGTCGCCGGGGCTACGGAGGCGAACGGGGACGAGCGCCCCCCCAAGGCTTCGACGAGGTCCTCCGCCGCCAAGACGGCCACGCGCAGGAAGGCCGACCAGCAGAGGAAGGCCAAGGCCGAACCGAAGACGACGGAGAAGGAAGTCGAGCGTGGTGCGCCGACCCGCCTCCGGCGACAGCGGCAAGGACGGACGACGGTGCGACGCCGGCGCGAGTCGATGCCGGTCGTCCCTCGGGTCACCGACAAGGTGATGGTCATCACGCAGCACGGGGAGCGCGATCAGATCGCCGTGCTCGAGGAGCGCGAGCTCGTGCAGCACTACGTCACACGTGCGGGGGCGAGGTCGATGGTCGGCAACGTCTACCTCGGCCGCGTCCAGAACGTCCTTCCGGGGATGGAGGCGGCCTTCGTCGATGTCGGACGGGGACGCAACGCCGTCCTGTACGCCGGCGAGGTGAACTGGTCGCCCGAGGATCTGGATGGCGCGCCGCCCCGGATCGAGCACGTGCTGAAGAACGGGCAGTCGGTCCTCGTCCAGGTGACGAAGGACCCGATCGGCGGCAAGGGCGCCCGGCTGACCGCGCAGATCTCGCTGCCGGGCCGCTTCCTCGTCCTGGCCCCGAACTCGGACGTGTCCGGCATCAGCCGCCGGCTCCCCGATGCCGAGCGCCGCAGGCTCAAAACGTTCGTCAAGAACCTGAAGCCCAAGGAGCACGGGCTGATCGTTCGCACCGCCGCCGAGGGCGCCCCCGAGGAGGCGCTCGCCCGAGACCTGGCGCGACTGCTCGACGAGTGGGCGCAGATCGAGAAGCGCTCGAAGAAGGCCAAGGCGCCGGCCGTCCTGTACGAGGAGCCCGAGCTCACGGTGCGCGTCGTGCGCGACCTGTTCACCGACGAGGAGTACCGGGAGCTGATCACCGACTCGCCGCGCATCTTCGGCCTGGTGACCGATTACCTGCGCGACATCGCACCCGAGGTCCTCTCGAAGGTTCGGCTGCACGAGGGGCCGCTGCCGGCGTTCGAGGAGTTCCACATCGTGGAACAGATCCACAAGGGCCTCGATCGCAAGGTGTGGCTGCCGTCCGGCGGTTACCTCGTGATCGATCGCACCGAGGCGATGACGGTGATCGACGTCAATACGGGCAAGTCGGTGGGCAAGTCAAACCTCGAGGAGACCGTGGTGAACACCAACCTCGAGGCCGCGCGCGAGGTGGCTCGCCAGCTTCGTCTCCGGGACATCGGCGGCATGATCGTGATCGATTTCATCGACATGCTCCTCGAGCAGAACAAGGCCAAGGTGATCGATGCGATGAAGGAGTCGCTCGCCCAGGACAAGTCGCGTAGCCAGGTCTTCGACATCAGCCCGCTCGGGCTCCTCGAGGTGACGCGCAAGCGAGTGTCTGGTGGACTCTTGGAGGCGTTCTCGGAGACGTGCCCGACCTGCGAGGGCCGAGGCCTGCTCATCACGTACGACGTCAACTGAGCGGATCCCAAACCTGGAAAAGAGATACAGGAGGACACGATGTACGCGGTCATCAAGGCCGGTGGCAAACAGCACAAGGTGAAGACCGGCGACGTCCTCGAGATCGAGCTGATGCACGCCGACGGCGACACGGTCACGTTCCAGCCCCTGCTGGTGGTCGACGACGATGGCACGACGCATTACGGCAAGGAGGCGGCGCAGGCGGTCGTGACGGCCAAGCTGCTCGGGGAGCAGAAGGGCGACAAGGTCCACGTCTTCAAGTACAAGAACAAGTCCGGTTACGCCCGCCGGCAGGGGCATCGGCAGCTGATGACGCTGATCGAGATCGCCGACGTGAAGCTCGGGAGCGCGCCCAAGCGTGCCGCCGCCCAGAAGCCCGCCGCGAAGCGCACCACGGAACCGGCCAAGGAGGACGCCACCGAGTCCGAGGCCGCCGAGGCGGCCGAGTAGCGCAAACCCCCTCTGGTAGGCTCGGACGCGATGGCTCACAAGAAGGGCGGCGGTTCGTCCCGCAACGGGCGAGACTCCGAGTCCAAGCGGCTCGGCGTCAAGGTGTTCGGCGGTCAGGAGGTGACCGCCGGCTCGATCATCGTGCGTCAGCGCGGGACACGGATCCATCCCGGCAAGGGCGTCGGCAAGGGCGGGGATGACACGCTCTTCGCGACCCAGCCGGGGATCGTCTCCTACCACGAGTCCCGCGGTCGCCGGTACGCGTCCGTCCAGGCTCCGTAGGCCAACCTCCGGCTGCTCGACCCTCGTTCAGCCCTGCGCCGCGGCCTGATCCGGTCCCGACGCTGCCTTCGACACCGCGGCCTTCACGGCTCGCACCCATTCGGCAAGCGTCGCCTTCTTCTCGCGGTTCATGAGGCCGAGGTACCCGACGTTGTCACGCCGCGCCTTGCGCTTTGGGTTCCGGAACGCCGCGAGACCGCCCGGCTTCTCGACCGGCGCCCCCAGGAGCGTGGCCAGCGGGGGCGGCTGCGCGAAGTAGAACGCGGTCTTGCGCGGGCCCGACGAGGCGGTCCGCTCCACCATGAGCACCGGTGAGCCGCGGAGGCGACGGACCTTCGCGACGTCGTGGAGCGCGATCCGGATCGCCGGGCGCGACTCGTCGTTCGGCGAGAAGAGCAAGATATCGTCGCCGAGCTCGAGCGTTCCCTTGATCTCGTCGGGCTGAACGCCCCTCCCGAGCTCGACGGCCCACACGGTCACGGCTCTCGGCACCCCCTCATCATGCCGCGGACGTTCGGGTTCGGCCACAATCCGTCCATGACCTTCGTAGACGAGCTGACCGTGCTCGCGCGGGGGGGCGACGGCGGCCACGGCTCGTCGTCGATCCTGCGTGAGCCGTACAAGCCGCGGGGCGGCCCCGACGGCGGCGACGGCGGCCGTGGCGGCGACATCGTCTTCGAGGTGGCCACGGGTGTGCGTGACCTCGCGTGGCTCGCCGACCATCCGCACCTGCGTGCCAAAAGCGGTGCCTCGGGCGGCAAGCGGGGCAAGACCGGAGCCGGTGGCGAGGATCTCGTGATCCGGGTCCCGGACGGGACGAGGGTCGAGGACGAGCACGGCCTGCTGGCCGATCTCGTCGGCGAGGGGTCTCGAGCCGTGGTCGCGCGCGGCGGGCGCGGTGGTCGCGGGAACGCCGCGCTGGCCACCTCGCGTGATCGCATGCCGAAGGGTGCCGAGGGCGGCGAGCGCGGGGAGGAGAAGCGGCTCGCCGTCGAGCTCCGCGTCGTCGCCGACGTCGGACTGGTCGGCCTGCCCAACGCGGGCAAGTCGACGTTGCTTGCCTCGCTCACCGCGGCGCAGCCGAGGATCGCCGATTATCCCTTCACGACCCTTTCGCCGAACCTGGGCGTGGCGGGCGAGGACGAGCGGTTCGTCGTCGCCGACGTCCCCGGGCTCGTGGAGGGCGCGCACGAGGGCAAGGGCCTGGGGCATCGGTTCCTGCGCCACGTCAGCCGCTGCCGCGCGCTCGTGCTGGTTGTCGACCTGTCGGCGCCGGATCCCGCCGCCGACCTGGCGATCGTCCGGGAGGAGCTCCGCGCCTACGACCCGTCGCTCGCATCCAGGCCGAGCCTGGTCGTCGGCACCAAGCTCGATCTCGCGCCCGACGTCGACGTCCGGGCGATCCTCGGCAGCGACACGCTCGCGATCTCGGCGGTCACGGGTGAGCGGCTGGACGGCCTGCGGGAACGGATCGCCTCGCTCGCGCACGAGGCGGCCGAGGCGGGGGAGGAGCGCAGCGCGTACGTGGTGCTCCGGCCGGCTCGCCCGCGATTCGTCGTGAAGAGGGAGGGCGAGCGCTTCCGTGTGATCGGTCGAGGCGTCGAACGCTGGGTGTCCGAGACCGATCTCGACGATCCCGAGAAGCTCCAACGCCTCCAACGGCGGCTCGTGAAGGAGGGGGTCGAACGCGAGCTCTCTTCGGCGGGCGCCCGACGCGGTGACGAGGTCATGATCGGAGACGTCGCGTTCGAGTACCTCCCTGAAGGGGAGCGCGATGGCTCGGCGTGAGGAGCTCCTGCGGGCCGAGGCCGAGGGCTGGGACGCGTTCGTCGCGCTCGCAGACGCGGTCCCAGCCACGCTCGTCGAGCGTCCCGGACTGAACGCCGAGGGGTGGGCCGTCCGAGACGTGATGTGGCACGTCGCGTTCTGGTGCGCGGAGGCCGGACGTGTCCTGAGCGCGATCGCGCAGGGACGGTTCGACCGCGTCCGCGAACCCAACGGGGACGCCGAGGTGAACCGCCTGAACGACCGCGAGCTCGAACGGTCTCGGGGAATGCGGGTGGACGAGGTCCGTGCTGAGCTGCATCGGGCGCGCGCAGCGATGCTCGAGCGTTTCGGCGCTCTGGCCGAGCTCACCGTCGATGCCGATGAGTGGTTCGAGGAGAGCGGGCCCGCCCATTACGCCGAGCACGTCGCCGAGCTCGAGGCCTGGGTCCGGGCGACCCGGCGGTAGGGCCCCAAGCGCGAAATCCACCGTCGTCGCAGGTCGCCGCCGTAGGATGGCCGCCGTGGGACGACGTCTCGGCGTCATGGGCGGCACGTTCGACCCGATCCACTACGGCCACCTCGTGACCGCCGAGGAGGCCCTGGTCCAGTTCGCCCTGGACGCCGTCGTGTTCGTGCCGACGGGGCAACCCTGGATGAAGCAGGGTCGCGAGGTCTCTCCCGCGGAGGACCGCTACCTGATGACCGTGATCGCGACCGCGAGCAACCCGCGGTTCCGCGTCTCCCGCGTGGAGATCGACCGGGATGGGCCCACGTACACGGTCGACACCCTGCGCACCCTCGGTGCCGACAACCCGGACGCCGAGTTGTACTTCATCACGGGCGCCGACGCGATGCTCGAGATCCTGGACTGGAAGGATCCCGAGGAGGTCCTGTCGATCGCGCACTTCATCGCGGCCTCGCGACCCGGCTACGACCTCGCGCGGTTCGAGGCCGCCGGGCCCGGGCGCGACGCGGGCGTCAGCATGATGAGCATTCCTGCGCTCGCGATCAGCTCGACCGACATCCGCGAACGGATCCACGACGGCCGGCCGATCCGCTACCTGGTCCCCGAGGGTGTGAAGAGCTACATCGAGAAGGCGGCCCTCTACCATTGACCCGTCGGCTGCCGGTCGTCGTGCTCATCGCAGTCCTCGCCACCGCGGCGACGAGCGCGCTCCTGATCGCACGCGAACGCGCGCGCACCGAGCCCGAGGTCACGCCGCCCGCCTCATCCGGCCTGGTGCTCCTGGTTGTGCGTACCGACGCAGGGTCGTTGCCGTTGGTGGTCGGCAGCACGGGGTTCGGCACGAGCGGCGCGCTCGTGGTACCGCCGGCCGTCCAGCTGGTGATCCCCGGCCAGGGCGAGTCGAGCGTCCGCGAGGCCCTCGAGCTCCCCTCGCGCCAGGCCGCGACGGCGGTCGGCAACCTGCTGGGGGTGTGGATCGAGGAAGGCGCCACGATCGAGGCCGATCGTCTGGCGGCGATGGCGGACGAGGTCGGGGGGGTGCGGATCGGCGGAGACTTGGTCGGCGGGCGGCGTGTCGCGGAGATGTTCGAGGCGTCGGCGGACGGCGACGTCGTGGGGCTCCAGGTCGTGATGGAGGCGCTGCTGTCGGCGGACGAGGCCTGGTCGCCCAGCGACCTGGCCGATACCGATGATCCCGACGCCGTGATCCGGGTGCTCGAGGATGCGTCCGGCGCGGAGGTGGTGACGCTCGAGGCCGA
>JBKPRY010000245.1:0-5146 GCA_046734755.1 Actinomycetota bacterium | reverse complement strand
CTCCGAGAGTTTCCAGCGGCGCATCGGGTCGTCGATCCGCGATCGGAACCGGCGCTCCTGCTCCTCGTCCGAGACCGAGAACCAGTACTTGAGCAGGACGATGCCGTCCTCGACCACGAGCCGCTCGAAGATCGGGACCTGACGCAGGAACCGTCGGTGCTCGTCCGGCGTGCAGAACCCCAAGACCTTCTCGACGCCCGCGCGGTTGTACCAGCTGCGGTCGAACAGCACGATCTCGCCGGCCGAGGGCAGGTTCGCGACGTACCGCTGGAAATACCACTGGCTGCGTTCTCGCTCGGTGGGCTTCGGAAGCGCCACGATGCGGGTCAGGCGGGGGTTCATGTACTGGGTGATCCGCTTGATCGTGCCGCCCTTTCCGGCGGCATCGCGCCCCTCGAACAGCACGACGATCCTGGCGCCCGAATCGGCGACCCAATCCTCCATCTTGACCAGCTCCTGCTGGAGCCGGCGGAGCTCCTTCTCGTACACCTTCTTGGATAGCTTGCTCGTCCGATCCTCGGCGTCGCGATGCCCGCCGTGCTTGGATCGGTGCCTGGCCTCGCTCTTGCCCTCGGTTCCGGTCGCCATCGCGCACCTCCGGACGGACGCATCATCCCACGTCGGCGTGTCGGGCTTGGCCTAGGCTGGGGCCGTGATGGCTGTCCGCCGCTCGTCCGCGCTCGCGGCGTCGCTCGCTTTCGCGTTGGCGGCGTGCGTCGCGCCGGGCACGCCGGCGGAGGACGCTCGCGGCGACGACGCGATCACCGTCGCTTCGTTCGACTTCCCCGAGAGCGTCCTGCTGGCCGAGATCTACGCGCAGGCGATCGAGGGCACGGGCATCCGCGTCGAGCGCGAGCCCGCGCTCGGGCCGCGCGAGCTCGTGATGCCCGCGCTACTACAGGGCCTGGTGGAGTTGGTCCCCGAGTACGCCGGCAGCGGGCTCCAGTTCCTGGCGGGCGACGGCTCGACTTCGCCGGATCGCGAGATCAACCACGAGCGGTTCGCCGAACGCCTGGGAACGCTCGACCTGACGGCGCTGGATGCGTCACCCGCCCAGGATCAGAACGGGTTCGCGGTGACGGCGGAGACCGCCCAGCGGTACGGCCTCCGCACGCTGAGCGACCTCGCGACGGTCTCCCGCCAGCTGGTCTTCGGCGGACCGCCCGAATGCACCCGGCGACCCTTCTGCCTCCCCGGTCTGGAGCGGTCGTACGGGATCACGTTCGGGCAGGTCTTCGACAACCTCGACGCGGGCGGCCCGCGGACGGTCTCCGCTCTGGCGGAGGGGACGGTGGACGTGGCGCTGCTGTTCACGAGCGGCGCCGCTATCGACCTGAATGATTTCGTCCTGCTCGAGGACGACCTCCGCCTCCAGCCCGCCGAGAACGTCACGCCGGTCATCAGGACCGGCGTGCTCGACCGCTTCGGGCCGTCACTTGCCGACACCGTGAACGCGGTCTCGGCGATGCTGTCCACCGGCGAGCTCCGAACGCTGAACGCGGAGGGCGCACGCGGTGCGACCTCCCAGCAGATCGCGTCGCGCTGGCTCGCATCGAACGGTCTCGATCCGGGGCTGCAGTAGAGTCGCCGGAGGGCATGGACGCGACCACCGAGGGGATCGAGCGGGGCAGGAGCAAGGGCCACGCGCACCCCGAGCAGCGCCGCCGTCCGTCCGGCGAGCCGCCCGCGCTCCCCCACGAGCTCGGCCGCTCCGGCAAGTTCTTCCTCGTCATGGTCCTGTACTTCATCCTCGTGATCACCGGGTTCCTGCTGTTCCCGACGATCCGAGGGGTCCTCGAGCGCTGGGACCACACCCGGCAGCTGTGGATCACCGATCTCCGGTCCCCGGGGCTCACCCGCTTGATGCTCGTGGTCAACGGGCTGGCCGCAAGCTGGACGATCCGGGTCCTGCGTTGGAGCGTGTTCCTGGCGCTGATCGTGTTTCGCCGGTGGCGGCACCTGTTCGTGTTCCTCGGCGCGATCATCCTGACCGAGATCGTCGCGTACAACTCGTCCAGCATCATCGCTCGCCCTCGACCGCTCGGCGTGCCGATCCTGGCGGGCTGGCAGGGGTACTCGATGCCGTCCCGACCGATGGCGGGCCTCGCCGTGTCGGCGGTGGGCGCCACCTACGCCCTGATCGTGGCCGGACGCTCCCGCTCGATCGCGAAATGGGTGATCGGTATCGCCCTGGTGGTCCTCGGGTTCGCGCGGGTGTACCTGGCGGTGGATCACTCGTCGGATGTCGTGGCGGGCGCCGTATTCGGCATCGCCGTGGGAGTCGCCAGCTTCCGATGGTTCGCCCCCAACGACCTGTTCCCGGTGTCGTACCGGCGGGGGAAGGCGGCCCACCTGGACATCGGCGGCCGGCGAGGCGACGCGATCGTCGCGGCGCTCCGGGACCAGCTCGGACTGGTGGTCCTGGGCGTCAAGCCCGTGGGCCTGGAGGGGTCCGGAGGCTCGACGCCGTTACGGATCAGGGTCGAGGCGACCCACGACGAGCCCGAGCGATACGTCTTCGCCAAGCTCTACGCGAAAAGCCACGTGCGGGCCGACCGCTGGTACAAGCTCGGCCGCACGATCCTGTACGGCGCGCTCGAGGACGAGAAGCCGTTCCAGTCCGTGCGCCGGTTCGTCGAGTACGAGGACTACACGCTGCGCCTGCTGCACGAGCTCGGGATCCCGGTCCCCCGGCCGTACGGGATCGTCGAGATCACCCCCGAACGCGAGTACATGATCGTCATGGAGTTCTTCGAGGGCGCGGTGGAGATCGGGGACGCTGAGATCGACGACGGCGTGATCGACCAGGGGCTCGGCATGCTTCGAAGGATGTGGGACGAGGGGCTCGCGCACCGCGACGTCAAGCCGGCGAACCTGATGGTGCGCGACGGCGAGCTGAAGGTGATCGACGTGTTCTTCGTCCAGGTACGACCATCGCCGTGGCGCCAGGCGGTGGACCTCGCGAACATGATGCTGGTCCTCGCGCTCCGCAGTGACGCCGAGCGCGTCTATGCGCATGCGCTCACGTACTTCTCCGAGGACGAGATCGCCGAGGCGTTCGCGGCCGCGCGCGGCGTGGCGAGCCCGACCCAGCTGCGCAACAACCTCAAGCAGGACGGCCGAGACCTCCTCGCCGAGTTCCGTCGGATGGCCCCCGAGCGCGAGCAGGTCTCGATCCAGCGCTGGAGCCTGCGGCGGGTGCTGCTCACGATCGGGGTGCTGATCGCGGCCTTCCTGGCGATGGGCCTGGTCGTCAGCAACTGGAACGCGTTCGCATGAGGTGGCACGGAAGCATCGGCAGGGTCGCTGCGGTCGCGATCGTCCTGTCGGCCCTCGCGTCGTGCAGCGCCCGGGCGGGCGACGCCACCGAAGCCGACTGCCCGATCGAGCACGGCGACCTCTTCGTGCTGATGGCGCAGTCCGTCCCGAGCGCCACCCTCATCCCGTGCATCGAGGCCCTGCCGGTCGGGTGGACCTACGGCGGCTCGGACGTGAGGGACGGGGTGGCCCGGTTCTGGCTCGACTCGGACCGTGGCGGCTTTCATGCCGTGGAGGTCTCACTCACGGCCTCCTGCCGGATCACCGGGGCCGTGGATGTGACGAACTCGACGACCGAGGGCGGCGTCCGGGTCTACCTCGACGAGTTCGACCTGCATCCCTTCTCGGCGAACAAGTATTTCGTGTTCCCCGGCGGGTGCGTGACCTACCGCTACCGGTTCGGTGCCGATGCCGAGGCGACCCTGGCCCTCGAGGCCGACGAGGCGGTGACGTTCGGCCTGCGGACCGCGCTGGTCCGTCAGGTCCGGCAGGAGCTCGGGCTGACGCTGTGTGGGGCCGGCGCACCTCCCTGCGTGAGCGGCGACTAGCGTGCTCTCGAACCACCGCCGGGCGATCGGCTGGTCGGCGGTCCTGCTCGGCGCGATGGTGTTCGTCTTCGCGGCGGTGGGGCGACACCCGCCGTCGTCCGCCCCGACGACGACGCTCCCGTTCGTCGGTGAGTTCGACCTCTCGGTGTTCCACTGGATGGACGACATCCGCAACGGGGTCTTGACGCTCCTCGCTCGATTCCTCAACGTCCTCGGGGGCGGGATGGTCACGATCCCCCTCCGCATCATCGTGGCGGTATGGCTCCTGGTCCGGAGGCGATGGCGGGCGTTTGCGACCTGGGTGATCACCTGGGCCGCGGCCGAGCTGATCGTCGAGGCCTCCAAGGGGTTCTTCCACCGCGGACGCCCGCCATCCCCACTGGTCGAGGTGGTCGGCTTCTCGTTCCCATCAGGCCACGCGGTCGCCGGAGCCGCGATCGCCGTGGCCCTGGTGCTCGTCCTGATCCCGGCCGGCCCGGCTCGACGGCGGTGGGAGCTCGCGGCGATCGCGTTCGCGTTCGTGATGGCGATGTCGAGGGTGTACCTGAACGCGCACTGGTTCTCGGACGTGGTCGCGGGCGTGCTGCTGGGGACGGGGGTGGCGCTCGGGACGGCCGGCGTCGTGACCGAGATCCGCGACGTGGCGCTGCGCCGACGATCTCACGCGACCGAAGCCGGTCACGCCTAGCGGGCCTCCACTCGTCCTCGAGCGCCCAACCGACTAGGCTGCTCCCGATGTCGACACCCGAGGCGGCCGAGCGGACACGCAAGCCCCTGGGCTGGAAGCGGATCGTCGGCTACGTGATCTCTCTCGTGATCGTGGTCGGCATCTTCTGGTGGGCGATCCCGAAGTTCGCGGATTACCGGGACGTGTGGGCGGCGATCAAGACGCTCACGCCGATCGAGACGTGGTCGCTCGTGGCCGCGACGATCTTCAATCTCGTCAGCTACTGGTGGGCGAACCAGGCAGCCCTGCCCGGCCTCGGTATCGGCAAGGCCGCCGTGCTCACGCAGACGACGACCTCGGTCGCAAACACGCTCCCGGCGGGCGGCGCGATCGCCGTCGGGCTGACCTACTCGATCCTGAATTCGTGGGGATTCACCGGCACGAGCGTGGCTCTGTACGTCGGCGTGACCGGCATCTGGAACATCTTCACCAAGCTCGCCCTGCCGATGCTGGCGCTCGTGTTCCTCGCGCTGAGCGGCCATCTGACGACCACCTACATCTTGGCGGCGATCTTCGGCGTCGTCGTCTTGGGGCTGGCGGTGGGCCTGTTCGC
>JBKPRY010000244.1:0-3491 GCA_046734755.1 Actinomycetota bacterium | reverse complement strand
CGACGAGGCCGGCCTGCTGCTCGACCGTCACGGCGAAGGTGGGCGGCGGACCATCCAGGCGGCGGCGCGGTCCATCGACGAGGTCGGCACGTGGTGCGAGGGCGCCGGCGTCGACGCCTGGTATGAGCCGTCGGGCGACCTGGGCGTGTCGACGAACCCGGCGCACGACGCCTCGGTCCGAGAGACCGTATCGGAGGCGGAGCGTCTGGGGCTCGGCGACGTGTACCGGCCGTTGTCCCAGGGCGAGGTCCGCGAGCGCTTCGACTCGCCGGTCGTTCGGGCCGGCTTCCGCGTCACCCGTGCCGCGACCGTGCATCCGGCGCGGCTCGCGCGGGGGCTCCGGCGAGCGCTCGTCGAGCGCGGCGTCCGGATCTTCGAGGGCACGCCGATCGTGCGGTTCGACGCCCGCCGGCCGGCGGCCGAAACGCCTTCCGGCGTGGTTCGTGCCGGACGCGCGATCGTCGCCCTCAACGCGTGGGCGCGGGCGCTGCGGGACTTCCGACGATCGCTGCTCCTGCGCGGCACGTACATCGTGATGAGCGCCCCCGCCCCCGAGCGCCTCGAGAGGATGCGCTGGACCGGCGGCGAGGGCGTGTACGACCTCCGTACCTCGCTCCACTACATCCGCCCGACGCGCGACGGACGCATCGCCTTCGGTGGCTCGAGCTACCGCGTCACCGGACAGGGCGCCGATTCGGCCAGCTACGGCTACGACGAGCGCTCTGCCTCGGCGCTCGTGCGCGACTTCCGCCGGTGGTTTCCCGCGTTCGACGGCGTGCCGCTCGAGACCTCGTGGGGCGGCCCGATCGACGTCGCCGGTCTGCACGTGCCGTTCTTCGGCACGCTCCCAGGCGGGGCCACGCACTACGGGCTCGGGTTCACCGGCAACGGCGTCGGCCCCTGCCATCTCGGCGGAAGGATCCTGTCGGGCCTCGCGCTCGGGGTGGAGGACGAGGCCACGACGCTCCCGATCTCGGACGGCGACCGCAGGCGCTTCCCGCCGGAGCCGCTCTTCTCGATCGGGGAACGCGTGGTCGGCCGCGCGATCGTCCGGCGCGACGACCGCCTGGATGCGGGGCGCAGCCCGGGACGACTGACCGACCTCCTCGCTCGCCTGCCCAGACGCCTTGGGTACATGCTGGGGCCGTAGGCTCGGCGGCGACCTACGAAACGGCGAAGGCCTCGTACCCCGGCGCGACCGTCGGCCAGGGCCGGACGCCCTCGAACGCCGCGCCGAACTCCAGCACCAGGTCGTCGCGGTAGCGCGGCCCGACGATCTCGAGACCGAACGGGAGACCGTTCGAGCACGTCCCGGCCGGCACGCTGAGCGCGGGGTGGCCGCTCAGGTTGAACTCACCGGCGTTGTAGCCCTCCGGGCCGGCGGGGCAATCGGTGCCGGGGAGCGTCCCGTCCCCGAGCCATCCCTCGTACCCGTGGGTCGGCAGCACGAGCACGGTGTCCTCGTCGAGGAGGCGGTCGAGGTCCCCCGTGTAGACGAACCGCCGGCGTCGCGCGGCGAGGTAGTCGTCCAGCGTGAACCGCAGCGCGCGCTCCATCTCCGAGCGGAAGACCGCGCTGAACTCGCCGAGGTGCGCCTGGACCCACGATCGGCCGAGGAACTGGAGCTCCTCGACCGTCACGGTGACGTACCAGTCGTCGCGGGACTCGCCGCCGGTGATGCCCGCCGTCGGGAACAGCGACGACGTGGGGATCTCCTCGACGCCGAGACCCAGGTCATGTTCGATGGCCGCGATCGCCGCGCGGAACGGCTCGTCCACCTCCGGCGGCAGCGGCCCGAAGTCCCGAGAGCGCGGCGTGGCCAGGACGCGCCTCGGCATCCCGCCGCCGTACTGCCAGGTCGGCGCGGCCGACGGATCGCCGTGCGCCGGCCCGCGCATCACGTGCAGCAGGAGCTTCGCGTCCTCGACCCCCGGCGCGAGCGGCCCCTGGGTCGAGGCCTCGAGCCACGACGGGATCGGACGTCGCCCGATCATGCCCGCCGTGGGCTTGAGACCGGCGAGCCCACAGAACGCCGCCGGCGTCCGGATCGACCCCCCGCCGTCGGTCCCCGTCGCGAGCGGGACGAGGCCCGCCGCCAGGGCTGCGCCGGACCCGCCGGACGAACCGCCGGGCGACCACTCGAGCCCCCATGGGTTGCGTGTCGGTCCGAAGACGTCGTTGTCGGTCCACCCCTGGAACGCGAACTCGGGGATGTTCGTCCTGCCGAGCACGATCGCCCCCGCCGCGACCATGCGCTCGACCGTGATCTCGCTCCGCTCGGCGGGCGGGCGTTCGAGCATCGTTCGCGAGCCGAAGTTCGTGACCCTGCCGGCCACGTCGGTGTTGTCCTTGACGAGCAACGGCAGCCCGGCGAGCGGACCCTCGGCGCCGCGCCGGTCGATCGTCCTCGCCTCCGCGAGCGCCTCCTCCGGCCAGACCGCCGTGACCGCGTTGAGCGCCGGGTCGAGGCGTTCGATCCGTGCGATCGACTCCTGCACGAGCTCGACCGCCGAGAGCCGGCGTTCGCGAACGGCCTGGGCGAGCTGCGTGAGCATCTAGCGGCCGAGGCTCTTGATGCGCCCGACGAACTCGCCGCGCTTGTGGTCGCGCAGGATCACCGAGGCGGCGTTCCGACCGGGTACGCCCATCACGCCGCCGCCCGGATGGGTGCCCGAGCCGCACAGGTACATCCCGGCGACCGGCGTCCGGTAGTCGCCGTGCCCGGGGATCGGGCGGAAGCTGAACAGTTGGTCCGGCGTGAGCTCGCCCTGCATGATGTTCCCGCCGATCAGGCCGAATCGTTCCTCGATGTCCGTCGGCGTGAGCACCTCGAGGTGCTCGACCGCCGACTCGAGCGAGGGCGCGAACTCGCCCAGCGCCTTCAGGACCCGGGCCGCGTAGTCGTCCCGGCCTCCCTCGGCCCACGATCCCTCGGCCAGCTCGTACGGACCGTACTGACTGAACGCGAGCATCAGGTGCTTGCCCCTGGGGGCGAGACCCTCGGGTTCGTGCGCGGTGGGGAACACGACCTCGACATACGGGTGCTCGCTCATCCGTCCGTACTTCGCATCGTCCCATGCCCGCTCGAGGTACTCGATCGACGGCGAGACGGCGATCAGGCCCTTGTGCAGGTCGCCCTCCTGGTCCCATGCGGGGAACGCCGGCAGCTCGGAGAGCGCGACGTTCAGCTTGACCGAGCCCGATCGGGTCCGGTAGCGCCTCACGTCTCGGACCACGTCGCCCGGCAACCGCTCCTCGCCGATCAGCGAACGGTACGTCGTGACCGGGTGCGCGCACGAGACGACTCGCTGCGCCCGGACAAGCGAACCGTCCGCGAGCGCGACCCCCACCGCCCGGCCGCTCGCGTTGATCGCGACCCGGTCGACCTCGGCGTCGGTTCGGACCTCGGCGCCCGCGGCTTCGGCGGCCCGCGCCATCGCCGCCGAGATCCCGCCCATGCCGCCCTTCACCCATCCCCAGGCGCCGGCCTG
>JBKPRY010000243.1:0-2038 GCA_046734755.1 Actinomycetota bacterium | reverse complement strand
TTCGTGGTGGGCGCTGGAGGACTCGAACCTCCGACCGCTCGCTTGTAAGGCGAGTGCTCTACCTCTGAGCTAAGCGCCCGTCCTCGACCACGCTGGCTCGACCGGCTCGCCGCGAATGTGCCCGCAGGCCCGGCACACGACCTGCCCGAGCATCGCCGTGAGCCGGGTCGCCCCGCAGGACTCGCACCGGTCGAGCTGGACGGCCCAGTCGGGCCGCTCCTCCTGGCACGAGGGGCAGACCAGGACCTGGCGTCCTCCGGAGGTCGCCCGCACCCACGGCCGCTCCCGCTTCTCGGGATCGTAGGTGGGCCGGCCACAGAGGTAGCACGTCGGCCGTTGCTTCGGCGCGATCGGTTCGTCGGTCGAGACCACGGTGGACAAGGATATCGGCAGGACCCCTATCTCCCCTGATCCGACGTCTCGAAGGTCGCGCCCTGCTCGTGGACGTCGGTCCCCCCCGCGTGGCGGACCATCACGCAGCCCAGGCCGAAAACCCGCCAACGACGCCCGTCGCCCAGGATCGCCGTCCGCTCGTCGATCCCGACGAACCACGAGCCAGAAGGGATTCGGGACATCACCACCGACCGGAGACCCGGGATCACCTTCACCTTGTCCCAGTGCACCCCGAACGAGACGTGCGGTACGAGCCCGAGCCCGAACACCCAGCCGGTACGGACGCCGCGTTCGCGCCGCTGCTCGCGCGACTGGCTTGCGATCAACGCGCCCGCGCTGCATCCGGCGAAGACCGCCCCCGCGTCGAGGGCGTTCCCCAGCGCGTCCCACAACCGCGTCCCGCGCATCGTCGCCGCCAGGTGCTGCGGCTTGCCGCCGGAGAAGAAGACCATCGCGGCGCCCTCGAGTGCCCGAGCGTGGTCCTCGCGGTCGGCGTCCTCCCGCGTCTTGACGGGCAAGAGCCGTGCCTCGATCCCCGCCGTCGCGTAGTGCTCGAGCGCCATCCGCCCCCACCGTCCGAACACCTCCTCGCCCTCGGTCGAACTCGCCGTCGGGAGCACGACGACGGGCCCGGTTCGGCCGCCGAGCGCCGCGGCCTCGATCTCGTTCGACCACTGCTCGAACTCGCCAGAGCCCATGAGCAGGAAGGTTCGTCCGTCCGGAGCGTTCTGCGCCACGCGGCGAGGGTACCTACGATGCACCGAGGAGGTGTCGAGGATGGATCAGCCGAGCGAGGGGCACACGGAGCAGGGCATCTTGAAGACGGTCGAGGCGGCAGGCGACGTGACGGTCGAACGCGCGCTCGTGGGTGTCGTGAACGGGCGCGACGTCACCATCACCCAGGCCGGAGCCGGTCCCATCGCCGCGCAGGGCGACGTGCGGATCCAGCAGGGCGGGTGTGGACCCGTGCTCGTGGGCGGCGACCTCCGGATCCACCAGGGCGGCTGCGGGCCGGCGATGGTTCGCGGCAACCTGTCGATCCAGCAGGGCGGCACGCAGAGCGTGCTCGCCGCCGGGAACGCGACGCTCGCCCAGGGGGCGTTCGTCGGGCTCGTCGCGTCGCCCAAGGTCACCGTCGAGGACGGCGCGCGCGTGCTGATCGGGACGCCCGGCGCGTTCGCCGCCGGTGCGGCGGTCGGGGCCCTCGTGACGATGATCGCGGGCCGGCGTCGCCGCCGTTCGCCTTAGGAGGATTCGGCCTCGGCGAGCCGCCGCGCGAGGACGGGCAACATCCGAACCGCCACGCGCGGCTCCCGCTGGAGGAGCTCCGACAGGGCCATGCGTGAGATCGCGAGACCCTTCAGCGGTGTCGTCGCGCGGACCCGCGCCACGCGCGTGATCCCGTCGGCCAGCAGGGGCAGCTCCCCCACGAACTCGCCCGGGCCCAGCTGCACCGGCCCCTGCGGCAGCTCCACCGTCACGGTTCCCTCGGTGAGGATGAACATCCCCGAACCGGGCTGACCGCGCTCGATCAGCACGAAGCCCGCGGGCACCTCGAACTCGGTGGCGAGATCGGCCACCCACGACATCTCGTCGTCGTCGAGCTCGGCGAACATCGGTACCCTCCGAACCAGCCCGACCGTGT
>JBKPRY010000242.1:0-1755 GCA_046734755.1 Actinomycetota bacterium | reverse complement strand
GAGGTACATCGCCGCGTACGAGAGCTGGGCGGCATCGTGGTCGGGCCAGCGTTCGAAAAGGAACGGGATGAGCTCGGCTCGGGTGCGCGGTCGCTCGACGAGCAACCGCGTGGCGAACGCCTTCAGCTCGTCGACGTCGAGTCCGTCCAGCGCGCGCCCGAACGGGCTCTGGCTGTATAGCGTGCGCTGCATCACGGGCTCGATGATCGGTCGGAGTGCCAGGGCATCCCTCGCCGTGACGAGATGGAGCGTGGCCCGGAGCAACCCCATCCGGACCGCACCGCGTTCGGCGATCGGCCCCGCCAGCGCCTCGGGACGGAAGCGATCCAGCCGCGACCACAGCGCGACGTAGGGGTCGCGCGGCACCTGGGCTTGCAGGCCGACCAGGCGTTCGATCGCGTCGGGCACCGCGACCCTGCGCCGGCGGAGCAGGAGCTGGCGTTCGAGCAACGCGCGGTTGAGCGCACGGCGCCCGAGCACGCGCGGCGCTGACGGTGTCAGCTGAGCTGCGTCCCTTCGCTGATCCAGTTCGTGCGCCAGGTCACGCCCTCATCGTAGGAAAACGACTGCTCCCAGCGGTTGGCCTTCGGGGACAGCACGCGCCAGGAGTAGCGGACCTTCACCGGCTTGTCGCCGATCACGTCGTCGCACAGGAACTCGCCACGGTCGCCGTCGAAGCGGCCCTCCACGGGCCGGTCGAGCACCCCCGGGAACCGGATCGACGCCCACCAGATCCGCCAGGTCCCGGTCACCGGATCGAACAGCCGGAGGGTGAACCCCTCGAAGGGGTCGCCTCCCGGCGGCATCGCCGGCGCCGTGAATGTGTCGACGTTGCCGAGCCCGTCCAGGATCGGCCCCGCCTCACCGAACGCCTCGAACTCCACCCACTCGGTTGAGTCCGGATCCAGCGTGTCGACGAGCTTCCGGTTGTGGATCCGACGTCGCCCGAACAGAAAGTCGAAGTCATGCCGGCCGTCGTGGGTGGTCTGCGCACGTGCCATGTCGGGTCTCCGATCCCTGCGAAGCGTCCAGTTAGATCCGGCGGCGGTACCGCAGGATCGCGAGCGGCGCGAACACCGCGGTGATCACGATCATCCAGATCATCGAGTCGATCACGGGTTCGGCCACCGGCCCGCCGAGCATCAGTCCGCGCGCCGCATCGATCACCGACGTCACGGGGTTCGCGTTCACGAAGGCCTGCAGCCACCCGGGCATCGTGTCCACGGGCGCGAACGCCGAGCTGGCGAACGTGAGCGGCAGGATGATCATGAACCCCCAGGTGTTCACGGACTCGGTGGTCCGAGCCGTGATGCCGATGAACGCCAACGGCCAGCACATCACGAGCCCGAACGCGAGCACGAGCAGGAGCGCGCCGAGGGCCCCCGCCGAGCCACCCTCGAACCGGAACCCCAGCAGCATCGAGAAGGCCGTGATGATGATGATGCTCCAGGCGATGCGCGCCCCGTCCGCCAGGATTCGCCCGCCGATGACCGCCGAGCGCGCGATCGGCAACGAACGGAACCGGTCGATCACGCCCCGCTGGAAGTCGACGTTGAGCGCGATCGCGGTGGTGAACGGGAGGAAGCAGACGCTCTGCACCAGGATCCCCGGCAGTGCGAACTGCAGGTACTCGGCGCTCGATCCGGCGATCGCCCCGCCGAACACGTAGACGAACAGGACCAGGAACATGATCGGCTGGATCGACATCTCGACCAGCTGCTCGGGCGTCGCCTTGATGTGGAGCAGGTTCCGGCG
>JBKPRY010000241.1:0-2073 GCA_046734755.1 Actinomycetota bacterium | reverse complement strand
CGGTCTGCCCCGCGCGAGCCACGACCTCGGAGATCCCCGAACCCATGAGGCCGCACCCGATGACCCCGACCGTCCGAACGTCCTCCGCGCGCATCGCACCCCGCTGTCTTGTCAGGGGGCAAGCGTACAATCAGGCACGCTGCCGCAGGAGAAGGGACGCCGCGTGCGTGAGGAACCCAGGCTCCGTGGACTCCCGACGTTCGGGCTCGCCATGGCCGGCCTGGTCCTCGGTCACGTGCTCGCCTACCTGATCGCCGTCCCGGATCCACATCATCGTGCGTTCGTCCTGCAGCGGACGGGCCACGAGTACCTCCCCGCGGCGGCGGAGGCGGCGCTCGTCCTGGCGCTGGCCGGGATGGCGGCCGTGGTGATCCGGGCGTTCGGAGCCGGGCCGCGCGGTGGTTCCGATCGCTTCTCGCGGCTGGCGGCTCGGCTCGGGCTCGTCCAGGTGCTGGCGTTCGGGGGGCTGGAGGTCGTGGAGCGGATCGTCTCGGGGGCGCCGCTCCGACACCTGACGAGCGACCACATCCTCGTGATCGGCATGGCGATGCAGATCGTGGTCGCGCTCGCCGGGGCGGCGTTCCTCCGGTGGCTCGCGGGCACCTCGAGCAAGCTCGCCGAGGCGGTCCTCCCCCGCGTCTCGCTCCCTCGAGCGGGAGCCGTGCCGGCACTGGCGAGCACATCGTGGAGTCCCGGCACCGGTGCGTTCGGCTCGATCGTCAACGTCAGAGCCCCGCCCTCCGCCTGAATCTCCCCTTCGCCGTTCCTCCGCGTGGCCGTCCGGTCACGCCCGGACACGTCTGGAGGTTCTATGTCGAAACGTCGTTCGATGCGTCTCGTATCCGCCGCCGCCCTCGTCACGCTCCTGGTGTTCATGGCCGCGCCCGCGTTCGCCCACGAGGAACGCTCGGTCGGCGCCTTCGATATGGCCGTCGGCTTCGGGTCAGAACCCGCGTACGCAGGCGAGGTCAACAGCGTGCAGCTCCTCCTCTCCAAGAACGGGCAGCCCGTCCTCGACCTCGGCGATACCTTGGACGTCGAGGTTGCGTTCGGGGACCAGACGCAGACGTTCCCGTTGGAGCCGTTCTTCGAGGAGGGCGAGTTCGGGATTCTCGGCGACTACCGAGCATGGTTCATCCCGACCCGTTCGGGTCAGTACTCGTTCCACTTCACCGGCACGATCGACGGCCAGGATGTAGACGAGACCTTCACCTCCGGGCCGAAGACGTTCTCGGACGTGGAGTCCCCGCAGTCAGTCCAGTTCCCCGTCCAGGATCCGACCGCGGGTGAGCTCGCCGAACGGATCGATCGGGTGGAGCCGCGGCTCGCGAGCGCCATCAGCGACGTGCAGGCCGACGTCCAGACCACCTCCGACGACGCGTCGAGCGCCAAGACGATCGGCCTGATCGGGCTCGTCGTGGGCGCGATCGGCCTGGTCGTCGCGATCGTGGCGCTGGTGGCATCCAGGAGGAAGCGAGCCTGATCGGGATGCTTGCGCATGCCGGTGGCGTTCCCGAGTCCGTCTCCTCGGGTCTGGTCGGCCTCGGCTTCGTGACCGGCTGGATCGGCCTCAGTCGGCTGCGGGGTCGCGGCTTCCCGAGCCTGCCTCGCTGGGGCGGCTGGGCCCTGGTCGGCATCGCGCCGCTGGCCTTGGCAGCATCGATCGCGGTGCCCTCCGTCCTCTGGCCACCGCCGGCGGCGATCCGCCCCGCGTCCACGGCCACCCTCTCGTTCGTGGAGCCGAAGCCGAACCAGGTCGTCACCGGAACGGCGCTGGACGTGCGGTTGCGCCTCGTGGGCGGTCGGATCGCCCAGAGCTCGTCCACCACGCTAACGCCGGACACCGGCCACATCCACCTGTTCGTGGACGGCGCGATCGTCTCGATGACGTACGGCACGGAGCAGCGCATCCCACTGGGTGGCCTCGAGCCGGGACCCCACGTCCTGCAGGCCGAGTTCGTGGCGGCCGACCACGGGCCGTTCGACCCCCGGGTCACCGCGATGGAGCAGTTCGTCACGGAGGGACCGTGAAGCGGATCCCGCGCGCCCTCCCCACGATGCTCGTCCTCGGCA
>JBKPRY010000240.1:0-2052 GCA_046734755.1 Actinomycetota bacterium | reverse complement strand
GAACCCGCCGGGAGGCACGGGACCGTGAGCACGTACGTCGATGGGCTGATGGCGGAGGTCGAGGCCAAGAACCCCGGGGAGCTCGAGTTCCATCAGGCGGTCCGCGAGGTCGCCACCTCGATCGAGCTCCTCCTCCATCGCAAGCCCTTCTACGGGGATCACAAGCTGCTCGAGCGCATGATCGAGCCCGAACGCGTGCTGATGTTTCGCGTCCCGTGGGCCGACGACCGCGGTGAGATCCACGTGAACCGAGGGTTCCGCGTCGAGATGAGCAGCGCGATCGGGCCGTACAAGGGGGGCCTGCGGTTCCACCCGAGCGTCTACCTCGGCCTGTTGAAGTTTCTCGCGTTCGAGCAGGTCCTCAAGAACGCCCTCACCACGCTCCCGATGGGCGGCGGCAAGGGCGGCGCGGACTTCGACCCAAAGGGCAAGAGCGACGCGGAGGTGATGCGCTTCTGCCAGTCGTTCATGACCGAGCTCCAGCGCCACATCGGCCCGAACACGGACGTGCCGGCCGGCGACATCGGCGTGGGCACGCGCGAGATCGGCTACCTGTTCGGGCAGTACAAGCGGATCAAGAACGAGTTCACGGGGGTCCTGACCGGGAAGGGCCTCGAGTGGGGCGGCTCGCTGATACGGCCGGAGGCGACCGGCTACGGCGCGGTCTACTTCGCGCACGAGATGCTCCTGACCCGCGAGGACAGCCTCGAGGCCAAGACATGCCTGGTCTCGGGCAGTGGCAACGTGGCCCAGTACACCATCGAGAAGCTGCTCGACATGGGCGCGAAGGCCGTCACCCTCTCGGACTCCACCGGGTTCGTGCACGATCCGGCCGGGATCGACAACGAGAAGCTCGGCTGGATCATGGAGCTGAAGAACGAGCGGCGCGGCCGGATCGCGGAGTACGCGGAGCGGTTCCCGGGAGTCACTTTCACTCGCTTCGACCCGACCGCCGATGCGAACCCCCTGTGGAGCGTGCCGGCCGACTGCGCGTTCCCGAGCGCGACGGAGAACGAGATCAACGCGAAGGACGCGGCGAACCTGCTCGCCGGCGGCGTCTACGTCGTGAGCGAGGGGGCCAACATGCCCACCTCGCCCGAGGGCGTCGACCAGTTCGTGAACGCCGGGATCCTGTACGGCCCCGGCAAGGCCGCGAACGCCGGCGGCGTGGCCGTCTCCGGCCTCGAGATGGCACAGGACTCGCTCCGGATGGCTTGGCCCCGCGAGGAGGTCGACGCGCGGCTGAAGGACATCATGAAGTCCATCCACAAGCAGTGCCGTCAGACCGCGGAGGAGTACGGGACGCCGGGGAACTACGTGAACGGCGCGAACATCGCCGGGTTCGTCAAGGTCGCGGACGCGATGCTCGACCAGGGCCTGGTCTAGACCCGTCGCCGTCGCGGACCCGATCCCGCCGCGCAGGAACCCCGGGCGGCACCTACGCGTCTTCGAGATGTGAGGGTCCTGACCGTGGATCGCGAGGAGCGGCGGACGCAGGAGCACGGCCTCGAGGCGCTGTATCGCACGCACGCGGCCGAGGCCCTGAGGCTCGGCTACCTGCTGACCGGCGACCGCATCCTCGCGGAAGACCTGGTGCAGGACGCGTTCGTCAAGGTGCTCGGCCGGTTCCACGACCTGCGCAACAAGGACGCGTTCTGGTGGTACCTGCGTCGCACGATCGTGAACCTGGCGAGCTCCACCTTCCGCCGCCGTCGCGTCGAGCGCGCTTGGCTCTCGAGCCAGCGGCCGGGCGAGGCATCGACGTCTCCCCACGACCTCGGCGAACGTGACCGGCTGCGTCACGCGCTGATGAAGCTCCGTCCCGAGCAGCGGGCCGCGATCGTCCTCCGTTTCTACGAGGACCTCAGCGAGGCCGACACGGCGGAGGCGCTCGGCATGCCGCTCGGGACGGTGAAGTCGACCGTCTCCCGCGGCCTCGAGCGCCTGCGGCAGGAGCTGCCCGACGATGCGGAGGACGAGCGATGACCACGCGACTACCGAACCTGCTCCACGACCTCGCCTCGGAGATCCCGGTCGACGTCGAGTCGGGCC
>JBKPRY010000239.1:0-9288 GCA_046734755.1 Actinomycetota bacterium | reverse complement strand
TTTCTCGAAGGGACGCTCACGACGGACCCCTGATCGGCGAAGGTCAGGGCACCGGGTCCGCGATCGGCGCCGGCTTGCGCCAGCTCCTGTTCGTGCGCCAGACCACGTACGTGAGCGCGCCGAGGGGGATCTGGATCCCGTAGGTGAGCGCTCGGAAGACCAGGACCGCCGCCGTCACCTGCGCGTGGAAGACGTCCGCCGGCACGTCCGCGTGGCCCCGGCCTGCGAGGATCAGTCCGCCGATGTAGGCAACCTCGACGATCCCGAGCCCGCCAGGCGTGATCGGCACGGCGGTGAGCAACCGAGCGAACGCGAACACGCCCAGCACCTGCGCCCAGCTGACCTCGGCGTCCGACACGCCGACGAACCGAAGCGCGAGCAACAGCACGAGGTACAGCGAGAGGTGGCTGATGATCGTGGTGCTCGTCAGCCAGAACCAGCGTTCGACGAGGAAGTCGATCGTGTTCCGCCGGAACCGCACTGCCGCCTCGCCCCAATCGAACGTGCGCGATCGGCGGAACCGACGCCCGACCCAGGTCGCCGCTCGCCCGAGGCCGGACCCGATCGCCCTCGCGAACCGCTTCTTCCACATCAGGAGCCCGAACAGCACCACCGCACCGATCAGGACGAGGATCCCGACGATCGAAGCCCCGATCAGAGATCCGCTCGCGCGGTGCGTCACGATGATCAGGAGAAGTGCGATCGCCGGTAGCGCGAGCTTCGCGAAGATGTTGAGGACGGAGGTCACGGCGACCGAGAGGCCGACGTCCGTCTTCGAGAAGCCCCACGCGCGGTACATCTCGTAGCTGACGGCGATCGACACGTAGCCGCCGCCCGGCATCGTGTTCGCGACCGTGGTCGACGTCTGATTGTTGACCGCGGCCTGCCACAGGCCGAGGTTCGGGATCGACACCATGTTCGCCCACCAGTAGGTGACGAGGTTCAGGGCCGTGGCCGCGAGCAGGAACAGGAGCTCGAGCGGCGTCATGTCTCTGATCTCCGTCCAGACCTCGGAGTAGTTCGCGATCTTGGGGATCGCGTAGAGGAAGCTGATCGCGACAACAGCGACGGCGAGCAGGATCTGGACGGCGCGCCAGACCGGACGCCTGCGTTTGGGCGCGCTCATGCCGAGATCATGGACGACCGCCCGATGTGGCGCACGAGACGCGGTACCACAGCGCCTCCGTGCAGGTGCCGTCGCGCAGCGAGCGCCTTGCAACGTGAGATGATGGAGTTACGCACCGCCCACAGGAACGTTTGCGCAGAGGCCGTGAGCGCTCCTCCGAATGAGGAGGCATAATGACCACCCTCACGGACCCGGTCGACGTCGACGATCTTGTGAGCCCTTCTTCGGGCGCGCGGTGATGCGGCCTCGAGACCCGGAAGCGACGACGAACTTCTTCCGAACCGAGCTCGGCAAGACGCTGCGCGTCGACGAGACCGACGAAGGAGCGATCAGCGTCAACATCCTCAAGGACGGCGTGTGGTCCGAGGCGCCGCGCGGGATGATCGGGCTCCGGTTGTCGCAAGGCAGCCGGGGACTCACCGCAGCCGAGATCCTCGCGCTCCCGACCTAGACATTCACCGCTCGGAGAGCGCGGCCCTCACGTCGGGGAGGGCGAGGAAGCTCGAACGGAGTTCCACGTCGTCGATCGTGTCTGTGATCTCGGAGAGGATCGACGCGGCCTCGGCCCGCAAGGCTGCAGCTTCGGCCGCGTCGCCACGATCGGCCGCGAGACGGCTCAGCTCCCAGTCGATCTCCCACTGCAGGCGTCGGTAGCCCATCTCCTCGGCGCGGGACCTCGCCTCCCGAAGCAGTGGGTCCGCCTCCTCCGGGCGCTTGGAGGCGATGAGCGCCCGCGACTTGAGCAGGAGGGCCGCGGGGAGGAACTGACGCAGCTCGTGCCCGTGGAGCCATGCGATCACCGCGTCGGCGACCTCGACGGCCCCGACGTGGTCTCCCCGCGCCGCCGCTAACCGCCCTCGGAGGATGTCGACGTGCGCGCCCGCGGCGCCTCGGACCGGGCCGGGCAGGCGCCCCAGTTCCGTATGGGTGAGCACGAATTCCGCCTGCTCGGGCTCGCCCGCCAGGAACAAGATCTCGGCCTTCGAAACCATCGCCATGGGGACGGCCAGTGGCGTTTGACCCTTCGCGATCTCGAGTCCTTGTTCCGCGAGTTCGATCCCCCGCTCGATCTGTCCGAGACGAGCGTACTGAACGCCCAGATCGGCGCGCGCGGCCGATTGGGGGATCAGGAACCCGGCTTCCTCGGAGCGCTGGATGCATTCACGCATCCTCGCCATGGACCGGCCCACATTGCCCTGTTCCACGTCTACGAGGTACGCGTTGAAGAGGCTGTGCGCCTGCCCCCACGGGTTGCCGATCTCTTCGGAGATCGCGTAGGCCTCGTCGTAGAGCGCCAGGGCTTCCTCCGGCTTACCGGCGAGCGCCAGCAGCGCCGCGGTGCCGATGAGGTTCTCGCACAGCATGGGAAGGTTGCCCATCTCCCGCCAGATCGGCCTCGCCTCCTCCAGGCAGGCGCGGGCCGCGGCGACGTTGCCCACGGCGGCGTACGGACGCCACAGGTCGTTCAGCGTGAAGGCGATCTGCTCCCGGGCATCCAGTTCCCGGGCGATCTCCAGAGACCGCTCGCCGACCTCGACCGCCTCGTCCGCGTCGCCGCCGCCGAAGACGTCCAGGATCATCAGGTTCCACAGAGCCTTGGATTCCGCCGATCGGTCGCCAAGCTCGCGCGCGAGCGCGATCGTCCGCTCGGCCAGCTCGCGCCCGATCGTCCCGTCGAACATCGGGGTCGGCGTCGCGCGGATCGTGGTCAGGGCCATCTCGGCGCGGAGCACCCCGCCCCGGTCGCCCGCGTCTCGCGCGAGCGCCGCCATCTGCTCGTAGTCTGCGACGGCCTCCTCGTAGCGACCGGAGAGCTCCAGCACCCTGCCACGGCTCGGATACAGATGCCCGATCGCGTCGGCGGTCTTCCCCAGTCGGTCCGTGGCCTCGATCGCGGTCGCGTAGTGGGCGGCGGCCTCGGCATTCGCGTAGAGCCGTGCCGCCTGGTCGCCTGCCAACGTGGCGTACTGCAAGGTCCGCTCGTCGTCGCCCCCCTCCCGGAAGTGGTGGGCCAGCACCGGCGCGAACTCGTCGAGTCGGTTGGCGTAACGTTCCTCGAAGACCTCCCCCACGCGCTGATGCAGCTCGCGCCGACGCCGGATCAGGATCGTCCCGTAGGTCGCGTCCTGCGTGAGGCTGTGGTGGAACGCGTACTCACGGTCGGGCGTCCGGCCGGTCTCGGAGATCAGGCCCACGCGCTCGAGCGTTCGCAGCGAAGAGGTCGGGTCTGCCTCCCCTGCGACGGCTCGAAGGACCGGCTCGGAGAACGAGCGGCCGATCACCGATGCGAGCTGCAGTGTGTGCTTGCAGTCCTCGTCGAGCGCGTCGAGCCGCGCGGTGAACAGCGCCTGCAGGGTGTCCGGGATCGCGATCTCGTCGTGTCCCAGCACCGCGACGGCCACCTCCTCGACGAACAAGGGGTTGCCGTCGGTGCGCTCGAGGATCTGGGTTCGAACCTCGGGGTCGCCGCCCGGGATCAGCGCGTCGATCAACTTGCCGCTGTCGTCGTCCGAGAGCGGCTCGAGGGCGAGCTCGGTCGAGCGGTGCGGGTACTCGGTCTCGAGCCAATGCTTGAGCCGCCACGACTGCGCCTGACGGTCCGGGCGGTAGGCGAACAGGAAAAGGCACGGCAGTTCGTCCACGAGCTTGGCGGTTTCGATCAACACGTCCATCGAGGCCTCGTCGCACCAGTGCAGGTCCTCGAACACCAACAGGCGCGGCTGGTCGGCGCCGAACGCTCTCGTTGCTCCGGGCACCAGCTCCATGATCGCGTCGCGGAACGCCTGCCCCTCGAGCTCTTCCTCTCCAGGCTCGGTGACGCCGAACAGCGATCGCCAGACGCGCATGTGGGGTTCGAGCCACTCGTCCTCCGACCCGGGCTCCATCGTTGCGGCCAGCTTCCGGCGGACCTCGTCGGGCGGGTCGGTGTCCTCGATCCCGGCGAGCCGCGCCAACACGCGCCGGTACTGCGCGTAGGGCCGGGTCGCGTCGTACGAGACGCACTGCCACGTCTCCCAGAGGCGGTGGATCTCGCCGCCGATGCGCGAGGATTCCTCGGGCCGCCGGCGGGTCCACTCGCCCACCGTCTCCTGGACCAGCCGGGACTTCCCGAGCCCCGCCTCGCCGATCAGCGAGACGATCCGCCCACCCCCCGACTGCGCCTCCTCGATCGCCTCCCGGAGCTGATCCATCTCGCGTTCGCGCCCGACCAGCGGCGAATCGCGGAGGCTCCGGGATCCCGCGATCCCAGCCTTCCTACCGAGGACCCGGAACGCCGAGACGGGTTCGGCCTTGCCCTTGACCTCGATCCCGCCGAGCGGCTCGAGATCGAAGAACGGTTCGACCAGCCGATGGGTCTCCGCCGTGATCTGCACGGTCCCGGGTTCGGCCGTCTGCTCCATGCGGGCGGCGACGTTGACCGCGTCGCCCATCGCCGTGTACTCGAGGCGGAGATCCGAGCCAACCTGCCCGACCATCACCGGCCCCGTGTTGATGCCGACCCGAACGTCGAGGTCCAGCCCGCGCTCGGCGCTGATCCGCTCCTTGTAGGCGGCGATGCCGGCGATGATGTCGAGCCCGGCCTGGACCGCGCGCTGCGGGTCGTCCTCGTGCGCGATCGGCGCGCCGAAGAAGGCGAAGATCGCGTCGCCCATCAGGCGGGCGAGCGTGCCCTCGTACCGATAGACGGGGGCGATCAGCCGTTCGAACGCCCCGTTCATGATCTCGGCCCAGTCCTCGGGGTCGAGGGTCTCGGCCATCGCGGTCGAGCCCTTGACGTCGCAGAACAGCATCGTGACGATCCGCCGCTCGCCCTCCATGGCCCGTCCAGCGCGGGCGGCCTCGAGCTTGGCGAGCAACTCCTTGGGAAGGTACGGATCGAGGCGGGTATCGGGACCGACCGCGGTGGCGTCCCGGAGCTTCGCGCCGCAGTTCAGACAGAAGCGGGCCGCCGATGGATTGGCGGTCGAGCAGTCGGGGCAGGTCTTTGTCGTCGGCATGGGTTCGGGTGGTTGGGTCCGGGCGGTAACGATAGCCGCGGTCTCGAATCGCCTCAGGACGGGCGCATGGCGGCGGCCCACGCGTGGGTGCTTTCGCCGCGAGCCCGTACCGATTGGCGATCGCCGGGACCTGGCCGCGGCCGGCCTGGCGCTACGACGCGAGCCGCGCCGTGACGCTCATGTCCACGTTGCCCTTGAGCGCGCCCGAGACGGGGCAGTTCTCCTTCGCGTCCTCCGCGAGGCTGACGAAGTCCTCCTCCGAGATCCCCGGCACGACGCCGGTCACGTCGATCTCCGATGTCGTGATCCCGGTCCCGGGTACGAACGTGACGGCGGCCGAGACCTCGAGCCGGTCCGGCGGCGTCCCCGCCTTCGCGAGCCGCGCCGAGAACGCCATCGAGAAGCACGAGGCATGGGCCGCCGCGATCAGCTCCTCGGGGCTGGTCATCCCACCCTCGTCGCCGGTGCGGGCCGCCCAGGAGACCGCGAGCGGCCCGACGGCTCCGCTGCCCACCTGCTCGATCGTGCCCGTCCCGTTCTCCAGGTCGCCCTTCCAACTCACCCGTGCTTGTTTGGTCGCCATCGCTTCCTCCTTGGTCCCCAGCTAATCGCGACCGAGCCGCTCCGGCAACCCGGACCGTGAAGTCGTGCGGCAGCGGGTAGCTCGACGCCCGGACGGGTAGGAACGAGACGAGAGAACGGCCAGGGAACAGGTCAAAGAACGGAAAGGAGGACGCCATGCCGCAGAAGGCGTGGAGCGCCAAGCGCGAACGACAGTACGAGCACATCAAACAGGGCCTCGAGGAGCAAGGTCGCGACGAGGACACGGCGGAGGAGATCGCCGCTCGCACCGTCAACAAGGAGCGGGCCCGCTCCGGCGAGGCGAGGACCTCGAGCCCGACGTCGACCCGGGACATCTCCTCCGGCCGGCGCGGTGGCCTCCGGTCGCACCGCGGTCCCGGCGGCCGCACGAAGGCGCAGTTGTACCAGGAGGCGAAGGACAAGCACGTCGAGGGACGATCTAAGATGAGCAAGGCGCAGCTCCAGCGCGCCGTCGATCGCGACTGAGGAGGCAGACCTCGTGCCGAGCGTCCAGGGGCTCTCGAAGAAGCAGGCGAACTACCGCGAGGCCGAGAACCCGAAGTTCCGCTGCGGGGAGTGCAAGTTCATGTTCCCGCGCCTGTCGATCGGCGGGTGCCGCTACGTCCGCGGCGTGATCCACACCGACGCTACCTGCGACGAGTTCAAGCCGCGCGACGCCACCCAGTCCTGACGGTCGTTCGGAACGCCCCGCTCGGGCCTCAGCGACGGACCTCGTACCGCACCCCGTGCCAGACCTCGTCGCCCTCGTGGTACTCGACGCGTTCGATGAGACGCATCCCGACCTTCTCGGCGACACGGATCGAGGGGGCGTTCTCCGCGCTTGCATGCGCGCGGACGATCTCGGCACCGAGCGTGTCGAAGGAGTAGTTCACCAGCGCGCGGACGGCCTCGGTCGCGTACCCGTGTCCCTGGAACTCCGGCGAGATGGTGTACCCGACCTTGATCACGTTCGGTTCGCCGTCGGCGACCGCGAAGCCGACGTCGCCCACGATCCTGCCGCCCTCGCGCTCCTCGACCGTGAACTGCACCCAGCCACCCGACTCCCCGGGCACGCGGGTGCTCATCTCGACGATGTCGGCCCGGACGCCGGCCGGATCGGTGCGGTCCCACCCCTGCTGCCGGTTGACGTCCGGGTCGCTTCGATACGCCGAGATCGTCTCGGCATCCTCCGGCTTCGAACGGCGGAGCCGGAGGCGCTCGGTCTCGAGCGGCTCGAACTCGGTGTCGACGCGCACGGGCCGCAGCGTAGCGGCTCGGCGTCAGCCGCCGCCGGCAAGGATCGTCGCCAGCTTCGACGCGTCGATGCTCCCGCCCGACACGATCGCGACGACCTTGCCCGGACCCGCGAACCCGGCGGTTGCGGCCGCCACCGGGACCGCCCCCGCCCCTTCGGCCACCACGTGCGCCCGGGTCGCCAGCAGGCGGACGGCATCGGCGGCCGCATCGGCTTCGACGACGAGCGATCCGTCGAGCAGCGTGCGCGCCAGCTCGAACATCTCCGGGAGGACCCTCGGCGCACCGATCCCGTCGACGAAGCTGGGCGTGTACGCGACCTCGACGGGGGCACCGGCGGAGAGCGAGGGGGCCAGGGGTGCCGCGCTCGCGACCTCCGCCGCGTAGACCCTGGTGGCGGGTGCGCGCGCCCGGATCGCGGACGCGATCCCGCAACTCAAGCCACCGCCGCCGTAGGGGATCAGGACGCTGTCGATCTCGGGCAGGTCCTCGAGGATCTCGAGGCCGATCGTCCCGTTGCCGGCCATCACCCGCCGGTCGCTGAACGGGTGCACGAACGTGCCGTCCAGGCCGGGGAAGGTTCGGGACGTGAACACCTCCAACCACTCGTCGAACGTCACCCGGATGACGGTCCCGCCCAGGCGCTCGACCGCCGAGACCTTCGCCTCCGGAGCCGTGTCGGGAACCACGGCCGTGCACGGGAGACCCTTGTGCCTCGCGAACCAGGCGACGGCCTGGGCCATGTTGCCCGCGCTCGCGGTCCACACGCCGTTGGCGAGGTCCTCGTCGGACAGCGACCCGATCAGCGAGCCCGCCCCGCGGATCTTGAAGGAGCCGATCGGCTGCAGGACCTCGAGCTTCAGGTAGATCTCGGTCTCCGGGACCTCGATCGGGAACCGCACCAGGGGGGTTCTGAAGGCCACCCCCTCGATCCGAGCGCGGGCCTGCTCGATCTCCTCGAGCGTGATCGGCTCGTGGTGGACCGGCTCCGTCATAGCTCGAACGTCGTGCCGACGCCGTCGGCCGAGGCCCGATCGAAGACCTGCCGGGCCGCGGCCGCGTCCTCCACGGCGTGGCCGGTCGACTTGTAGAGGGTCAGCTCACCGTCCGAACGGCGTCCGGGGTGCGTGCCGGCGAGCACCTCTCCGATCTCGGCGATCGAGGCCGGATCGAGCCCCTGGAGCTCGGCCGAACCCGTGGGCGGCGGGTTCTCGGCCGCGCCGCGCCATTCGACGAAGATCGACGACGCGCGGATCGTGGCCTGATCGACCTCGGCGCCCACGCCGACCGAGCTCACATGCGCCCCCGGCGCGAGCCAGGCGTGCGACAGCACTGGCTCGTCCGCATCGGTGCAGCAGCACACGAGGTCGGCCCCCCGGACGGCCTCCTCGAACGAGGAGACCGCTCGTGCCCTCGGGTGCGATCCGGCGAGCGTCTCGGCGTGACGAGGGTCGCGCGACGCGACGCGGACATCGTCGAGCTCGAACAACCTCCGGAACGCGTCCAGGTGCGAACCACCCTGCACGCCGGCCCCTAGGACCGCGAGCGAGCTCGCGCCGTCGCGAGCGAGCGCTCGCGCGGCCACGGCCGTGGCCGCGCCGGTCCGGACCGCGGTGATCACGGTGCCGTCCATCACGCAGAGCGGCATCCCGCTCTCCTCGTCGAACAGCACGATCAACGCCTGATGCGAGGGGAGCCCGCGGTCGTGGTTGCCGGGGAAGACCGCGACGAGCTTGGCCTCGAGCGTCCCCGGAAGGTACCCGGGCATCGAGCCAAGGAAGCCCTTCGGGCTTCGCGCGACCGTGCGCGGCGGGACCGATGCGTTCCCGGCGCTGAGTTCGCGCAGCGCGATCTCGAGCGCGTCGAACAGCGTCGGGAGATCGATCAGGTTCCGGACGTCCTCGGCGTTCAGCAGCAGGAGCGGCGCCATCCGCCGATGATAGGGGCGGGCGGGCCACGCCGGGCCCGCCCGCCACCGTCAGATCTAGGCGCCGCCCTCGTTCAGGGTGACCTCGATCGGCTGGTAGGAGTCGCCGGTCGTGTCCACGCCGAGGTCCTGGAGGTTCGTGAGGGCCTCGTTGATGATGTCGTTGGTGAACGCATCGGCGTCCGGCGGCCCTGTGAGCACCGTCGTGCCCTCGAGGTTCGGCGTGTTCTGCGCGATCTCGGCCGTGCGGTCCCACGCCTCTTGGTTGATGACGCCCACCCCGTCGGCCGCCGGCCAGATCAGCTGGTTGATCTCGTTCATCTGCCACAGCTGGTGGCTCGCGCCGAGCTTCGAACCCTGCGCCACGACCAGGTCGGTACACGCCTGCACGTTGTCCCGGC
>JBKPRY010000238.1:0-1151 GCA_046734755.1 Actinomycetota bacterium | reverse complement strand
CTGTGCAACATGGTGCTGAACCGGATGCACCGCTCCGGCGACGGCGACATCATCGTTCCCCAGCGGGCGCTGTCGATCGTCGGCACGAGCTCGTGGACGGTCGAGGATCCCGACGACCTGGACGTCCCCGAGGACCACGTCCGGCGGATGTGGGAGGAGGGCGCGAAGCTGGTGCCGGCCGTCGCGCAGGCCGAGTTCCGGGCCGCGTGGTCCGCCGCCCGGCCGCTGATCGGGTCGCGGGCGGGGGACTCGGGGCGCGAGCTCTCGCGGACGTTCGAGACGATCGATCACGCCGACGACGGCGTGGACGGGTTCGTGACGATCACCGGGGGCAAGGCCACGACGCTCCGGGGGATGGCCGAGCTCTGTGGGGACGTGATCTGCGCGAAGCTGGGGATCGACCGCCCCACGCGTACCCGGACCTTCGTGACGCTCCCGCACACCGCCTTCTACACGGATCGGGACCGGAGGCCGGCATGACCCCGGTCGATGCGGGAGGCCGACGCACCTACCGCGTGTACCGGTACAAGCGCGGGGAGCCGGGGTGGCGCTTCGACGTGTTCGACGTCCCACTCACGCGGACGGTGCTCGAGGGGCTCAAGTGGATCCAGCTCCACATCGACCGGACCCTCGCGGTCAGGCACTCGTGCATGCATGCGTCGTGCGGGACCTGCGGCGTCCAGGTGAACGGCCGGGAGGCCCTCGCCTGCGTCACGCCGGCGGACGACCTCGGCGCCACGATCACGGTCGAGCCGCTCGCGAACATCCCGGTCCTGACCGATCTCGTCGTCGACATGCGCGAGTTCGTGGCCAGGTTCCCCGACGAGATCCCGTCGATCCGCGCGGCGGAGCAGCTCCCGGAGGCGATCCCCCTCGAGGGGATCGAGGCCTACGACCGGTTCGAGGACTGCATCGAGTGCGGCCTGTGCCTGTCCGCGTGTCCCGTGTCGGCGACCTCGGACGCATACGTCGGTCCTGCCGCCCTCGCCGCCGCGCAACGCCTGCTCGAGGAGCCGCGCGGCGCCGACCCGGACCGCGTGCTCGAGTGGGCGGACGGGCCGTTCGCCGCGTGGCGGTGCCACGCGGCGTTCGAGTGCACCGCCGCGTGCCCGTCCGACGTCCGGCCCGCCGAGCGGATCATGGCGCTGCGC
>JBKPRY010000237.1:0-1496 GCA_046734755.1 Actinomycetota bacterium | reverse complement strand
GGCTCACCTTCTCGGCCAGCGTGATCTCCCCCAGCACCTCGTACTCGGGGGGGCAGGATCGGTTGGACGTTGTTCGTCCACTCCTCCTGTTCGGTTGGGTGAGCGATCTTCACGGCGGACACGAGGCGCTCACCGGCGGCGATGGCCGCCTCGACCGCGCGCCGCCAGCCCTTCTCCGGGGCCGCACGACCGAGGAACAGGACGAAGTCTTCCTTGTCCTCCTGCAGGGGATAGGCGGTCATGTCGATGCCGTTGTAGACGACGCCGCCGTAGCGCAGATCCTCGTTGAACCGCTTCTGCGCCTCGCTGATCGCGACGAACCAGGCGCGTTGCGCGACGAACGAGTACAACCGCGTCATCTCCGGCACGAACGACCCGTGCAGGGTGTGGACGGTCGGCACCCCGGTCTCGACCGCGGCCGCGAGCGCCGAGAACGGCGAGTGGACGTGCAACACGTCGAAGCGCTCGGCCGCGTCCGTGAGGCTGAAGAGCGTATGGGTGGTGTCCAGGACGATGTCGTTGATCGCGCCCGAGCCCGGGGCCTGCTCGAAGACGTACTCGAGACGCGCCTTGGTCTGCGAGTCGCCGGTCGCGAACAGCGTGACGTCGTGCCCCGCCTCAGCCAGGCCGTCGGCCAGCAGCGCGACGACCCATTCGATCCCGCCGTAGCCCTTCGGGGGCACGGCGATCCACGGTGGGCAGATCTCGGCGATCCTCAACCGGGCCTCCTCCCGACGCGATCGGCGGGCGTGCCGACCCCTCGATGCTACCGGCGGGCCGCGGACCGGCCCAGCCGCTAGACTCGGGCACGACGGGACGTGGCGCAGTTTGGTAGCGCGCAGCGTTCGGGACGCTGAGGTCGCGGGTTCAAGTCCCGCCGTCCCGACCAGACCTCCGATCCTCGGCCCGGATCCCGGCCGGGTCAATCCTGTTGCCTGGGGTCCGGCTGTCGGGTAGCCTCGAACGCGGGCTGTCGTACGACAGCCCGTTCTGTTGCCTGGGGGATGATGACCGCAAGGCGCGCACACCTCGTCGCACGGCTGTCCATCGCCGTGCTCCTCGCCGCCTCGGCGACCATCGGTGCCGTAACCCTCTCCACAGCGGCACCCAGCCGTGAGGAGGTCGAGCAGGCCAGGGCACGCCTGGACTCCCTCAACCGGGAGCTCGATCTGATGGTCGAGCAGTACAACCAGGCACGGATCAAACTCCAGGAAGTCCAGGCACGGCTGGCCGACGTTCGGGCCCAGGCCCAGCGGGCCCAGGCGACCGCCGACCGGGCCATCACCAGCCTGAACGCGAACGCCGCCAGGGCCTATCGGGGCGTCGGCTCGCAGATCGCCGAACTGTTCGAGTCGGCCTCCCTGGCCGACTTCTCCGACCGGCTCGAGTTCATCGGGAGCATGGCGCAGGCGGACTCCGACCTCGCGGTGGAGGCCGAGTCCGCTCAGCAGGAAGCGCGTTGGACCGCGGCCGAGCTCAAGGCGACGGCCGAGGAG
>JBKPRY010000236.1:0-8726 GCA_046734755.1 Actinomycetota bacterium | reverse complement strand
GCGCACATCGCCATCCACAGTCCGAATCCCGAAAACGTCGATGAGCTGATCGCGTCGATGGAGCGGTTCGCAGCCGCCGGCCGTTCACAGCCCGGGCTCCAGGAGGTCCACACGATGCGTGACGCCGAGTCCGGCACGCTGCTCGGCCTCGCGCTCTGGGAGACGCGCGAGGCCTTCGAGAGAGGTGTTCAGGCGATGCGGGCCGCCGTCGAAGACGATCTCTTCCCGGAGTGGGAGGACACCCCGCCTCAGGTGTACGTCTTCGAAGACGTTAATCGCTCCACCCAGCGCCTTCCTCGCCGATGAGTCTGACTGCCGCAACGAGTCAACCGTTCGAGAGAAGGAGGGAGCGATGAGCAAGCTGAGAGCGACCATGGCGATATCGCTCGACGGGTTCGGAGCCGGACCCGACCAGAGCGTGGACACTGCCCTCGGCGTGGGCGGCGAACGCCTTCACGAGTGGATGATCCCGCTCGCGGTCTTCAGGGAGATGCACGGCGAGGATGGCAGCGGGGGCGAGGTCAACGCGAGCACGGCCGTGGTTCGGGGCTGGTGGGAGAACATCGGCGCCGTGGTCATGGGCAGGAACATGTTCGGCGGTGGCCCCGGTCCGTGGCGAGGCGACTGGCGCGGCTGGTGGGGTGAGAACCCGCCCTACCACGTGCCGGTCTTCGTCCTCACCCACCATCCCCGCGAGCCGGTCGAGATGCAGGGCGGAACGACCTTCCATTTCGCAACCGAGGGCATCCAGGCAACGCTCAAGCTGGCCACGGAGGCCGCGGACGGGAAGGACGTGTGGCTCGCGGGCGGGGCCAGCGTGATCCAGCAGTACCTGAGGGCAGGTCTGGTCGACGAGATCGAGATCTCGCTGACACCCGTCCTCCTCGGCCGGGGTGAGCGGCTGTTCGGCGACCTCGACGGGTCCGACATCGAGCTCGAGCAGATCCGCGCGATCGAAGCGCCCGGCGTCACCCACATCAAGTACCGCGTGAAAGCGAGGTAACAGAGCAAGCACGGTCCGCATACGACCCGAGACCATGGAGTTCTCGGTGAGATCGGGCCTTGCGCCGACCCAAACAGCGGCTCACGATTCGGCGGTGGAGCGGCCACAAACCTCGTACGCGTGGAACGACGGCACGGCCATCGCCTACCAGGTCGTCGGAACCTCCGGCCGGGGCTGGCGAGACCCTCGTCTCGCAGACGGTGAGGGATCTGGTGGCGGGATCGGGGATCGAGTTCGATGACCGGGGCTTGCATGAACTGAAGGGCGTCCCGGGCGAGTGGCACCTCTATTCGGTCATCTGACACGCCCAACCACCTCCTGCGCCCCCTGACGATCGTGCCGCCCGACAGCCGAGCACCTGCCTGAGCTTCTCAGCGATCCTGTCCCACCAGACCTAGGATGCCGGCATGGCGGCATGCCCCAACTGCGGATCCGAGACGCCTGCCGGGGCGGCGTTCTGCCCGACCTGCGGCACGGCGCTCGCTCCCGCGGAGCGGCCACGCGAGGAGCGGAAGCTCGTCTCGGTGCTGTTCGTCGACATGGTCGGCTTCACGGCCCGATCGGATCGAGCCGATCCCGAGGACGTCCGCGACACGCTGCAGGAGTTCCACTCCCGCTCCAAGCGGGAGATCGAGCGCTTCGAGGGCACCGTCGAGAAGTTCATCGGCGACGCCGTCATGGCCGTCTTCGGCGCGCCGGTGGCGCACGGCGACGACGCGGAGCGTGCGGTCCGCGCCGGACTCCGCGTCGTCGACGCGGTCGAGGCCCTGAGCCGCGAGCGACCCGAGAACCCCATCGCGGTGCGCGCGGCCGTCAACACGGGCGAGGCTGTGATCGCCATCGGATCGCGACCGGAGACCGGTGCGGCGCTCGCGCTGGGCGACGTCGTGAACACCGCCTCCCGGCTGCAGACCTCCGCGCCTGCCGGCGGTCTGGTGGTCGGCGAGGAGACGTACCGCGCGACGCGACACGTGATCCGCTACCGCGAGCTCGAGCCCGTCCAGGCCAAGGGCAAGCGCGACCCGGTCGAGGCGTGGCTCGCGATCGCGCCAATCGGCGCACCGGCCGAACGTCCGGCCACGACGGCGCCGCTCGTCGGTCGTGCGCGCGAGCTCGGCCTCCTGGAGTCGATCTGGGAGCGCGCCGTGGCCGAGCTCCGGCCCCATCTGGTCACGGTCGTCGGGCCGACCGGTATCGGTAAGTCGCGGATCACGGCCGAGATCGTCGGGCGGGTCGAGGCCGCGGGTGGCCGCGCGATCCGGGGCCGATGCCTGCCGTACGGCCAGACGGGCTACCGCGCCTTCACCGAACAGGTGCACGCGGTGGCGGGGATCTTCGAATCGGACGCGGCGGACGAGGCGTCGGGAAAGCTGAGTTCGCGCCTCCGTGAGCTGATGGGACCGGACGAGGCCGACGATATCGCTCCACTCCTGCGGGCCCTCGTCGGGCTGGGGTCGGGCGAGGATCGAGCCCAAGAGCCTGTTCAGCTGTTCTTCGCTGCTCGGCGTCTCGTCGAGCAGGTCGCGCTCGAGCGACCGACGCTGTTCGTCTTCGAAGACATCCACTGGGCCGACAACGCGCAGCTGGATCTCCTCGAGTACCTGGCCACCCACGTCCGCGGCGCGCCGGCCGTGTTCCTCGCGCTCGCACGCTCCGAGCTCCTCGAGGTTCGCCCCAGCTGGGGTAGCGGCGTCCTCGGACACACCACGATCCCGTTGGAGTCGCTGTCGCCCGTCGATGCCGCTTCGATCGCCAGCTACCTCCTGTCGGGCGGAGGAGATCTGTCGTCGGTCGAGCGGCTCGTGGCGGTCGCGGAGGGGAACCCGCTGTTCATCGAGGAGCTCGCCGCCTCGCTCCTGGAGCGGGGGCCGTCGGACGAGCTGCCGATGACCATCAGGGCGGCGATCGCGTCGCGGATCGACGCCCTCCCCTCGGAGCCTCGAGCGACCCTCCTCGCGGCGTCGGTGGTCGGGAAGAACTTCTGGCGCGGCCTCCTTCGCGCGCTCCCCGATCTGGAGGCGGTCGACGAGTCATTGGACGCGCTCGAATCGAGAGATCTGATCCGACGCGAACCCACGAGCCGCGTGATGAAGGACGCGGAGTTCGGGTTCAAGCACATCCTGATCCGGGAGATCGCGTACGCGACGCTGCCCCGAGCGGAGCGGAGGGAACGCCACGGAGCGATCGCTCGCTACGTCGAGGAGGTGTCTGGGGAGCGGAATCCGAACCTGGCCTGGCTCCTCGCCCATCACTGGCGCGAGGCGGGGGAGCCCGATCGATCGCTGCCATATCTGATCACGGCGGCAGAGCTCGCCCACGAGCAGCTGGCCTTCCACCACGCGATCCAGCTCTACGGGTCGGCGCTGGAGTTGATGGCGCAGGACGATCCCCGCCACACCGACATCACGGTCCGGCGAGCGATCGCGTTCTCACGGCTGTCGCATGCGGTGTTCGAGGAAGGCGTGCGCTGGGAACGCGACGCGGAGCAGCTCTAGACCGCGATCTCGTCGGGGTCCACCTCGTCGGCGATCACGGAGATCCAGTCGATGCTGTGACCGCCGAACGCGACCGCGTGCTCGCGGATCCGCGCCTCGTCGGGCGCCGAGTAGATGCAGAAGGTATGCACGACTCCGTCGGGGTTGATCACGACGTGGCTGTGATGCCAGGTCACGTCGTGGAACCGTTCCCGCGCGATCCGCTTCGAGTCCCTCGCGAACCCCGCGAGCTCGTCCTCCGTGATCTTCGAGAAATTCCGGTCGATGAGGTACTTGGGCAGATGGACCACCTCCGGCGACGAAGGATACCCCCTGCGGGCGTTCTGGGCCCGGAGGGCGAGTTGGCTTCCCCGGCGGGTCCTCCCCAGGCCTGCCATCGCCTCTTCCGGCGGTACGCGCTAGGTTGGAGTGAAGCCTGCGGAGAGGCTCTCGGGCCTCGGGAAGGAGGAAGGCATGGACAAGGTCGTGCACTTCGAAATCCCGGTCGACGACGCGGCCCGGGCACGTGAGTTCTACGGCTCCGCCTTCGATTGGGACCTGACCGAGATGGATATGGGTGGCGGCAACATGTACACGACGGTCACGACCACCCCCATCGACGAGACGACGCAGCAGCCGACCGAACCCGGCGCCATCAACGGCGGTCTCATGAGACGGACCGGTGACACCCCCGCCCCGGTGATCACGATCGGGGTCACGTCGATCGACGAGACCTTGAAGAAGGTGGAGGCGGGAGGCGGCACCACGGTGCAGGCGCGCACCGAGATCCCGGGGATGGGGGCCTTCGCCTACTTCAAGGACAGCGAGGGCAACGTGGCCGGGTTGTGGGAGAACGCTCTGATCGCCTGACCCGACCCGATCGAGCGGAGCGGTTGGTCTCCTCGAGCCACGCTGCTTCGCGCATCAGGACTCGGCGCTCGAGCTCGTTCGACTCGCGCCACGCCTGGATCTCCTCCACAAACGTGACGGACGCGAACGGGCCGGCCCCACATGGGCCGGCCCGTTCGATGAAGCGTTCCGCGCGGGCGCCTCAGCCTCGGTCGAGGCGTCGTCCGGTCGACCAACCGGAACCCGCGAGGTCGGTGAGCTGGTTGGATTCTGCCGGCTTCCCGGCGTACGGGCGGGGGCTGGTGGCCCCCGGCCCGCGAGGGACGGCTCAGCAGCCAGTCACCTCGAGGGTCTCGAGCTGTTTCGGCAAGGACCACCTCCTTTCTCCCGTACCCGCATGGTGCGGCAGAACCTCGGGGAAGGCAACCAACGAGGTCACGAACGCGGGGGTCGCCCCGAAGGGACACGCAAACGAACGGGCGCAGATCTCAGCCGCGGAACCGATACCCGGCGCCGCGGATCGTCTCCACGACATCACGTCGGAGCTTCTTGCGGAGATAGCCCACGTAGACCTCCACCACGTTGGAGCTCGGATCGCGGTCGTATCCCCAGACCTGATCGAGCAGCTGGGCCTGGGAGAGGACCTGACCCGCATGTCGCATCAGCGTTTCGAGCAGGGTGAACTCGCGGGGCGTGAGGTCGACCGATCTCCCACCGATCCGGACATCCCGTGTCGAGACGTCGATGGTGACGCGCCCGTGGGAGATCGTGGTCGACACCGTCTGATCCGCCGCGCGAAGCCTCGCCCGGATCCGGGCGAGGAGCTCGGAGAAACTGCAGGGTCTCGTCACGTAGTCGTCGGCCCCGGCGTTCAGGATCGCCACCGGATCGGGGACCCCATCGCTCGAGGTGAAGATGATCACGGGCACCGACGAGCCGGCGGCACGCAAGGTGGTGAGGATCTCCTCCCCCGTCACCGTCGGCAGGGCGAGATCCAGAACGATGAGGTCGAGATCCGACGATCTCGACATCTCTAGCCCTTCGGCGCCGTCGCACGCGGTTCGCACGACGAAACCCTCGGCCTCGAGCCCCCGCTTGATGAACGAAGCGACGGGGGGTTCCTCCTGAACGACCAGCAGGTTCACGAGCTCCCCCTCCGGTCGAACGATCCGATCGAGACGATCCCCGGGGAGACGGCCCTCTTCCTCCCACCATGTTGGACGGCCGGCCTCCGGGCGACAAAACACCAGGACCCCGTGTACGACCTGAAAGCGGATAAGGGATCTCTCAGCGCAGTCTCAGCTTGGCTTCAGGACCGCCTGACAAGCTGAACATTCGCGGGAAGGAGGTGCGACCATGCAAGGGACTCCATGGGTCGTCGTCGAAGCCGACGACAAGCAGACCATCCAGCGAGAGTTCGCTCAGGGCGAGATCGTGGACCAGTTCCCCTCCAGGCAGCACGCGGTCTTCCTCGTGCAGACCCCCAAGGTGCCGTCCATGCCGAACACGGTGCTCCAGGGCCCCATCTACGGGGTAGGCATCTTCCGGGAGGAGCGGAGGGCGCGCACGCTCGCCAAGCACCTCGCTGAGAGCTAAGTACGGCTCCCTCGGGAGCACCCACTACGGGCGGACGGGTCCAGGCGGCCGATCGACTGGCGGCCAGGACCCGTCCGCTCGTGTCCGCACGCCTTTCACCGAAGTGGTTGCAGCTCGGCGAGCGTCCCGCGCAGCCGTTCCGCGGCGGCGGCCGCGGCCCCGAGCTCGCCGTCGACGACGGCGACCTGGATCGCGCCGATCTCGGTGTTGATCCGCACCAGGTCTCGAGCAACGACCGCAACGCGGATCCGATCCCGGACGTAGTCGAGCGCGAACGCGTCGGCACCGACCCCGCCGGCGTTCCCCGCCGCCTCGTCCACCAGCAGCTGGGCGGCCCACAGGTCCATGCGCGCCAGGTCGATCTCGGCCTCCGACCGATACGGCAGCTGGAGGTCGAAGCTCGACCGAGCGGCCTGGATCGCCGCGTTACGGGCGCCGGCCCTCTCCTCGGCTCGAACGGCACGCGCGAGCGTTGCGAGGGCCAGGTTCATCCTGGGTTCGATCAGCCTCGGCACGTCGGCCGCGGCGCGGAAGGTCTCCCACGCCGCCTCGATCTTCCGTACGGCCGCGGACGCCGCCGCCCAATCCCCCGACCCGGCCATGTCGAAGACGTCGAGAGCCCGGCTCGACATCGTCGTGAGCTCGGCCGGGAGCTGCTCGGTCGCCGCATCCGTGGGACTCGCGAGCGCGAGGGCTTCCACGTCTCCTCCGCCGGCCGTGTAGAACTCCCCGTAGCCGGGGGCGAAGACCTTCTGCTCGGTCTTCCCATCGCTGTGGAGCTCCTCGGCCAGCATCCCACCCTGGATCGGACCCAGAGGGCCGTCGAGCGTCTCATCGATGGACCGGACCGTGACCTCTTCGAACACGAAGCCGGGCGCGTTCTCGGTGCGATAGACGTCGCCCACCTGAGGATCGGCCGGCATGATCATCGCGGCCGGGCCGTCCTTGCCCGCGAGCCAGGTGCCCTCGGTCACGACGATCGCCCCCGCCCTGAAATCGAACACGTCCTCGCCGAAATACCAGACGGAGCCATCGTCGGCCTGCGCGTAGTAGTCGTACGCGACCTCCTCGATCCGACCGTCGAGGAAGGCGTTGTACTGGGACACCGCCGTTTCGACCCGCTGTCCCTCCCAAGCGATGATCCGGGTCTCCGGCAGGAGCGTGACCTCGGTCCGGAACGGCTTCCCTTCGACGTGGCCGAGCATCAGGACCGACTCCTGGAGGGAGACGGGGAAGAGCGGGTTGGTGATGTTCGTCGGATCCGAGAACGTCGGCATCGTGAGGTCGACCCGCTCGCTCTCCGAGGCGACCGGGATGTGGGCCGGCACGGCCGGCTGCGGGATCGTCGTGACGGTCGCGCCCATCGGCGAGACCGCGTCGCTGCTGCTCGTGCAGGCGGCGGTCAGGAGCGCGAGCGCCACCATCACCACGAGCCGGCGCGGGCAGTTCGACCGGTGGAGCGTGGGCCCCTGATGCCCGTTCATGCCTCCTCCTCGTCCGGGACCGGATCGGGTCAGTCGTCGCTCGAGCCGTCCTGGCCATCGGATCCGTCGTCGTCGGCCTCGTGGCTGATTACCTTGAAGTTCGCGTCGAGACGGACCTCGACCACGCGCCCGTCATCCAGGCGCATCTCGACCCCGTACGCGGCGCCGTCGTCGCCCGCCTCGGTCTCGATCACGGTTCCTCCACCCGTGAACTCCAGCGCGGCCGAGCGGGCGCGGTCCAGCGTCGAGCCTGCGAGCGGCCGGTCGGTGTCCCCCGCTCCGGTGGCGATGGCGACGCCCGTACCACCGCCGACGAGCACCAGCGCGAGCGCACCTCCAGTGATCCACTTCGTCCTGCGATCCATGCAATCGACCTCCTCGGTCTGGTCGGGCCAGGATGACGGGACGGCCATGAGATGAGCGTGAAGGGCAGATGAGACCGCCTGCGGCCGTTCAGATCCCGGCGAGGAAGTCCAACACCGACCGCCGGAACTCGTCGGCCGCGGCGGGGTCGCCGAACTCGAGGATGTCGGTGCCGTGCTCCGCCGTGTCCAGGAGGACGACCTCGTTGGGCGGGGGAGCCATGCGCTCGACCGCCGGGCGCGGCGCGAGGGCATCGCTGTCGAACTCGCCTGCCGCCAGGAGCTTCGGAACGTGGACGGCCCGCACCTGCTCGGTCACGGGACGCCGGCGTACAGATCGCTCCCGGACAGCCAGATGAGGCCGTCGGCATCCAGACCCCTCGGTAGCATGGACGGCATGCGGAGGACGCTCGCCCTCCTCGGTGTGCTCGCGGTCGCGGCAACGGTGATCCACGCTCAGGCCTCGGAAGACGGCCGCCGTCCCCATCACCGCGCCGAGCCGGCCGGCATCGGGACGACGCGATTCGTCATCGCGGCCGCGGGCGACATCGCATGCCAGAACGCCCCGTACGGGTCGGGCTCTCCGTCCAACTGTCAGTACGACGACACCGCTCACCTGATCGACGGGAAGGATCTCGCTCGCGTGCTCCTGTTGGGCGACAACCAGTACGAGATCGGTGCCTTCGTCGCCTACATGAACTACTTCGACCCGACCTGGGGACGCGCCAAGTCGAACCTTGCCCCAGCCCCCGGCAACCACGAGTACGCGAACGACCCGTCCTCCAGACCTCGCGGGTACTTCCGATACTTCGGCGACGCGGTGAAGGGACCGGATGGGCTCGGGTACTACTCCTACGACGTCGGCGCGTGCCCCGGCGACCCGTGTTGGCACCTGATCTCGTTGAGCTCCGAGCTGTGCTTCGCCAGCGGAGGCTGCGGCCCGGCCGCCGATCCGTCC
>JBKPRY010000235.1:0-1054 GCA_046734755.1 Actinomycetota bacterium | reverse complement strand
CGTACTCGGGTCCGAACTGCTCTCGGAGCTGGCCCGTCCGGCGCCGGGTCATCGCGTACCACACGAGCACTCCGATCACGACGAGTGCGAGGAGGGCGATGATGACCCATATCGCGGTATCCATCTCTGCCTCCTTGCAGGCGAACCGTCGGCGGTCGCCAAGGAGCCCATACCCACCGAAAGTCGTCGACATACGTGGATCGAGACGTTCGGTCGACGGGTTTCCAGTCGCCAAAGGTCACGCTTCATGCACGCGCGGCAATCTCCGGTTCTTGTCGAACGCGGACCGAAGCAGAGCCTCTTGGGTCGCCCGATGCACCTCCCTCCCAGCGGGAAGGGTGCCCGGCATCGTCGATCGTTCCCACCGTCCCCAGGTGCTCGCACCAGACGGACCCGCGGTCGAGGTTTGGATCCTCGAAGCCCGCCGCGCAACCCGATTGGGGAGCCCGCCGGCTCGTGCACGAGGGCTCCCGCGCGGCGGGGATCCTCTCATGGGACACGCCCTCACCTTCTGCCGGGACGTGCTAATCAAAGGGACTGGCTCCACCTGATCCGCTGTCAAGACGGACCATGCTGATGGCACGCTCTTCCAGACTCGTTACCCGACTCGGAGCGCGCCCCGCATGCCCATGTTCTGATGGTACTTACAGAAGAAGACGAGGGTCCCAGAATCGGGGAACGAGACCTCGACCTGCGCTTTCTGCCCCGACTCGACGTCTTTGTCGACGGCTTGATCGGGCAGACTGAAGTTGTGTTTGGCGTCTCCTTCGTTCTCGAGCTCGATGGTGACCGTTTACCCTGCCGTTCCGGTCAACAGGGTTGGCTCGAAGTAGAAGTCGTCGAGTTCGAGGTCGAGCTCGCTCTCCCCTGATACATCCTTCGTGCCATGGTTGCTGGCGCTCATCCCGGCCACCGTGATGGTTCCGCCCTCCGCCTCCTCCGGCTCGGACTGGCCACAGGCCGTAGCGACGAAGCCGGCTGTCAGGATCAGCGTGAGGAAAGCGTTCTTGCGCACTCGGATGGCGAACTCCCTTCGTGATCGGCGGGGGTAATA
>JBKPRY010000234.1:0-1393 GCA_046734755.1 Actinomycetota bacterium | reverse complement strand
TCTTGCACCCCAGGCGGACGGCCAGCGCGATCGCGTCCGAGGGTCGCGAGGAGATCTCAAAGCTGGAACCGTTGCGCTGCAAGCCGATCACCGCGTGGAACACGCCGTCCCGGAGCTCGGTGATCGTGATGCTCGTGACCTGCACCGACATCTCGTCCAGGATGTTCTTGAGCAGGTCATGTGTCATGGGTCGAGGCGTGACCAGACCCTGCTGACCGATCGCGATCGCCTGGGCCTCCGACTGGCCGATCCAGATCGGGAGGAACCGCTCGCCTTCGGCTTCGCGGAGCAGGACGATGGGCGAGTTCGACGGGAACTCGATCCGAACGCCGGCGACGGTCATCTCGATCATGGACCCAACCGACCGTACACCGGCCCCCCAGGTGCGGCAACCTAGTCTCGCGGCGACGGCTTCGGTGGGTCGAACCCGCCCGCCGAGCGGGAGGGACCGAGGGCCGGAAGGTACGGGATCAGCAGGTCGGGATCGGCCCGGAGCGCATCCATGTCGTGGATCGCGAGGATGTCGGGGACGTTACGAAAGCGCTCCTCGAAATCGAGGCCGTAGCCGACGACGAACACGTCGGGACATTCGAAACCGCGGTAGCGCAGCTCGAGCGGGACGATGCGGCGGACGCTCTTGTCCAAGAGCGCACACACCTCGACCGTCGCCGGTTCGCGCGATGCGAGCACCGAGATCAGGTACGAGAGCGTGAGACCGGTGTCGACGATGTCCTCGACCACGATGACGTCGCGACCACCGATGTCGTGATCGAGATCCTTGACGATCCGCACGCGTCCCAGGGACTCGGTGGCGCCCCCGTACCGCGAGATGGACATGTAGTCGATCGCGAGCGGGAGCGCGACGGTACGCATCAGGTCGGCGAGGAACACAGAGCCGCCCTTCAGGACCGAGATCAAGACGGGCGCGCGCCCCTCATAGTCCCCGGTGATGGTGCGGCCAAGCTCCTCGATCCGCCGGCGGATGTCCTCGCGCCCGAACTCGACGCTGACGACCTCCGACACCGTCGCCGATCGTAGCAGTCGACTACCCGAACAACGCGTCCAGGATCCCGCCACCCGCGTCGACGAGTGCTCCCGCGGCGCGGGCCCACCATGACCCCGGTTCGGGCGGCGGTGGGCCCGAGACTCCCGCGACCACCAGCGGCACCTCGCCCACGACCCTTCCCCCGGCCGTGACCCGGACGGTGCCGATCTCCTCCCCGCGGGCCGGCGGGAAGGCAACGTGGGATTCGAGCTCCACGTTGCGCGAAACGGTCGCCGCCGCAGGGATCAGACCGCGCACGTCCCCGCCGGCGCTGACCGAGACGCTCTTGCCGCCGACGTCCACGTCACCCAAGGGCTCTCCCTCCCGCAGGAGCGTCCGGCGCTCGAA
>JBKPRY010000233.1:0-20248 GCA_046734755.1 Actinomycetota bacterium | reverse complement strand
CTCGCCCTGCGCGAGGAGGGAGTGGCGCTCCCCGGCCAGGTCGGGCTCGCGTGCTTCGTGGTCTCGATCGGCCCGGAGGCGACGGAGCTCGGAGAGCGGCTCGTCGGCGAGCTCCGGGACGCGGGCATCCCGGCGGCGGCGATGTTCGAGGATCGTTCCTTGAAGGCGCAGCTCAGGCTTGCCGACCGCTCCGGCGCCGCATACGCGCTGATCCTGGGGGAGCGCGAGGTGGCGGCAGGGACGGCCATCCTGAAGAGCCTGGCGGACGGGCAGCAGGAAGAGGTCCCGATCGGCGATGTGGTGAACTGGCTCTCCCGAACGGATTGGGCTGCAGAGCGATGAGGGCGCGGGCGATCCGATGAGCGATCTCAGGACGGCGATGCGGACGAACGCGTGCGGCGAGCTCCGGGCGGAGCACACCGGCAAGCGGGTCGCCCTGTGCGGGTGGATCTGGCGCCGACGGGACCACGGCGGCGTGACCTTCGTTGATCTTCGGGATCGCGAAGGTCTGGTGCAGCTGGTGTTCCATCCAGAGGACGCGCCGGAGGCCCACGCCGCGGCGCAACACCTCGGCTCCGAGTCGGTGATCCGGGTCTCGGGCGAGGTCCGCCGACGCCCGCAAGGTACGGTGAACCCGGAGCTGCCCACCGGGGAGATCGAGGTGGCCGTGGCCGAGCTCGAGGTGCTCGCCGACGCCGAGACCCCCCCGTTCGTGATCGAGGATCGGATCGAGGCCTCGGAGGAGCTCCGGCTCCGCTACCGCTATCTCGACCTGCGACGACCCGAGATGACCAGGATCCTCGCGATGCGGCACACCATCAACCGCATCGTCCGCGACGAGATGGAGTCGCGGGGCTTCCTGGAGGTCGAGACCCCGCTGCTCGGCCGCAGCACGCCCGAGGGTGCCCGAGACTTCCTGGTTCCTTCGAGGTTGTGGCCCGGGACGTTCTACGCGCTGCCGCAGTCGCCGCAGCAGCTCAAGCAGTTGCTGATGGTGGCCGGACAGGATCGCTACTACCAGATCGTCCGATGCCTGCGCGACGAGCCGACGCGGGCCGACCGCAGCTTCGAGTTCACGCAGCTCGACGTGGAGATGTCGTTCGTCGACGAGGGTGACGTCGTCGCGGTGATCGAGCCCCTGTACGCGCGGATCGTGCGCGAGATCCAGGGCGTCGAGGTCCCCGTGCCGTTCCCGAGGCTGAGCTACGACGAGATGATGGACCGGTACGGCACGGATAAGCCCGACCTGCGGTACGGGATGGAGCTCGCGGACGTGGGCGAGGCGTTCGCGGAGACGGGCTTCCGGGCGTTCGCGTCGGTCCTGGACTCGGGCGGACGTATCAAGGCGTTCGCCGCACCCGGCGGCGCCGAACTGTCCCGCAAGGAGCTCGACGAGCTGGTCCAGGTGGCGAAGTCACGCGGGGCGGCGGGCCTCGTCTGGATCGCGGTCGAGAGCGAGGGGATCCGGTCGCCGGTCGAGCGGCACCTGTCGTCCGGCGAGATCGAGGCAGTGGGGCGCGCGACCAGGGCCGCGCCCGGCGACCTGATCCTGATGGTGGCCGACAACCCCGACCGCACGAACGTTGCGCTCGATGGGTTGCGGCGGCACCTGGCCGACCGGCTCGGCCTGATCCCGCAGGGCGAGTGGCGGTTCTGCTGGTACTCGGAGCCGCCGTTGTTCGACTGGTCGGAGGAGGAGGGCAAGTGGGTCTCGAACCACCACCCGTTCACCTCGCCGCTCACCGAGGACCTCACGCCCGAGACCGCGAAGGGACGTGCCTACGACCTGACCCTGAATGGGTTCGAGCTGGGGGGCGGGAGCATCCGGATCCACCATCCCGACGTGCAGCGACGGGTGTTCGAGGTGCTGGGACTGAGCCCCGAGCAGACCGAGGAGCAGTTCGGCCATCTGCTGCGAGCGTTCCGGTACGGGGTGCCCCCGCACGGCGGCATCGCGATGGGGATCGACCGGTTGGTGATGCTGATGGCCGGTAAGGACACGATCCGGGACGTAACGGCGTTCCCCAAGGCGCAGTCCGGTGCCGACCCGCTCACCGGGGCGCCCGCCGCCGCGACCGAGGAACAGCTGCGTGAGCTCGGCATCGCGATCGAAGTCCCGACGAGGCACGACGAGGAGGGGGAGCCGGATGGTTGAGCTCACGGAGTCCGACATGGAGATGCTGACGGACACGAACTACGCGACGTTTGTCACCGTGAACCCCGACGGCTCGCCGCACGCGACGATCACCTGGGTTGACGCGGCCGACGGTCACGTCCTCGTGAACACGGCGGAGGGTCGGGTCAAGCACCGTAACTGCGCGGCGAACCCCAGGGTCGCGATCACCGTGATGAAGAACGGCGATGCCTATGACTGGATCTCGGTCACCGGAACCGTCGTAGAGTTCGAGACCGGCGAGCGCGCCGAACGCCACATCGACGAGCTCTCGCACCGCTACGACGGCCACGGCTACACCTACACGCCGGGCCAGGTGCGCGAGATCCTGAAGATCCGGCCCCGGCGCATCATCCGCTACAAGGACTGACCTCGAGTGACCGACGTCCCCCTCGCCGCCCGGATGAGGCCCCGAACCTTCGAGGAGTTCGTCGGGCAGTCGCATCTGATCGGTCCGGGGAAGGCGCTCACGCAGCTGCTCGAGGGCGGCCACCTGCCCTCGATCGTCCTGTGGGGGCCGGCGGGAACGGGGAAGACGACGCTCGCCTACCTACTCGCCGACGCGGTCGGCGCCCATCTGGTCCAGCTGAGGGCGGTCTCCTCGGGCGTGGCCGATGCTCGGAAGGTGATCGAGCAGGCCAGGGACGGGCTCTTCCGGACGGTCCTGTTCGTCGACGAGGTGCACCGGTGGTCCAAGGCGCAGCAGGACGTCCTCCTGCCGGCCGTCGAGGAGGGGACGGTGACCCTGGTGGGCGCCACCACCGAGAACCCGTACTTTTCGCTGGTCACGCCGCTGCTCTCGCGCTGCATCCTCCTGCAACTCGAACCCCTGGCGCCGAAGGAGCTCCGCGCGTTACTCGAGTTGGCCCTGGCCGACGAGGACCGCGGCCTGGCCAAGCAGGGCGTCGCGGTCTCGAACGAGGCGCTCGAGCACCTCGTCGAGGTCGCCGGCGGCGACGCCCGGATCGCGCTCACCGGCCTGGAGGCCGCGGTCCTCGCGGCGCGATCGGCCGGGGAGGAATCGGTCACCCGCGAGCGTGCGGCCGACGCGATGCAGAAGAAGGCGGTCGTCTACGACCGACAGGGTGACGCGCACTACGACGTGATCTCGGCGTTCATCAAGAGCATCCGTGGGTCGGATCCCGACGCCGCCCTGTTCTGGCTCGCCCGGATGCTGGAGGCCGGCGAGGACCCGCGGTATGTCGCCCGGAGGATGGTGGTCCACGCGAGCGAGGACATCGGCCTGGCCGATCCCCGAGCGTTGATGATCGCGGTGGCGGCCGCGCAGGCCGTCGAGTACGTGGGGCTCCCGGAGGCCCAGCTCAACCTCGCCGAGGCGGCGATCTACCTGGCTCGCGCCCCGAAGTCCAACAGCGTGATCGCCGCGCTCGGCCGCGCGCGGAAGGATGCGGCCTCATCCGACCCCGTCCCGCTCCACCTCAAGGAGCCGGGCCACCCGGGGTTGAAGAAGCTCGGGTTCGGCAAGGGCTACAAGTACCCGCACGACTACCCCGGCCACCGCGTCGACCAGGAGTACCTGCCCGCGCGGTTCTCCGGGAGCCGGTACTACGAGCCGTCCGGGGAGGGGGAGGAGACCGACGCGCCGTCCGAGGGCGGCGCCCCCGAGACGCCCGGGGGAACGGCCGAGGAGGCACCCCCGGTATGATGCGCGAACCCGGAGCCCGCCCAGCGGGCCACGCCGTCGGCCAGGGGATGAAGGGGAGGGCGGGAACGTGGGCATGATCGCAGCGCTCGACGGTGGTGACATCGCCCTCATCGTGCTCTCCGCATTCTGGGGGTTGCTCGTTTTGTTCCTGTGCGTCGTCCTCATCAACACGTTCCGTGTCCTCGAGAGCACGAAGATCCTGATCGACGTGATGCGCGAGGAGACGGTCCCGCTGCTGCGAGAGGTGAAGGGATCCCTGGAGCGCACGAACCGCGAGCTCGATCGCGTCGACGTCGTGCTCGAGGGGGCCGGGGAGATCGTCGGACGGGTCCGGCGGATCTCGGGGCTGGTCGAGGAGGTCGTCTCCGGTCCGCTGGTCAAGCTGATCTCGCTCGGCGTGGGGGTCCGCAAGGCGACGAGCCGTTTCGGCGGCAGGGGCGGCAAGAGCGGCAGTGGCGGCAAGCCGGGGACCGCGTGAGGCGGCTGTTCTGGGTCGCGCTCGGTCTGGGGGCCGGGGCCGCGAGCGCGATCCTGGCGACACGATTCGTCCGGAAGCAGACCGCGAAGGTCGCGCCGGCCAACCTTGCTCGTGAGGCGCGGGGCGGCATGTTGGATCTGGCCAAGCTCGTCTCCGACTCCCTGGCCGAGGGCAAGGCGGCGATGCGGCAGAAGGAAGACGAGCTCCGCTCGGAACTCCGATAGCGGCCCGCGTCGACCCGCGCCGGCCCGCCGCGCGTATCTGAAGGGCGGATGACCCGTTCACGACTGATCGCTTCGCTCGTCCTCGGTCTGACGCTCGCCGCCTGCGCGTCCCGAAGCTCGCTCGCCGGCGGGGAGTCGATGATGCGGCCGACCCCGAGCGTGACGTCGACGGCTGAGCCGACCGCGATCGCGCTCCGGGGAACCTTCGTCAAGCTCACGGGCTTCCCCTGCCACCGGAGCGATCCCTACGTGGGGGGGGAGACCGTGACGTTCCGAGGGAGCGACGGTACGCGGACCGTGATCGTGACCGGAAGCGCGAACTGGATCGGACTCCCGGCCACGTCCGAAGCCCCCCTCGGCCAGTGCCGACAGGTGGCGCGCTTCACCGCCGAGCTCCCGGCGGCGATGCGCTACGTCGTCGTGATCAACGACCACCGGCTTCCGCCCGTCACGCTCGACGAGCTGCGAGCCGAGGGCCTGCGCCATACGTTCCGGCTCCCATCCTGAAGCCGCCTTCGCTCCGATGGTTTCGGGGCGGCGCAGGCACGCCGCTAGACTGTGCCGCCATGGATGGTGATCGGATCCGCGAGCAGTTCCTGCGCTTCTTCGAGGAGCGCGGGCACAAGCGCATCCCCTCGTCCTCACTGATCCCCCCGCCCGAGTCGGGGCTGCTGCTCACCAACGCCGGCATGAACCAATTCATCCCGTACTTCCTCGGGCATGCCCCCGCGCCATTTTCTCGGGCCACCACCGATCAGAAGTGCTTCCGGGCGCTGGACATCGACAACGTCGGGCACACCGCCCGGCACCTCACGTTCTTCGAGATGCTCGGGAACTTCTCGTTCGGCGACTACTTCAAGGCCGAGGCCGTGCCCTGGGCGTTCGAGCTCGTGACCGAGGGGTACGGCATCGACCCCGACAGGATCTGGGTCACCGTGCTCGAAGGGGACGCGGAAGCCGTGGCGGCGTGGGACGGCGTCGGACTGCCCGCGTCGCGCATCGTCAGGCGCGGGAAGCTCGACGAGAACGGGGAGTTCGCCAACTTCTGGTCGACGCACGCGCCCGGGCCGTGCGGTCCGTGCTCGGAGATCTTCGTCGACCGCGGTTCGCGATTCGGGCCCGAGGGTGGCCCCGACGTGGACGAGGAACGGTTCATGGAGATCTGGAATCTCGTGTTCATCCAGGACGAGACCGACGACGGCGTCAACGTCGTCGGATCGCTCCCCGCCAAGAACATCGACACAGGGTCCGGCCTGGAGCGGGTTGCCACCGTCCTGCAGGGCGTGGACAACGTGTTCGAGACGGATCTGCTCCGGCCGCTGCTCGAGGTCGCCGAGTCGCTCGCCGGCAAGAAGCACGGCCTGGACGAGCGGGACGATGTCTCCCTCAAGGTGATCGCCGAACACGGTCGCGCCACGACATTCCTGATCGCCGACGGCATCCAGCCCTCGAACGAGGGTCGCGGCTACGTGCTGCGCCGGATGCTCCGCCGGGTCGTGTCGCACGCCAGACGGATGGGGATCCAGCGCGACGTGATGCCTCCATTGGTCGACCGGACGGTCGAGCGGTTCGGCCATGCCCATCCAGAGCTCGTCGAGAACCGCTCCTACATCGAGCAGGTGGTGACCTCGGAGGAGGAGCGGTTCGCCGGCACGCTTCGGCAGGGGATGACGCTGTTCGAGGCTGAGATCGGCAAGGTGGCCCAGACCCGCAGACTGCCGGGAGACGTCGTGTTCAAGCTCCACGACACGTTCGGCTTCCCGAAGGAGCTGACGCGAGAGCTCGCGGCCGAGACGGGCCTGGAGATCGACGAGGACCGCTTCGATGAGCTCATGGCCGAGCAACGCGAACGCAGCCGGAGCGCGGCAAAGGGGCGAGCCGAGGAGCAGCTCGCGGAGGTCGCGACGGAGGCGGGCAAGACGGAGTTCGTCGGGTACCAGACGCTCGAGTCCGATGGAAGGGTGCTCGCGCTGATCGGGCCCGGCGGGAGGGGGCCGGTCGCGGGCGAGGGCGAGGAGGTCCGCTTCGTCCTGGACCGGACGCCGTTCTACGCGGAGTCCGGCGGTCAAGTCGGCGACCACGGTGTCGTCCGCACACCCGGCGGGACGATCGAGGTGACCGACGCGCGGTTCGGGCCGGGCGACATCATCGTCCACAGCGGTGTCGTCGGGTCCGGCGAGATCCGCGAGGGCGACGAGGCGCACGGCGTGGTCGACGTCGCACGTCGGGAGGCGACCGCCCGGGCTCACACGGCGACGCACATCGTCCACTGGACCCTGCGTCACATGCTGGGCGATCACGCGCGGCAGGCCGGGTCGCTCGTCGCGCCCGGCCGTCTCCGGTTCGACTTCTCGCACCACTCGGCGGTCCCGCGCGACGTGCTCGAGGAGGCCGAGGAGCTGGCGAACCGTCGGCTGGCCGAGGACGGGCAGATCACGATCTACGAGACGACGCTGGACGAGGCCAAGAACCAGGGCGCGATCGCGCTGTTCGGTGAGAAGTACGGCGACTTCGTCCGGGTCGTCGAGGTGGGGGATTACTCGATCGAGCTCTGCGGAGGCACGCACGTCCACCACACCGGCGAGATCGCGCTCGTGCGCATCCTCCACGAGGCCTCGATCGGCGCCGGCATGCGGCGCGTCGAGGCCCTCGTCGGCCCCGATGCCCTGCGCGAGATCAACACGGAACGCGACCTCCTGTACGCGATCGCTCGTGAGCTCGGCACCGACCCCAAGGGCGCGCTCGAGCGTGCCCGCCACTATGCCGAGCGGGTGAAGGAGCTCGAAAGCGAGCTCGGCAAGCAGGCGAAGCATGCGCTTCGGGACCGGGCGGGGCAGCTCGCCTCGGGGGCGAGGGTGGTGGAGGGCGCGAAGCTCGTCACCGCCGCCGTCGACGCGGACGCCGATGATCTGCGCGTGCTCGCGCAGGACATGGCGAACCGCCTCGAGGCCCCGGACGGCGCGGCCGTCGTGCTCGGGACCGGGCAGGGTGGCAAGGCCCTGCTGGTGGCGGCGAGCACGAAGAACCTGATCGCCAGGGGCGTGACGGGGCCGGCCCTGCTCGAACCGGCCGCCAAGATCGTCGGCGGTGGCAAGGGGGGCAAGCCCAACCTCGCGTTCTCCGGCGGCCCGAAGGGGGACGCCTTCCAGGAGGCTCTCGACGCCGTCGAACCCCGCCTGAAGGAACTCCTTCAGGGAGCGAACGCGAACGCGTGAGCGAGAGCCCCCGGGAGCACGAGCCGGCGGCCGAGTCCGGCAGGGTCCTCGGCCTGGACCTCGGGGACGCGAGGATCGGCGTGGCGATCTCGGACGCGGCCCGGAGGATGGCGGTGCCGCTCGGCACCGTCCGGACGGGTGCACCCGCCGACGTGCGGGCGATCGCCGATCTCATCCGGGAGCACGGCGTGACGCTCGTCGTGGTCGGTCACCCGCTGCTGCTTTCGGGAGAGGCGGGGGAGCGGGCGCACCACGCCGAGCGGTTCGCGGCGGCGATCGGGGAGGCCCTCGAGGTGCCGGTACGGTTGCAGGACGAGCGACTTTCCACCGTTGAGGCCGAACGCGCCCTACGGGAGAGCGGGACGAGCGGCCGCGATCGCCGGCGGACGATCGATCGCTCGGCCGCGACCGTGATCCTGCAGGCCTGGCTGGACACCGACCGGCCCGTCTGACCCGACGCAAGGATTGCCTCGGGGCCGAACTGGGAGCCGACGCCGGCCGCTATGCTGCCTGGCCGATGCAGGACGCCCCCCCTCCGCAGCGCGATGACGACGCTCGCCCGCGCCACCGATCCGAACGGCGTGCCAACTGGGGCTTCCGCATCTTCCTCGCCGTCTTCGTGGTGCTCGCCGGCCTGGCCATCGCCGGCAACCGCTACTACGGCTGGTGCTCGGAGGCGTCCGGGCCGAGGGACCCGGTCGCGTTCCAGGTCCGCAAGGGGGCGAGCGGGTCGGAGGTGGTCCACGACCTCCACGACGAGGGGGTCATCCGGTGCGGCCTGGTCTCGACGTGGCTGCTCCGCCGGAGCGGTCTAGAGGACTCGCTTCGGGCGGGGAGCTTCGAGCTGACCACGAACATGAGGCCCGATGAGGCGTTCGAGATCCTCACGACCCCCCCCGAACCCGTCCCCACGGTCCGCCTCACGATTCCGGAGGGATACCGCCTGACCCAGATCGCCGATCGCGTTCAGCAGGACCTGGGGATCCCCGCAAAGCGATTCCTCGAGGCAGCCCAGGAGGGTGACTGGTCCTTGCCCCCCTATCTCCCCGAGGATGCCGCGAGCATCGAGGGCTTTCCGTTCCCCGAGACCTATTTCGTTCGCAAGGACGCCGACGCAGACGCGGTCATCCGGGAGATGCTCGACCAGTTCGGCACCGAGGCCGAGTCGTTGCCCTGGGCCAACGCGAAGGAGCTCGGGGTGACACCGTACGAGGTGGTGATCATCGCCTCGATGATCGAGCGGGAGGCGGCGCTGGATCGCGAGCGCCCGATCATCGCAGGCGTGATCTACAACCGGTTGAAGCTGGGCATGACCCTCGGGATCGACGCGACGCTCCTGTACGACGACCCGACGCCGGATGGCCAGCTCAGCTTCTCTGACCTGGAGTTCGACAGCCCCTACAACACGCGGATCAACCCGGGACTGCCGCCCACGCCGATCGCGAGCCCCGGGCGAGCCTCCCTCGAGGCGGCGCTGCAGCCGGCGGACACGCCCTACCTCTTCTATGTGCTGTGCGGCAAGGACGGGCACCACGCGTTCGCGGAGACCATCGCCGAGCACGACGCCAACCGGGTCCGCTGCCATGAGTGAGGTCCCCGACCGGCCGGGGCGCATCCGCGGTTCGACCCACTCGGTCGGCGTGCTCGGGTGGCCCGTCGAGCACAGCCTGTCGCCGGTGATCCACAACGCCGCCTTCGTCGCGGTCGGCCTTGACTGGGTCTACGTCCCGCTCCCGGTCGCCCCTGCGGAGCTTCCGGCCGCGCTCCGTGGGCTCGGCGCGCTCGGGTTCGCGGGCGCGAACGTGACGATGCCGCACAAGACGCGTGCCGCCGAGCTGATCGAGGACCTCTCCGAGGATGCGCGCCTCCTGCGGGCGGCCAACACCATCGTCGTGGGCGCGGGCGGGCTCGCGGGCCACAACTCGGACGCGGTCGGGTTCGAGCGATTCCTCCGCGAGGACGCGGGGTTCGACGCGTCCGGCAGGTCCGCGCTGCTGTTCGGGGCGGGGGGAGGCGCACGTGCGTGTGCGCTCGCCGCCGCTCGAAGCGGTCTGGCGAGCCTGTCCGTCGCCGTACGCGAAGCCTCGCGGGCCGACGACCTGCGCGCCGCGCTCGAGGGCTCGGCCACCGAGGTGCGAGTGGTCGGGTTCGATGACGCCTCGGGGCTGGAGGTCGACCTGATCGTGAACGCGACGCCGCTGGGCATCCACGGTGAGGACCTCCCGCTTCCGCCGCTGCCGCCCGGTGTCGTCGGGGTCGACCTGCTCTACCGGCCGGGCGTGACCCCGTTCCAGCGTGCCGTGCGCGATTCGGGGGGCGCGGCGTTCGGGGGCCTCGGGTTGCTGCTCCACCAGGCGGCGATCTCGTTCGAGCTCTGGACCGGTCAGTCGGCCCCGCTCCCCGTGATGTCGGCGGCCGCGCTGGGTGAGCTCGCGGAGCCGGGGACCGCGGCTCAGGCAGTGACCACGGACTGAGAACGCGGACCGTTCGGCCTCCGCCGGACGGGGTGTCCCTCAAGCGTCCGCTCGTGCCTCCCGATGGTTCCGAAGGAGGTCGCCGTCCTTGGAAGACTTCAACGCGCTCGCGATATCGCTTGGTCTCGGCATGGCAGACGTTCGCGGCTGTCTGGTCCTGTCCCGCGACGGGTTGGTCCTCGGGGCCCATCCGGCCGAGTCGGAGCGCGCCACCACGCGCGCCTGGATCCGGTTCGCCACGATCGGCGACCCCGAACGCGGCTTCGTGCAGTTCGGCACGGAGACGTGGTGCTACGTCCGGCGGGCCCCGTACGCAGGGTTCGCAGTCGCCGGGCCGCTAGAGCGGGCCGGCCTGGTGATCGATCACATGGAGCGGGTGCTGGAGGCGGCCGAGGAGCGCCGGTCGGGGCAGGAGGGAACGCGTGAGGCCGAGGCCGTGATCGAGACCGCGGCCGAGACCGAAACCGAAACCGAAACCGAAGCAACGTCCGTGGCCCCTCGATCCGAGCCGACACGGTATCTGGACCTCGAGCGTCCCGCGCCGGATCCTCTGGTGATCGACCCGGCGCCGATCGAGTCGCGCTCCTCGAGCTGGTTCTCGCCGGAGGAACCCTTGCGTCCCTCCAGCCGGGAGCCGGAGACGATCGACGAACCCGTTCGCAACGATGCAGAAACCGACGAATCGCCGGCCGATCCCATCGCCGAGCTCGAAGTCGACGCACCAGAGGCGGATCCCCGCCCGTCCTGGGAGCCCACCTCGCCCGTCGCGCCCCCCGACCCCGAGCGCTGGCCCCTCCGCGACCCACGGCCCGACGCGGAACCGGAGCCCGAACCCATCGATGACGCGGACAAGGGGTGGGGAGCGGGCCCGGAGGCCAACCCCGGAACCGAACCCGAAGACAAGGCCGAGGAGGAGGACAACGACGTCGACCGATTCTCGCTCGCGCGCGAGTTCGGCCGGCTGCTTCAGGGGGGCGACGGGTCTGCCGATGGCTAGGCGACCCAGGGACCGAAGGGCGTAGCCCACGTGGTGACGACCCAGCGACAGCCGAAGCAGCTCGGGCAGATCCTGCTCGAGCAGGGCCTCATCTCCGAGGAGCATCTCCAGCGCGCCCTCGATGAGCATCGCAACACGCCCAAGTCGCTCGGCCGCGTGCTGATCGACCTCGGCTACATCCGCGAACGAGACCTCGTCCGAGCGCTCGCCGAGCAGGTGGGCCTCGAGTTCGTCGACTTGACCGAGTACCGGATCGATGCCGCGGCGACCGCCCTGCTGCCCGAAGCCTTGTGCCGCCGCTACCGGGCGCTTCCCATCGGGGAGGAAGACGGCAAGCTCCTGGTGGCCATGTCGGACCCGGCGAACGTGTACGCGCTCGACGACATCCGCACGATCACCGGCCGGGACGTCCGTCCGGTGGTCGCAACGGCGAACGACGTCGAGCAGTCGATCCAGAAGTTCTCGGGTATGGGCGAGCAGGTCGAGGCGCTCGCCACGGAGGCCGCCGATGCGCTGGACACCGAGGTCGGCCTCACGGTGGAGGCGGCGGTCGAGGATGCGCCGATCGTCAAGCTCGTGCAGGCGATCATGACGCAGGCCGCGGCCGATCGAGCGTCGGACGTGCACATCGAGCCGACGGAGACCGACGTCCGTGTGCGGTTCCGCGTCGATGGCGTGCTGCACGAGGTCATGCACTCTCCCAAGAGCATCCAGGGCGGGCTGATCAGCCGTCTCAAGGTCATGGGCGACCTGAACATCGCCGAGAAGCGCATCCCCCAGGACGGGCGCGTGTCGCTTCGGGTCAGCAACCGCAACCTGGACCTGCGGCTGGCCACCCTGCCGACCGTCCACGGCGAGAAGATCGTGATCAGGATCCTGGACAAGACCAACGCCCTGCTCCAGCTGTCGGAGCTCGGCTTCCTCCCGCAGGCGTACGAGAGCTACGAGCGCTCGTTCCGCAAGCCGTACGGCGCGATCCTCGTGACGGGCCCGACGGGCTCGGGTAAGTCGACGACGCTGTACGCGACGCTCAACATCGTCAACAGCATCGACCGGCATATCGTGACCGTCGAGGATCCGGTCGAGTACCGGCTCGCCGGCGTCAACCAGATCCAGGTGAACCCCAAGGCGGGGCTCACGTTCGCGTCCGCGCTCCGATCGATCCTTCGCGCCGACCCCGACATCATCCTGATCGGTGAGATCCGCGACCGCGAGACGGCGATGATCGCGGTCGAATCCGCGCTCACGGGTCACCTCGTGCTCTCGTCGCTCCACACGAACGACGCGCCGTCGGCGATCACGCGGTTGATCGAGATGCAGGTCGAGACGTTCCTGGTGGGCTCTGCCATCGACTGCGTCGTTGCCCAGCGGCTCGCGCGCAAGCTCTGCGAGAAGTGCAAACAGGCGTACGCGCCCGAGGCCAAGGAGCTGATCGAGGCGGGATTCGCCGAGTCCCGGGTCCCCGACCTCGGACTGTTCTTCCGACCGTCGGGGTGCCAATCGTGTTCGAACACCGGGTACCGAGGACGGATCGGCCTGTATGAGGTCATGCCCATGACCGAGGAGATCGAACGCCTCACCGTCGAGCGCGCCTCGTCCGAGACCGTGAAGCGGGTCGCGATCGAGCAGGGGATGTTCACGCTCCGCGACGACGGACTCCACAAGGCCGCCTCGGGTCTGACCTCGATCGAAGAGATCGCAAGGGTGGTGAAGTGATTGGGCTCGGACGTGCGGGAGGACGAGGTCCAGATCCCGATCCCCGAGCTGCTCGAAGCGATGGTGGAACGCGGGGCCTCGGACCTCCACATCACGGTGGGAACCCCGCCGACGATCCGTCAGTTCGGCGACCTCGTTCGACTGGACGGCTACCCGGCCCTCGACAAGCGCGGCATCCAGGGGATGATCTACGCGATCCTGCCGCAGAAGATGCGCGAGCGTCTCGAGCAGGAGCTCGAGCTCGACATGTCGTACTCGCTTCCTGGACGCGCGCGGTTCCGCGTGAACGTCTACTACCAGCGCGATTCCCTCGGGGCCGTGTTCCGCCTGATCCCGTACGAGATCCGCACCGTCCAGGAGCTGGACCTGCCGAGCATCGTGGCCGACCTCGCGAGGTCTCCACGCGGGTTCGTCGTCGTCACCGGGCCGACCGGTTCGGGTAAGTCCACGACCCTAGCCTCGATGGTCGACATCGTGAACCGAGAGCGGCAGGCACACATCATGACCGTCGAGGACCCGATCGAGTTCCTCCACAAGCACAACGGCTGCGTCGTGAACCAGCGGGAGGTCGGGGCCGACACGCAATCGTTCGCACAGGCCCTCAAGCACGTCCTGCGTCAGGACCCCGACGTCATCCTCGTCGGCGAGATGCGTGATCTCGAGTCGATGTCGACCGCGATCACGGCAGCCGAGACCGGGCACTTGGTCTTCGCCACGCTCCACACGCAGGACGCGCCGCAGACGATCGACCGCATGATCGACATGTTCCCGCCGCACCAGCAGCAGCAGGTTCGGGTGCAGCTCGCCACGACGCTCCAGGGGGTCGTGACCCAGCAGCTGCTGCAGACCGTGGACGGGCGTTCGAGGGTGGTCGCGGTCGAGGTTCTCGTCTGCACACCCGCCGTCCGCAACCTGATCCGTGAAGGGAAGGTCCACCAGATCTACTCGATCATGCAGGCGGGCGGCCGTTTCGGGATGCAGACGATGGACCAGTCGCTCGCCGACCTCGTCAAGAGCGGGAAGGTGAGCCAGCAGCTCGCCTACGAGCGCTGTCACGACGCCGAAGAGCTGAAACGTCTGATCGGCAGCGGTGGCGCCCGCTACGACACCGGCTACGGCGCGGCCACCGCGACCGGTGCGGCGCTCGGCAGCAACTACTGATCGAGGCCAAGTAGGAGAGACCGATGCCGGCGACGTTCGACTACAAGGTCCGCGACAGGACCGGCGCCCTCGTTACGGGGCAGCTGGTCGGCGACAACGAGGCCCTCGTGATGGCGAAGCTCCGCCAGATGGGGTTGACGCCCATCCGCGTGAGGCAGGCTTCGACCGGTCTCAAGATGGAGATCCACCTGCGGCCGGGCCGCGTCAAGCTGAAGCAGATCGCGCTGTTCTGCAGGCAGTTCGCGACGATGGTGAACTCGGGGCTGCCGATCCTGCGAGCCATCTCGATCCTGACCGATCAGACAGAGAGCAAGGAGCTCGCCAAGATCCTGTTCGCCGTCCGGGCGGACGTCGAGAACGGGTCCTCGCTCTCGGCCGCGATGGCGCAGCATCCCAAGGCGTTCAACAACCTGTTCATCTCGATGGTCAAGTCGGGGGAGGCCGGCGGCGTCCTCGACGACGTGCTCCTGTCGCTCGCCGACCAGATCGAGAAGGAGGTCGACCTACGCCGTCAGATCAAGTCGGCGATGACGTACCCGGTCGTCGTCGTCGCCCTCGTGACGCTGATCCTCGCCGCCATGCTGCTCTTCGTGGTCCCCCAGTTCGAGACGATCTATTCGAATCTCGGGGGCACGCTTCCTCTACCGACGAGGATGCTCCTGGCCGTGTCCAGGGCGGTGCGCAGCTACTGGTACCTCGCCGTGCTCGGAGCGGTCGTGGTGCCCTTCCTGTTCCGTAGGTACGTGCAGACCGACGGCGGACGGGCACGCGTCGACGCGGTGAAGATCAGGCTCCCGGTCTTCGGTCCCCTGTTCCACAAGGTCGCGTTGGCCCGATTCGCCTCGACGCTCGGGATGCTGCTCCGCTCCGGCGTCCCGATCCTGCAGGCACTCGACAACGTGACCGAAACGGTGAACAACCGGGTGATCGGGGATGCGGTCGATGAGGTGAAGACCAGTGTGCGGGAGGGCGAGTCGATCGCGAAGCCGCTCGGGCGGCACAAGGTCTTCCCTCCCATGGTCGTCCAGATGTTGGCGGTCGGCGAGGAGACGGGCGCCGTCGACACGATGCTCGACAAGGTCGCCGAGTTCTACAACAGCGAGGTCACGGCAACGGTCGATGCCCTGACGTCGCTCATCGAGCCGCTCCTGATCGCCTTCATCGGCGGTGCGGTGGGCGCAGCCGTCATCGCCCTCTACATGCCGATGTTCAACGTCATCAACCTCATCCAGTAGTCGAGCAACGTCTCCCCACCAACGTGCGGTCGACCTCGGCGCGTGCCCGGCAAGGCTTCCGGTGACTAGTTCGTTCGAGTCATTCCCAGGACACCCCCCCAAAGGGTAAAGCCGCTCGTCCGTGCGACCGAAACCGCATGTAGGTGCGCGTCATCGGGACGCGCATGCAGTCAGGAAAGGTAGGTGACTCCATGCTCGAGCGCTTCTGGCAGCGTCGGAAGGACGACGAGGGCTTCACCCTCATCGAACTGATGGTGGTCGTTCTGATCATCGGCATCCTGATCGCCATCGCCCTGCCGACGTTCCTCGGCGCCAGGACTCGGGCCCAGGACCGGGCCGCGCAGTCGGACCTGCGGAACGGCATCGCCGCCGCGAAGACCTACTTCACGGACAGCGACGTGTACACGGGCTTCGACGTCACGAAGGCTGAGGCCATCGAACCGTCCCTCGTGTGGACCGCCGCGGGAACGCCGACGGTGGGGCAGACCGTGATCCAGGTCGTGGGCGCGACCAATATCGTCTTGACCGCGCGCAGCGCTTCGGACACGTACTTCTGCATCGCCGACAACTCGGCGGCGGGCGGCGGGACGTTCTACAACTCCAACGCCACGTACGCCAGCATCGACACCCTGGCGGAGTGCAATCAAGCGAAGTGGTAGCGGAACCAAGGCGATACCGGAAGGGGGCGGCCCTGGAGCCGCCCCCTTCGACATCCGATCCGACCCGTACCGCGTCCGGTGGACAGATTCGAGAGGACGAACAGCTGAACACGCGACCTCGCAGGATGGGCACGCGCGACGAGGGAGGGTTCTCGCTCGTCGAGGTGATGATCGTCGTCCTCGTGATCGGCATCCTGATCGGGATCGCCGTGCCGACCTTCCTCATCGCCCGCCAGCGGGCTCAGGATCGTGCGGCCCAGTCCAACCTTCGCACCGGTCTGGCTGCGGCCATGATTCATTGGGCCCACGCCGGAGACTACGATGGCTTCGACACCGCGACCGCCGAAACGATCGAGGCGAGTCTCGACTGGCAACCGGCCGGGACTCAGCCAACCGGCAACCAGATCACGATCCAAGCCCCCGATGCCGGAGACCCGGTCACCGAGGTGTTACTCGTCGTTCGCTCGGCCAGCGGCACGTTCTTCTGCCTGGGACAGCTGCCCAACGGCCCCGTCTACGTCAGGGGGCAGGGGGACTGGTCCGACGTGAACACCACCGCCGGCTGCGATCAGGGCTGGTAGGGGTCCACGGCCCGTGCCTCAAGAGGCTCCTCCGAATGGCCGACACCCTAACCAAAGGCCATCGATGACGAGAGGGAATCCGTTCGGGCATCGCCGCTCGGGGGCGCGAGGCATCCTGTGCCGTCTGCGCTCCGACGAGCGCGGCTTCAGCCTGCTCGAGACCGTCATCGCCGTCACGGTCATCTTCGGCTCGCTGCTGACGCTGTCCTATGCGGCGACGATCGGATTCCAGTACGAGTCGCTGGCCCGTCAGAAGCAAACGGCGACCGGGATCGCCGATCAGATCATGGAGCAGACGCGGGGACTCGCGTGGGATCGGATCACGGCCGGCCACCTGAGCTCCGACCTCGCGGGAGACCCGAACCTCGTGACCTCGTGCTCGGGTGACGCCGCCGGCGTCTATCGACTCCTGTCCTGCACGGCGCAGACGGGGAGGCCGGGCTCCGGCGAGGTGGTCGTCGCCGGCGCGTCCTCGTGTGGCAGCGGCTCGCCCGATTGCGTCTACCCGCTGGTCCGTCACACGGGACAGATCACGCAGAACAACATCGCGTACACCTGGAGCGCCTACGACACGAACAACTGCCCGACCGTTACGACCGCGGGTTGCGCCGCGACCACGCCGTATCGCGTGACCGTGATCGTGACGTGGACCGGCGGGCGCGCGGCTCCGAACAAGATCGTGCAGGTCCAGAGCCTGTTCTGGTCTCCCGCCGGGTGCCGAAGCACATCGACGCACCCGTTCGCCGCCCCGTGTCAGCCGTTCTTCCTCGGTGTCTCGAGCGTCGCACAGGGCAACGTCAACGTCGCCGGAACGGTGGTCGGGACGACCTTCCAGAGCGGCGATCTCTACACATCGGGCGTGCAGTCCAGCGTGCAGCAGGAGCAGCTGTCCCAGGCCGAGGGCAGCTTCAGTCAGTCGGGGGTTCGTCTCGTCGACTCGCTCGGAGCGACAACGGCGGCCGGAGACGTCGCAGCGTCGTCGGCCGCGGACACGGATCCCGGGACGGGGGCCAGCACCTGGTCCGAGGTGACCTGCGGGACGACCGTCGTGTGCGCGGGCGGGTCGGTCTCGACCGGCTCGTCGAATTCCGTGGTGCTGACCGCCCCGGCCGGCGAGACGGCCCGGAGCGACAGCACGACGGCGGCGGGCGCCGCGAACGTCTGTCCTCCGCCGACGGACACCGGTCAGACGGACGGCAAGCCGTGCTCGGGTTCGCGCATCCAGCAGGGCGGGACGCTCTCGGCCGTCATGACGCTGGACGGAACGGCGGCGCCGCTGGGCAGCGCGACGCTCGCACGCATCCTCGCCGCCTCCGGCAGCCCGAACAAGACCTTCTCCGACCGGGTCCAGTACAGCGCGACCGGTCTGTGCTCGCCGATCGCCGGCGCCGATGGATGCCTCGAGCAGACCACGACCCGCGCCGTCGGCACCGTCAACGTCGGCGGGCTCCCCGCGAACGTCCCGGCCACCGTGCCGTGGACGGGCACGAACGCGTGGAACGGCTACTACTTCTCGATCGTGGGCTACACGGACGGCGCGACGGCAGCGGTGGGGACGAACGGCGGCTCCAACGTTCCGGCCCCGACGGCCTCCACCGGTGGCGGCGGTACCGTCTACTGCTGGAACGGCCTCGGCTACACACCGGTGTCGGCGTCATCGGCGACGCCCGTCGCCTGCACCCCCTTCGACTTCACGTGGCCTGTCGGCGTTCACCTGGTCCGGATCCGGATGACGGGGACGACCAGTCCCGCCGTGATCACCCGGTCACCCCAGGCAGCCGCCACGTCGCAGACCGACGTGACCGCACAGATCACGCCGCCCGGCGCCACCATCACCTACACGGTGTGGGTGGACGGAGCCACGGTCGCGGATCTGACCATCACCGTCAACCTGAACACGCTCGAGGCGAGAGGAACCTATGCGGCCGCGCCGACCCCGTGAACGGAGGTTGCGTCGAGCGCTCGCTTGCCTTCGACGCGTTCGCCGCACCGAGGAGGGCATGACACTCGTCGAGCTGCTCGTCGCCATGTCGATCCTGGGGGTCGTCCTCCTGGTCTTCACCTCCGTGCTCGCCTCGGTGCAGCGCGGCGTGGTCCGGCAGGACTCGCTCAGCCAGACCCTCGACAGCGCCCGGCTCGCCGTCCAGCAATTGGACCGCGAGTTGCGCTCGGGCAACGTCCTGTACGACCCCGCGCTCGAGAACGCCCCCGTGGGGACGCCGGGGAGGATCGCCTCGTGCACCGGATGTCTGCCCGGATACACCCTGCGTGTCTACACGCAGACGAACGCCGACACACGGGGCCCCACTCCCTACCGGTGCGTCCTGTGGAAGATCGAGAACCAACAGCTCATGACACGGTGGTGGCCCCCCCTCGAGCCGGGTGAGGCGAGCGGATGGCGGATCGTCGCGGAGGGCATCGTCAATGGTGACCTGAGCCCTCCGACGGTGGCCTTCGTCCTCGACCCGGATCCGCTCAAGGGCGGCCGAACGCTCAACGTCGTGTACGCGGCCAATGCCGATCTCCAGCGCCAGCCGACGCAGACGGCGAAGGTTCAGGCGTCCCTCACGGGCCGCAACACGTCCTACGGCTATCCGGGGAACGTCTGCCAATCGACACCGACCGGCTAGGAGGATCCGATGCTGGCCCACATCCGAGACGACGATCGAGGGGTCGCCATGGTGGTCGCCGTCATGGTGGTGTTCGTCGTGATGCTCCTTGCCACGGTCGTGTTCGCGCAGGCCGTTCACAACACCACGGCGAGCGGGTACGACCGCAAGCGCCTGCAGTCGGTCGACGCGGCGGAGGCGGGCCTCAACTACTTCTTCAATTACCTGGAGCAGACACCTCCGTGTGCCGCCCAGCCGAGTGGCAGTTGCAGTTCGGCGTCCCTGTCGGCGCGGTGTGGGACCATCACGGCGGGCATCTGCGCCGCCAACCCGCTCGCGGAGCCGCAGCCCATCGGCGTCGACGTGGAGCCGGGGACCGCCGCCTTCACGATCACACCGACGTGGTACGACGCCGCCGGCAACCTCTTCAACGGCGCGATCTCCAACGTCTCCTATCCGCGGGCGGTCAGGGTCATCTCGGAGGGCACGACGAACGGGACGACCTCGAGGAGGATGGAGACATACCTGACCATCGCACCCACGTTCGGCGGTTTCGCGGGTGCGGTCGTGACGAACACGTCGCTCAGCCTGGTGAACAGCTTCACGATCAACGGCAACAGCATCAACGACGGAGACATCTACGTGACGACCGGAAACGCGTCGATGACCTCGGGGAACCAGGTCATCAAGGGAAACGTCTACGTCCCGTTCGGTTCGCTCAACGCCTCGGCGCAGGTCCATATCTACGGCACGGCATGGGCGAGGGATTCGGTGACGATCAATCAGCCGCAAGCACTGATCGACCAGGCCGCGATCTCCTCGACGTCCTCGCTCACCGTCTCCAACGGCAACGTCAACGGCGTCGGCACCTATTGCACGACGGTGTCGGGAACCTCCAGGATCCACGGTGGGACGGTCGCTCAGTGTCAGGGGCCGCCGCCGACCCCGTCGTTCCCGCACCTCACCTACGACGATGCCGTCGCCCCGAACGCGGACCCGGCCTGGCGGGCCAATTGCGGGTCGAGCGGAACCCTCGACTGCTACTACCTGAAGCAGTTCA
>JBKPRY010000232.1:0-1455 GCA_046734755.1 Actinomycetota bacterium | reverse complement strand
CCGCGCGGAGGACCTCACGGGCGTGGCGAGGCAGGTAGTCGCCGCGCTGACGGGCGGCGGTGCCGCGACGTTGAGCGGAGCCGGGATCGTCGTCGCGCCCGAGCTCACCCCCGCCGACACGGCGTCGCTCGACCGGACACTTGTGCTCGGAATCGCCACCGCCGCCGGCAGCCCCACCTCGCATAGCGCCATCCTCGCGCGGTCGCTCGGGATCCCCGCCGCAGTCGGGCTCGGCGAGCCCCTCCTCGAGGTTCCCGAGGGGACGGAGCTGCTGTTGGACGGCGATGCAGGCACCGTGGAGGTCGAGCCGGCGGACGAACTCGTCGCCGACTATGAGCGGCAGGCGGTGGAACGGGAGCGCTCGGCCCGCCGCGCCCGGCACGCCGCCGCCGAGCCGGCGGAGACACGGGACGGCCGCCGGATCGAGGTGGTTGCCAACATCGGCTCACCCGAGGACGTCCCGGCGGCGATCGAAAACGGCGCCGAGGGCGTCGGCCTGCTCCGCTCGGAGTTCCTGTTCCTCGACCGGGACTCGATGCCGAGCGAGGACGAGCAGTACGAGGCGTACACCCTCATCGCCGAGAGACTCGAGGGCCGCCCGCTGATTCTGCGGACACTGGATGTCGGCGCTGACAAGCCCCTCCCCTACCTCCCGCAGCGACCGGAGGCGAACCCGTTCCTCGGCGTCAGGGGTGTGAGGCTCACGCTCGAGCAGCCGGAGCTCCTCGAGACGCAGCTCCGGGCCGCTCTCCGTACCGCCGCGGACCACCCGCTCAAGGTGATGTTTCCGATGGTGGCCACCCTCGACGAGTACCGTCGCGCGCGGGGTGTCCTCGACGGCGTGAGGGCAGGCACCTCGGTCGAGCTCGAGGTCGGCGTCATGATCGAGGTCCCGGCGGCAGCGCTGGCGGCCGAGCAGTTCGCCCCCGAGGTGGACTTCTTCTCGCTCGGAACAAACGACCTGACGCAGTACACGATGGCCGCGGAACGCGGCAATGCGGCCGTCGCCGGGCTTGCCGACGGCCTGCACCCCGCCGTCCTTCGTTTGATCCGGACCGTCGCCGAGGCGGCCGATCGCCACGGAGTATGGGCGGGCGTGTGCGGGGAGCTCGCGGCCGACCCTGAGGCGGTCCCCGTCCTCGTCGGCCTCGGTGTTACCGAGCTGAGTGCCAACGCACCGGCGATCCCGGCCGTCAAACAGGCCGTGCGAGAAGTCGACGCCGACGTTGCCCGCGGCCTGGCCGAGGAGGCGCTCGAGCTCTCCTCGGCCGCCGAAGTCCGTGAGCTCGCCGCCCGTGCGGTGGCACGGAGCGCGGCATCGTGATCGCTCGGACCGACGCGCCGAGGACCGTCCTTCCCGCGCTGACGGGCGCGCGGATCGTCGCCGTCCCCGCGGTGATGGCGCTGATCCTTGCCGGCCCGAACAACCAGTCCGCGTACACGGCTGCGGCGATC
>JBKPRY010000231.1:0-1796 GCA_046734755.1 Actinomycetota bacterium | reverse complement strand
CATCGATAGGGCGGGTGGACCACGACGATCGGCGAGCCCACGCCCAGGGCGAGCTCGATCGTTCGCTCGATCTTGCCGACGGGGTCGCGCCCCAAGGCCCGGCGTGACATGAGCAGGAACGGCGCGTGGATCGCCAGGACGGGGAGCGCGTGGTCCTCGGAGAGCGCTCGGATGCGCGACGCGTCCTGGGTGTCGGGATCGTTGGTGACCATCAGCTCGACCCCGTCGAACCCGGTCCGCGCGAACAACGGGAACTCGACGTCGATCGGCTTGGAGAAGACCGAGATCGTCGAGCAGATGATGGGGGGACGATCCTCGGGCACGCCGCGATGCTAGCAGCGGTCCCCTCCGCCCTGGCTATGCTGCTGCCCATGTGGGTGTTTCCCCTCGCGGCGGCGCTCGTGGCCGTACTGTTCGCCGCGGCGCTCGTGCGTCGGTACGCCGGAAGCCGTCGGCCGTACGAGCTGGTCTGGGCGCTCGCGCTCCTGATGTACGCGGGGGCGTCCCTCGCGGTGGCGTTCGGCGTCGCGAACGGTTGGACCACAGGCGAATTCCGCGTCTACTGGGCGCTCGGCGCCGTGCTGAACGTTCCGTTTCTCGCCGCGGGCGAGCTCGAGCTGCTGTTCCGTGGCCGCGGCGTCCGATGGACGCTGTACGTCCTGCTCGCCTTCATCACCGCGTATACCCTCGCGGTCGTTCGCACCGCGGAGATCCACTCGGCGGCCCTCGCGCAGGACCTGCCCTCGGGCAAGGAGGTCTTCGGCGACGGCACCGCGGCTCATCGGCTACCACAGGTCGTCGCGATCCCCGCGTACCTCGTCCTGGTCGGCGGAGCCCTGTGGTCGGCCCGGCGTATGCGCGGGCGGCCCGAGCTCCGCGACCGGTTCTGGGGCACGCTCCTGATCGCCTTCGGCGCCACGATCATCGCGGGGTTCGGATCCGCGTTCGCCGCGCTCGGCCATCTCGTGCCGTTCTCGCTCTCGCTCCTCGCGGGCATCTTCGTGATGTTCCTCGGGTTCCTGCGCGCGGCGCGGCGACGCGATCTCGCACCGACGAACTGACGCATCTTCGCGTCAAGGTGATCCGTCCGGCGGGGCTTCGCGAAGGATGCCGTGACCGCTCACGCAACGGGAGGTGAGACGGCCGGCGGTCGGAGGTTCCGGCCGACGGGGAAGCAGCGGTCGACGCGGAATCACGCCCCTGACGAAGGAGGAAACCGTTGCCTGCCAAGCGCATCCGTACGCGCGCGCTCGCGGCGGCGGCGTCGCTCGCGGTGGTGGCCGGCCTGTTCGCGCTGGCACCTCTGACGGGAGTCGCCTCCAGCCACCGCGAGGCACCGCTCGTCTCCGCCGATCCCCAGATCGACACCACGGACGTCTGGGCGTTCGTGAGCGAGGATCGGCCGGATACCGTCACCCTGATCGCGTCGTGGATCCCGTTCGAAGAGCCGGCGGGAGGCCCGAACTTCTACGCGTGGGGCGACGGCGTGCACTACGACCTCAACATCGACAACGACTTCGACGCGAAGCCCGACGTCACCTACCGGTGGGTGTTCTCGAGCCGCTACCGCAACCCGAACACCTTCCTCTACAACACGGGGCCGGTCACCTCGCTGAACGACCCCGATCTGAACTTCAGACAGACCTACGACCTGATCCGGATCAACCGTGACAACGGCAACCAGAAGACGGTCGTCAACGAAGCCGTCTCGGCGCCGTCCAACGTGGGCGCGGCCTCGATGCCGAACTACAACGGCAACCTGTTCGACGCCGCCACGGTCGAGTTCGGCTCCGCCC
>JBKPRY010000230.1:0-5141 GCA_046734755.1 Actinomycetota bacterium | reverse complement strand
GCTCCAGGAGATCGGGATCAAGACCGAGGTCACCGCGCTGAACTCTGCCAAGCTCACCGACGTCATCAACGCGGGCGAGTACGAACTGTTCTCGTGGGGCTGGTACCCGGACCCGGATCCCAGTGCCCAGCTTGCCCTGTTTACGTGTGACCAGCGACCGCCCGACGGCAACACGTACGGGAACAACGATGCGTACTACTGCAATCCCAAGTACGACCAGCTGTATCAGGATCAGCTCGGCGCCACGGACCAAGACCAACGCTGGGAGATCGTGCACGAGGCGCAGAAGATCTTCTACGAGGACGCACCCTACGCGGTGATGTGGTACGACCCCATCTTCTCGGCCTGGCGCTCGGATCGGTTCGAGGGGTACATCCCGCAGCCGCAGCCCAACGGAGACCCCCTCGAGGGCTGGGGTGGCATCAGCGAGGTGTGGCTCTCGCTCCATCCCGTGGCCGGTGCCAGCGGTGGGGCTTCGACCGAGAGCAAGGGCATCTCGCCTGCGGTCTGGGCGATCCTGGCGGGAGTCCTGATCCTGATCGTTGCGGTCGTGCTGATCCGGCGTCGGAGGACCGGGGAGGAGGACGCGTAGGAGAGCGCAGGGACACGGGAACCTAAGATGGGAACGCGCCGCTACGTCTTGAGCAAGGTGCTGCAGGCGTGTCTCACGCTGGCCTTCGTGATGGTCTTCAACTTCTGCCTGTTCCGCGTTCTCCCGGGGGATCCGGCAGCGCTGCTGCTCCGCGGTACGGCCGCCTACAACCGGCAGAACGTCGAGCAGGTCACGCACGACCTCGGCCTGGACCGCCCATTACCCCAGCAGTTCCTGGTGTACGTGGAGGACACGCTCACGCTGCATTTCGGAGATTCCTACTTCCTCCAGGGCCAGGACGCGAGGCAGGTGATCTCGGAGCGCATCTGGCCGACGATGCTCCTCGTCGCCACCTCGACGATCGCCTCCGCGGCGTTGGGCCTGATCATCGGCATCTACAGCGGATGGCGGCGCGGGAGCAAGTTCGACGTTGGCGCGCAGGGGTTCACGTTGTTCGTGTACTCGATGCCCGAGTTCTGGTTCGGGATCTTGGTGCTGATGGCCTTCGCGGGTGGCGTCGGTCCGTTCCCGTCGATCTTCCCTGCCGGGGGGTATTCCACGCCCGGGGCGGACCTCACGGGCTTCGCGCACGTGGCCGACGTCCTCAACCATCTGGCGCTGCCGTGGTTCGTCCTGGTCGTGGCCTACATGGGCGAGTACTCGCTGATCATGCGCAACTCGCTGATCGACGTGATGAACGACGATTTCGTCATGACCGCCCGGGCCAAGGGCGTCCGCGAGAAGCAGATCCTGTGGCGCCACGTCGTGCCGAACGCCTTCCTTCCGACGTTCACGGTCGTGCTGCTCTCGCTGGGGTTCATCTTCGGCGGCGCGATCACGGTCGAGTACGTGTTCTCCTATCCGGGGCTGGGCCTGCTCACCGTGCAGGCGATCGACTCGAAGGACTTCCCGCTGCTGCAGGGGCTGTTCCTGCTGTTCTCGGCCGCCGTGATCATCGCCAACCTCATCGCCGACCTCCTGTACGCGCGGCTCGACCCCAGGGTGAGGGCCGGCTGATGCGCCCGCCCGAAGCCCTGCCCACCTACGAAGCGGGCCCACCCACAGGAGCCGAGCTCGAGCCGGGACCGCCGCCCGAGATCCCTCGGAACCCCCGTCAGATCGCCTGGACCAGGCGTCGCGTCTCGGCCGGGAGGATCTGGAGGACCTACCGGAAGAACACGCTCGGCATGATCGGCCTGGCCGTGCTGATCCTGTTCGTCCTGGTGGCGATCTTCGCGCCGCTGCTCGCCAGCAAGGAGGGCCTGAAGGCGACCTGCCCCTGCAACGGAATCCCCTTCTCGCCCCCGTCGCTGAAGTATCCGCTCGGAACCGACAACTTCGGTCGTTCGGTCCTGACCCTGACGATCTGGGGCTCCCGCGTCTCGCTCACGGTCGGGCTGCTCGCGACCGCGATCTCGATGACGATCGGGTCCTTCATCGGGATCGTCGCCGGGTACCGCGGCGGCGTGTCCGAGAGCGTCCTGATGCGCCTGACCGACTGGTTCCTCGTGATCCCGTTCCTGCCGCTGGCCATCGTCCTTGCTTCGGTGCTGAGCCCCTCCCTGGGCGTCATCACCATCGTGATCGGGATCACGTCGTGGCCGTCCACGGCCCGCATCGTCCGCGCGCAGGTGCTGTCGGTGAAGACGAGGCCCTACGTGGAGCGATCGCGCGCGCTCGGGGCGAGCGGGTGGCACCTCAACACGCGCCACATCCTGCCGAACGTCGGCCCTCTGATCTTCGCGAACACGATCCTGACGGTGGCGATCGCGATCCTGTCCGAGAGCACCCTCGCGTTCCTCGGACTGGGCGACCCGCTCTCCGTCTCCTGGGGGACGACGCTGCAGAACGCCTTCGGTTCTGGGGCCGCGTACACGGGACAGTGGTGGTGGATCGTGCCGCCGGGACTGGCCATCGTGTTCGTCGTGCTCGCGTTCACGCTGTGCGGGTTCGCCATGGACGAGATCCTCAACCCCAAGCTGCGGGCGCGATGAGCGTCCTCTCGGTCCGCGACCTCGAGGTGACGTACGCCACGCAGGCGGGGCCGATCCCGGCCGTGCGCGGCGTCTCGTTCGACATCGAGAAGGGCGAGGTCCTCGGCCTGGCAGGCGAGTCGGGATGCGGCAAGTCGACGATCGTCAACGCGATCCTTCGCCTGCTTCCTCTCGGAGCGACGACGACCGGACAGGTGCTCCTGAACGGCGAGGACGTGCTCACGATGAAAGCCGGTCGCCTTCGCGCGGTCCGATGGACGGGCGCAGCCGTGGTGTTCCAGGGCGCCATGCATGCCCTCAACCCCGTGCAACGGATCGGGGACCAACTCGCAGAGGCGATCGTGCTCCACCGGCTCTCGGCCCAACGAGAGGCGCTGGTGCGGGCCGGGGACCTGCTCGAGAAGGTCGGGTTGCCCCCGAGGCGTGCGCGCGACTACCCGCACGAGCTTTCGGGCGGTCAGAAGCAGCGGGTGATGATCGCGATGGCGCTCGCATGCACCCCGACCCTCATCATCGCCGACGAACCCACCACGGCGCTCGACGTGATGGTGCAGGCACAGGTCCTCACCCTGCTGAACGAGCTCCAGCACGAGATGGGCCTGGCGATGCTGTTCATCACCCACGACCTGTCCGTGCTGGTGGAGGTCTGCGATCGCCTTGCGATCATGTACGCCGGCAGGATCGTCGAGGAAGGCCCGTCGGCGCCGGTGTTCGCGAAGCCGGCGCATCCGTACACCAAAGCGCTCGCCGCCGCTTTCCCGTCGATCGGGGACTTCCGCTTCCGCAGGGCGCCGTCCGGGTTGGGCGGGGATCCGCCACAACCGGATTCGATCCCTTCGGGCTGTTCGTTCCACCCGCGCTGCCCCGTCGCGTTCGACGAATGCCCCAGCGTCATCCCCGACCTGTACGAGGCCGGAGACGGACGAAAGGCCGCGTGCCTGCTCGTGAGGGACAAGGCACGGGTCTCGACATGAGCGGGGCCACCCTCGACCACGCCCCTCCGTCCGGGGAGGAGGATGCGGTCCTCGAGGTTCACGGCCTCCACGTGTCCTTCGAGGGCCGTGTCGGCCTCGGCGCCGGCGTGGCGGGCAAGAAGGCGGCCATCTCGCGCGCGGTCGACGGTGTCGACCTGATGCTTCGGCGCGGCGAGGTGCTCGCGCTGGCGGGCGAGTCCGGGTGCGGGAAGACGACGCTGGCGCGCACGATCATGGGACTCGAACGACCGAAGCAGGGCGAGATCCGCTTCGAGGGTGAGCCCTTGGGCAAGAGCACGAAGCTCCTCCATGAATACCGACGACGCGTGCAGATCGTGTTCCAGGATCCGACGGCGGCCTTGAACCCGCGGCAGACGATCTACGAGTCGGTCGCCGAGGGACTGCGGATCCACGGGATCACCGACCAGGACGGGCTGACCGAGGAGAAGCTCGTCGCTCGGGCGCTGGCACGTTCCGGCCTCCGGCCGCCGGAGCGGTTCTACCTCGTCTATCCGCACGAGCTCTCGGGCGGGCAGCGCCAGCGGGTCGTGATCGCCGGTGCGCTCGTGCTCGACCCCGAGATCATCGTCGCCGACGAGCCGGTCTCGAGCCTCGATGCCTCGGTCCGCGGCGAGATCCTCAAGCTGCTGCTCGGACTTCGGGACGACTTCGGGATCGCGATGCTGGTCGTGACGCACGACCTCGGCCTCGCCTGGACGATCGCCGATCGGGTGGCGGTCATGTACCTCGGCCGGATCGTCGAGATCGGCCCCGCCGAGGACGTCCTCACCAAGCCCCTGCACCCGTACACCAAGGCGCTGCTTGAGGTGGTCCCCGAAGCCGGTGGCCTCGCGCGGCCGATCCTGTCCGGCGAGGCGCCCGATCCGACCCGCATCCCCGAGGGCTGCCGCTTCCATCCCAGGTGTCCCGAGGTGGTCACGGGCGCGGCGGGACGTGCCGGCGTCGAACCCCGGTGCCGCGGCGAAGACCTCGGGCTGATCGAGCTCCGGCCCGGACACCTCGCCGCATGCCACCTGGCGACCGCCCGGCGCGGCGATGTGGTGCCCTCGACGACCTGAACGCTTGAGATACGACGTCGCGATCGTGGGCGGAGGCCACAACGGGCTGACCGCCGCGTTCTACCTCGCGCGCGCCGGCCTGCGGACGATCGTGCTCGAGCGCCGCGAGATCGTCGGCGGCGCCTGCGTGACCGAGGAGATCGCGCCGGGCGTTCGCGCCTCGACGACCTCCTACATCGCGAGCATGCTGCGCCCCGAGATCGTCGCCGACCTCGGCCTGGCCGAACGCGGGCTGCGGATGGTCGCCTGCGAGCCCGGGCTCCAGGTCGTGTTCGAGGACGCCCGGGTGCTGCCGTGGTGGTCGACGCACGAACGCACGGAGGAGGAGATCCGGCGGATCTCGGCCCACGACGCGGACGCCTTCGGCCGCGTGACCGAACGGCTGCACGAGCTCGCCCGCTCGCTCCAGCCGTTCTTCCTGGAGGAGCCGCCGAACATGTACGCGACCGGCTGGAGCAAGCTGCGCGAAGGGCGACGCCTGTTCCGCCGGTTCCGGCACCTG
>JBKPRY010000229.1:0-1156 GCA_046734755.1 Actinomycetota bacterium | reverse complement strand
GTACTGACGTTCTCGGCCCACAGGATGGCCCGCTCCACGGCATCGCGAAGCTCCTCGCTCCCGCGGGTCAGGTCCACCACGTCCCGGATCCCGGCTCGCATCGCGGCGGGAAGCAGTCCGTTCCCGGACTTGTCCCGCACGACGATGACCGCGGTCATCGGGGCGACCCGGCCCACGAATTCCGCCAGGCCGAGCGCGTCGGGCTCCCTCACCTCAGGGGACACGACGAGGACGTGGGCGGAGTGATCGCTGTCGTCCACGAGGATCTCCTCCGCCGCGACGACGCTCTGCACCCAGCCGACCGCGTCGTCCTCGACCTCGAGCGACCGAGCGAGCGCCGCCCGGAACGACTGGGGCGTCCCCACCGCGATGACTTGTTGCTGGATCACTTCACGACCTGGGCGAAGGAGATCGGCTGCAAGGGCTGGCCATTCTCGTCCGGCGGCAGGAGGCCGAACCACACGCGACCGGTCTCCATGGTGAAGACGAACTTCTGCGTGTCCTCGGGCGAGAGTGCAACGGTGACCGCAAGCGAGCCGGGAAGCTGCTCGCTGGGCGACTGCGTCTCGTCGCCGCCGCCGAAGGTGGTTGTCGAGACCGGACGGAACACCGCCAACAGCTCGGCCGTCGGCACCAAGACGGTGGTCGTGGTCGGGAGCTTCTCCCCGGTGTCGATGTCGGTGAAGTCCGTGTAGGTGCCGTAGATCACCACCTGGTCGCCGGAGTTGATCGCACCCGCGACCCCCCGTGAGGCATCCAGCGACACGGTGATCGCCTCCATGCCCTTCGGGATGGCCAGGGCACCACCCGGAACGTTTCCTGAGATGCGGGCGGCCGGGATCTGCTCGCCGGCAAGGATCGCCACGCTGTTGCTCTTCCCCGCCAGCTGGTCGAGCGAGGTGATGGCGCCGTCGACGACCACGCCCTCCGGGACCTGGATGACCCTGAACTGGTCGTCCTTGATCATCTGGTCCAGGTCGGTCCTGGCCGGGAGGTCAACCTTGCTGACGATGACCTGCACCATCGTTCCACCGGTCTTGGCCTCTTCCTGGACGCCGCGGGAGTACATGAACACCCCTGCGGTCGCCAGCGTCGCCAGGATCAACGCGAGGAACACGACGAGCCCTCTACCCTTCATGACAGATCCCCCTATGTC
>JBKPRY010000228.1:0-3130 GCA_046734755.1 Actinomycetota bacterium | reverse complement strand
TCGACCACGCTCTCGTGGGCCTCGTCGAAGGCGGTCTGGTGAGCGAGGAGGACGCGCGGTACATCTCGACGACCCCGCACGACTTCGTGCTCGCGCTCCGCGGGACGCTCAGCCGGAGCTGACCGCTCATCGCGTCTCACGATTCCTCGCCCGCCGCTCGGCGAGCCGCGCGCTCCATGGGGTGCCGGCGGTAGCCGTAGGGGATGGCCAGCAGCAGGTAGATCGGGATGAAGAACGGCCCCCACTCCATGTACTGGCGGATGTGGTGGCGTTCGTGGACCAGGAGCCGGTCCTCGACCGGGACCGCCGCGACGATCACGAAGCCGACGGTCATCGCAGTGCGATGCATCGAGCGCAGGAGCCGAGTCAGGCCCCTCGGGACGCGGTCGAACACGATAGCGCCGCCGTGCGCGCGCGGAGCCTGGAAGGTGAGCCCGCCGAGCAGGAGTCCGAGCAGGGTGTTCGGCAACGTCCAGAAGAACCCGAGCCACTCGGCGGGGCGCACGACCGGACCGTAGCGCAGGCGGCGCAGGACCCGGGGGTATCCTGAGCCCGTCATGGCCGACCGGTCGCGTCCGAACGGCGGCGCGCGTCTCGAGATCCCCCCGATCGCCACCGAGCTCGGCGAGCGCTTCCGCCTTGCGGGTCATGAGCTCTACCTCGTGGGTGGCGTGGTCCGGGACCTGCTGCTGGGTCGGGAGCTCGGGGCCGACCTCGACTTCGCGACCGACGCCCTCCCGCGGGAGACCACGAAGGTTCTGCGCACGTGGGCCGAGCGCGTGTACCTGGTCGGCGTGAGGTTCGGCACGGTGGGCGCCCGCAAGGCGGATCAGGTCCTGGAGATCACGACGTTCCGCGAGGAGGTCTACGCGGAGGAGCACCGCAAGCCGGCGGTCACGTTCGGCAAGGACCTGCGGACCGACCTCTCGCGACGCGACTTCACCGTGAACGCGATGGCGATCCGTCTACCCGAAGGAGAGTTCGTTGATCCGTTCGCCGGCGTGAAGGATCTCGCGGCCAAACGCCTCGACACGCCGCTCGATCCCGAGATCGCGTTCTCCGACGACCCACTGCGCATGCTCCGTGCCGCGAGGTTCTCGGCGCAACTCGAGCTCGTCCCCGCCCCGCGCGTGGTGCGGGCGATCGAGCAGATGCACGACCGGCTGGAGATCGTGTCCGCGGAGCGTATCAACGAGGAGCTCACGAAGCTCCTGCTGGCCGGGGCGCCCTCGCGCGGGCTCGAGCTGGTGGTCGCCACCGGCCTGGCCCAGGAGTTCCTGCCGGAGCTGGCGGCGCTACAGCTCGAGCAGGACCCCGTGCACAAGCACAAGGATGTGCTGCATCACACGTTCGCGGTCGTCGAGAAGACCGAGGCGACCGAGGATCCGACGCTCCGACTCGCGGCGCTGCTCCACGACATCGGCAAGCCGAGGACCCGCGCGATCACGCCCGAGGGCGTCTCCTTCCACCATCACGAGGTCGTCGGGGCGCGCATGGCGCGTGAACGACTCCAGGCGCTGCGGTACCCGGCACACGTGGTGGACGACGTCGCCCGTCTCGTCGAGTTGCACTTGCGATTCCACGGCTACACCGAGTGGAGCGACAGCGCGGTCCGCCGGTACGTGCGTGACGCCGGGGCGCTGCTCGACGAGCTGAACCAGCTCACGCGCGCCGACTGCACGACGCAGAACCGGTTCAAGGCGAAGAAGCTCGAGGCGCTGCAGGACGACCTCGAGGAGCGGATCGCGCGCCTGGCGGAGGAGGAGAACCTCGACGCGATGCGCCCGCCGCTGGACGGCACCCAGGTGATGGAGCACCTCGGGATCCCGCCCGGGCCCGAGGTCGGGCGCGCGCTCGACCACCTGATGGAGCTGCGTCTGGAGCGCGGGCCGATCACCGAGGACGAGGGCTATCGTCTTCTCGACGAGTGGTGGGCGATCGAGCGAGACACACCGGGCGACCGGTAGCCCCGAGCGTGCCCGCCGGCGAGGGCCTGACCGCGCAGGAGGTCGCCGAGCGCGTCGCGCACGGCCAGGTCAACGACGTGCCGGCGGTGCCCACGCGGACGGTCGGGCAGATCGTCCGAGCCAACATCGTCACGCGGTTCAACGCGCTGCTCGGCTCGCTCCTGGTCGTGATCCTGATCGTCGGCCCGATCCAGGACGCCCTGTTCGGGTTCGTGCTGGTCGCCAACGCCGGCATCGGGATCTACCAGGAGCTGCGCGCAAAGCGGACGCTGGACTCGCTGGCGGTGCTGACGTCACCGCACGTCCGGCTCGTCCGCGACGGCGACCTCCGCGAGGCGCCGCTCACCGAGGTCGTCCTCGACGACGTGCTCGAGCTGCAACCGGGCGACCAGGTCGTCGTCGACGGCGAGGTGCTCGAGGCCTCCGCGCTCGAGGTCGACGAGTCCCTCCTGACCGGCGAGGCCGAGCCCGTGGTCAAGGAACGGGGGCACGAGGTGCTGTCGGGGTCGTTCGTCTCGGCTGGCAGCGGACGGTTCCGAGCCACGCGCGTGGGCGCGCGGGCCTACGCGGCGCAGCTCGCCGAGCAGGGGCGACGCTTCAGCCTGACGCGTTCGGAGCTGCGATCCGGGATCGACCAGATCCTGCGGATCGTGACGTGGCTACTGATCCCGACCGCGGCGCTGCTCTTCGTCAGCCAGTTCCGTTCCAACCAGAGCGTGCCCGACGCGCTGCGGGGCTCGGTCGCCGGGACGGTCGCGATGGTGCCGGAGGGTCTGGTCCTGCTCACCAGCGTCGCGTTCGCGGTCGGCGTCGTCCGCCTCGCCCAACGCCGGGTGCTCGTGCAGGAGCTGCCGGCGGTCGAGGTGCTCGCGCGGGTCGACGTCCTGTGCATCGACAAGACCGGCACGCTCACCGAGGGCCGACTCGTCGTCGACAAGGTCGAGCTCCTCGCCGAGGACGGGTCGCACCGCGAGGCGCTCGCCGCGCTCGCGGCCGCCGAACCCCATCCGAACGCCACCCTCCTCGCGATCCGCGAGAGCTTCCCCGACCCAGAGGAGGGCTGGCTCGCGGCGAGGACCGTACCGTTCTCGTCCGCCCGAAAGTGGAGCGGCGCCGACTTCGGGACCAGGGGAACCTGGGTGCTCGGCGCGCCGGACGTGCTG
>JBKPRY010000227.1:0-9207 GCA_046734755.1 Actinomycetota bacterium | reverse complement strand
GGTCCAGGCGCGCCAGCGCCCGGAGCGCGGCGTCACGCGCGGCCGGGCGAGCCAGGGCGTCGAGCGCCGCGTCCACCGAACGGCCGCCGAGCTGCACCGCGGCGGCCACCGCCGCCTCACGAACCCTCGGGCTTGGGTCGTCGAAACCGCGGATCGCCGGCCCCAGGGCCTCGTCGGGTCGTACCGCGGCCAGGGTCGTCAGCGCGGCGGACCGAACCCCCGCGTCCCGGTCGTCGAGCGCGGGTGCCGCGAGCCCCGCCGCCGCGTCGGCCGGCACCGCCGTGAGGCGCCGGAGCGCGGTCGATCGGACGGAGGGGTCGGCGTCGGCGGCCAACCGGAGCAGCACGCGAGCGGCGGCGGCGGTGTAAGGACCCGTCGAGACGGCCGACGCCGCGGAGGCGGCCACCTCCGGATCGGGGTCGTCGAGCAGCGACAGGAACGCTTCGGCCTCGATCCGCCCGGGGACGGCCGCGAGCCCATCGAGGGCCTGCGCGCGGACGGAAGGGTCGTCGTCGCGAAGGACGCGTTCGAGCGCCGCCGTGGCCCGAGGGTCGTCGACATCGGCGAGCAACTGGACCGAGAGCCGCCGGACGATGGGCTGCTCGTCGTCGATGGCTACGAGCAGGCTGTCGAGCGTCTGCGCGTCGGGTGCGAACGCGAACGGGACACCCGCCACCGCGATGTCGGGGAACACCTCGGGCCGCCCCTCGCGCAACGCCGCGACGAGCGCGGACGCGTACGACGCGCGTACGCGCCACGTGACGAACACCGTGATCGCGGCGGTCGCGAGCCCGATCGCGGCGAACTGCCGGGGGGTCAGCACGTCCTGGCCGACCAGCGCGATGATCCCCGCGATCGCGGTCCCGGCCTGCGCGGGTCCCCCGTTCAGGAACGTCCGCACCTGATCGCGTCGCGCGTCGGGCACGACGTTCGTCAGTGTCTCCCAGGCCGGGGAGGCGACGCCCTGCAGCCAGACCCCGTCGACGAATCGCAGGATCACGAGCGTCACGAACCCCGCACTGGCGAGCAGGATGCCGAACGACCCGACGTACAACAGTGGGAGCACGAGCATCATCGACGCGATGCCGAACCGGCCGAAGAGCCGATTGGTCACGAGCACCGACACGAGGAACGCGGCGCCGGTCATCGCGGCCCAGAACAGACCGAAGAACCCCGCCAGGTCGCCCGCGTCCGGGAACCGATCGGTCGCGGCGGTCGCCCACGGCAGGTACAGGGAGAAGAACAGGACCGAGAACAGGACGGCGGCGAGCGTCATCCACACGAGCAGGCGCGAGCGCCGCACGTACCCGAACGCGACGGTGAGGTCTCGCCACGGCGACACCTCGCGGCGCCTGGCCCTGCGGACCCGGGGTTGTGCGAGCGTCCCGGCCGAGGACAGGACCACACGGCACAGGGCGAACGAGACGGCGAGCGCGGCCGCCCAGACCAGGAGCAGGTTCTCCGTGCCGATCAGGCCCACGAGCGGATCCGTCATCAGGCCGCCGGCTACCGAGCCGAGGATCTCCCCGGCCGCGATCAGAGGGAACAAGCGCTTCGCGCGACGGGTGTCGGTGACCACCCCGGCCGTGCCCCAGACGAAGACGTTCTGCAGCAGCACCGCGAGCGCCACGGTCAGCCACAGGACCGGGAAGATCCACCGTCCGTCGGTGAGCAGCGCGATCCGTTCGACCAGGACGACGGCGCCCAGGCCGGCCGGGATCGCCAGGTAGGCACGCCGACGGTCGACACGCCCGAGCAGCGCAGCCAGGCCCATCATGAACACGAACGCGGTGGCGCCCTGGGCCAGGTACATCAGCGGAAGCGCGTCGGTGCCGATCCGATCGAAGAAGAGCGCGTTCGCGCCGCTCTGCCCGACGGCGAGGCCGGCCATGCCGACGAACGACAAGGCGCTCATCGACAGGACGAGCCGCGTCTCGTCCGGCCTGATCTTCAGCGTTCGCTGGATCGCGCTCATCTCACGGGCCGGGCCGCATCGCGCATCGAGCCCACGACCGCGAAGCTGGCACCCGTCAGCCGACCGACTCGTCCCGGGCGGATGCGCCGACCCGCACCACCAGCGCGTCGAGCGGGTGACCCTTGAGCGAGACGTGCCGCCGCTCGAGGTGGGGGTCGGACATCTCCGCGGCGGCGGCCGTCGCGTCGCTCACCAGGATCTCGCCGGCGCCCGCGTTCGACGCGAGGTGCGCCGCGATGTTGACGGGGTCGCCGAGCGCGGTGAAGTCGCTCGACCCCTTGGTCCCCACGATGCCGACGAAGGCGACCCCGGTGTGCACGCCGGCGCCCAGCGGCACCCAGGGCTCACCCTCCGCGTGACCGGTCGCGGCCAGCAGCGCCTCGGCGGATTCGATGGCGCGCCGGGCATGATCCGGACCGGTCATGAGCGGGAGGAACAGGGCCACGACCTCGTCGCCCACGAACTTCTCGATGATCGCGTCGGCCTCGAACAAGACGTCCTTCGACACCTTGTAGAAGCGGTTCATGAGCCGGGTGAACTCCAGGTTGGGCATCTGCCTGGCCAGCTTGCTCGAGCCGCGGACGTCCGCGAAGAGCATCGACAACTCCACCTCGCCGCCACGGACCTCCCCGTCGTCGGCAGCCGTGGGGCACATCTTCGCGACGGTCTCGAACCCCGTGAAGCACCGGCCGCAGATCTTCGGGTTCTTCTCCCAGGGCGTGAAACCGTAGCGACGGAGTACGAACGCCCCCGGGCGGCCGAACGGCGCGGAGCAGAGCCTGCACCTGGGCGAGGATGGGATGAAGCGGAGCGGGCTCTTGTCCTGTAGGTGCGCGTGGGTCCCGCTCAGGAACGCGGCCCATTCCTCCTGGGGCGTGGGCTCCGTGGCCATCTCAGCGTGCAGCCTAGGCAATCGCGCCCTCTTCGTCCCGGGCGGGACGCAGAAGGAGGGGCATGAGCCCAGCCCCCGATGGGTACAGACACCTTTCCCGAGACGGGAGGTGACCGATGGGCATCGTGCTCATCCTGCTGGGGCTCGCGGCGGCCGGACTGGTTGTCGACTTCGCCGTGGAGAACTGGTCCTCTGCTGCGAACGAGGTGACCTTCTCGCTGTTCGGCGGTTCGTTCACGGCCACCCAGGTCGAGTTGGTGATCGCCGGGGCCGTGCTCGGCGCGGTCGCGATCGCGCTCTGCGTCCTGGGCGCCGGGCTCCTGCGTGGGAGCCGCGGCCGCCGGCGGAGCACGAAGCGCCGGATGTCCGAGCTCGAACACGAGAACGCCGAGCTCCGGGAACGGCGTCCCGGCGAGGACAAAGACGTCCCCGTCGTCCGGGTCGACGACCGCGCGCCCGTCCAGTCCGAGCGCTGACCCCGCATCCATCCACCGCACGCCGGCGACCCGGCCCCCGGGTCGCCGGCGTGATGGTTTCCGACACATCGCGCTCCGGGCCGGATCCGACCTGGGCGGAGGAGCAGCGGGAACCCGTCGCGGTTCCGGCCGGTCGTGTCAGGGGGAACGAGTGAGAGGAGGCCCCGGATGCGGCCAGGAGTCAGGCGGTGGCCACGAAGCCGACGAAGGAGGATATCGGCGGCGGCCGGGGTCGTGGCGCTCGGGACGCTGGTACTCGTCCCCGTCCTCGGACAGGGTCTCGCGGCGGCGAGCGGCGGAGGCGGGTGCGGCCGGCCCGTGACGGACGCGAAGGGGACCGGCGTCGACATCCGGGACTTCTGCTTCTCTCCGACGATCCTGCGCGTGTCGACGGGCGAGACCGTGACGTTCACCAACGTCGACCCGTTCCCGCATTCGGTCCTGGGCGCGAACGCGACCTGGGGCGACTACGCGGGATTCAAGAAGAAGTCGGTCACGTATCGGTTCTCCGAGCCGGGCGTGTATCCGTACGTGTGCACGTATCACCTCGGGATGGTCGGCGCCGTGGTGGTGGGTGACGGCGTCGGCGGCGCGATCGGCACGTCGACCGCGGACGGCCCCGTGACGAAGGTCGACGCCTCCGACCTCGGGCTGGAGAACACCTCCGCCGTCGACAGCGGGCCGTCGGAGGCCGGCGGCGGGTGGGCCGTGATCGCGGCCGCCGCGATCGTGGCCGGGGGGTTGGCCTTTATCGTCCTGCGCCGGCGGCGTTCGCCGCGCATACGTTCGGTGGAGGGTCGGTAGCGTCGATCTCGTGACGCGTTCTCGCGGCCGAGGGCTCACGCTCGTCGTCCTCCTCGTGCTCGCCACCGCGTGTTCGCGGGAGGGCGTAGCCCCGTCGACGATCGGGTCGACCTCACCCGGCGGTGGGGGCTCGACGTCCGGTTCGGCACCGGGCGAGCCCCATCTCAGGGACGCGCGGATCCGGCTCGTGCCGGTGGCCGAGCTCGAGCAGCCGCTCGGGATGGCCGTGCGGGCCGGCGATGATGCGCTGTACGTGGCCGAGAAGGTCGGGCGGGTCGTCGCCCTCTCCCCGGGTTCGGATCCGAGGGTCGTCCTCGACCTGACGGACCGCGTGTCGCTCGGGAGCGAGCAAGGCCTCCTGGGTCTCGCGTTCTCGCCGGACGGCCGGTATCTCTACGTGGACTTCACGGACACCGAGGGCGACACGCACGTGGCGGAGTTCGCGTTCGACGACGACGGCGCCGATCCGGCGAGCGAGCGCCTCGTGCTCTTCGTCGAGCAGCCGTTCTCGAACCACAACGGGGGTGCGCTCGCGTTCGGGCCGGACGGGTACCTGTATGTCGCGCTCGGAGACGGCGGGAGCGCCGGCGACCCGATGGGGAACGCGCAGTCGCTCTCGACGCTGCTGGGCAAGCTGCTGCGGATCTCGCCCAGACCCTCGGGGGGCGAGCCGTACGCGATCCCCCCGGACAACCCGTTCGTCGGCAGGGCCGGTACGCGCCCGGAGATCTGGGCCTACGGCCTGCGGAACCCGTGGCGCTTCTCGTTCGACGCGACGACCGGTGACCTGTGGATCGGCGACGTCGGGCAGAACGCGTGGGAGGAGATCGATCTCGAGCCCGCGGGCTCGGATGGCGGGTCGAACTTCGGATGGGACCGGCTGGAAGGGACGCACCCGTTCGAGGGCCGTCCTCCCCCCGGCTCGGTCCCCCCGGTGTTCGAGTACGCGAACGGCGACGGCTCGTGCGCCGTCACCGGCGGCTACGTCTATCGCGGCGCGCTGATCCCGGCGCTGGCGGGCGCCTACGTGTTCGCCGACTACTGCCGCGGCCGACTGGAGGCGTTCGTCCCGCGGAACGGCCGGGCGACGGAGGCTCGGATGCTGGGGCCGCGGGTCGATGCCCTCGCGTCCTTCGGGGAGGATGCGCGCGGCGAGCTGTATGTGCTGTCCTTGGCCGGGACGGTGTCCCGGATCGCGGCGTGACGGCGCCGGCAGCGCCGCGGGCATACCCGGCGGACACGCGGGGTTGCGGAGGACGCCGACAGGATCGGAGGGCGTGATGGCGGAAACGGACCAGCAACCAGGAGGCGTGAAGGAGCTCGGGCACCTCGTGCTCTACGTGCGGGACCTCGAGCGTTCCGGGCGGTTCTACCGGGACGTCCTCGGGTGGCGTCAGGTGGGTCCGGGCGACGGCCTGCCGTTCCCGGCGGCGATGTTCTCTGGCGGCCGCACGCATCACGAGCTGCTCCTGATCGAGGTCGGCGCGGACGCGGCTCCGATCCCGGCCGGGCGTCGGGTGGGCCTGTATCACTTCGGACTCAAGGTGGGAGACACGGACGACGAGCTCCGAGCCGCGCTGGCGAGGTTGCAGGAAGCCGGCGTGCCGCTGATGGGGACCGCCGATCACGGCATGACGCACAGCCTGTACCTGGCCGATCCCGACGGGAACGAGATCGAGCTCTACATCGACGTCGAAGGGGTCGACTGGGACGACCCCGAGGTGCTGATGTCGAGGCCGCAGGCCCTGCGGCTGTAAGGACGATGGCGTTCGATCTGCCCGCCTACCTCGAACGGATCGGATTCGAGGGACCGGTCGAGCCGACCCTCGAGGTCCTGGACGCGATCCACCTCGCGCACGCGACGACGATCCCGTTCGAGAACCTCGACATCCTGATGGGGCGGCCGATCCGTCTCGACCTCCCGAGCCTGCAGGACAAGCTCGTCCGCGACCGGCGCGGCGGCTACTGCTTCGAACACAACACGCTGATCGCCGCCGCGCTCGAGGCCGTGGGGTTCGGCGTCACGCGCCTCGGCGCGCGGGTCCGCCTCGGCGCTCGAAAGGTGAGGCCTCGAACCCATATGGTGCTGCTGGTTCGGGCGGAAGGCGAGGAGAGACTCGCCGACGTCGGGTTCGGCGGCGGCTCGATCCTGCGCTCGTTGCCGATGGGACCCGGCCCCGTGGTCGACCAATTCGGCTGGAGGTTCCGGCTGCTCGACGACGACGGCGCTCGCGTGGTCCAGACACTCCGGCCACGCGGGTGGATCGACCTGTACGCGTTCACGTTCGAACCGCAGTTTCCGGCGGACTACGAGATGGCCAACCACTTCACCTCCACCCACCCGAGCTCACCGTTCATCCGAACGCTCACTGTGCAGCTCTGCTCGCCGGAGCGCTCGTTGATCCTGCGGGATCGCAAGCTGATCGAGGAGACTCCCACGGGCGAGACCGAGGGCGTGGTGCGCGACGACGAGCTGATCGGCGTGTTGGCGGAGCGGTTCACGCTGTCGTTCCCGCCCGGGACGAGGTTCGACGCCTCTCCGACGGGATCATGAGGTCGAGTCCGGCATTCATCCGAGCCGCAGCAGGACCTCGCCGTCGCGCTCGTCGTCGCCGGTCCGCACGGCCGTGAAGCCGCACTTGTGGAGCACCCGGATCGAGGCCACGTTGGTCTCCGCAACCCCCGCGTAGATCGGCCGTTCCTCGACCTCGTGCAGGAACGCCGAGAGCGCGCGCGTGGCGAGGCCCCGCCCCCAGAACTCCCGCCCGATCCAGTAGCCCACCTCGCGCCGCCCCTCGAACCCGAAGAGGACGACGTTTCCGGCCACGTCGCCATCGAGCTCGATCGTCCTGACGACGACGCTCGGGTCGCGCAGGATCGAATCCCAGTGCGTCATGAACGCCTCGCGCTCCCTCGGCGTGAAGGCGGCCATCCGGTTGGCCACCGGGTCGCGCTGATGCTCGAAGAAGATCAGGAGGTCGTCCTCGATCACGCCGCGGAGCCGCATCTCGCCCGTGGCGATCGGCATGCCGACCATCCTGCGCGTCCCACCAGGGTTGCGGCAAGGAAGGGTGGGCGAGCCGAGATCGCCTAGCGCCGCCGAGAAGATCTGTCGCGCGAACGCATCGCGAGCTCCTTGCCGAGCGGTGTCCCGAATCGCGGCCGGATCCGAACGCCCCCGAGCCAGGCCGCGAGCCGCCCCCGTTCGGCGTCCAGGCGCGTGCGGGTCGCGGCGTCGAGCCGAGCGAAGAGCTCGACCACGACCGCACCCTCTTCGGTCTGCGCCCACGCGCCGACGACCCGGCCGTTCGCCCACACGGTCGGGCCCGCGTTCCCGTTGCGGTCGAACAGATCGGACGCGTGGTCTCCGAGGTACCACCCGCGGTCCTTCCACCCCATGGCGGTCGGGTCGAGCCCGGGGAGCAGCGCCACCCACGGGTCGGCGTCGTGCGCGCGTTCGACATCGTCGGGGAGCACGTAGCCGGTGCCCTCGGCCAGTCGGACCTCGGCCGCGTCGACGGCTCCCAGGGTCGTCTTCGCGAGCGCCGCGGTCCACCCCGTCCACCACCGGATGTCCGTCATCGTCGCCGGCCCGAACGAACGGAGCCAGCGACCGAGGAGCTCGGAGCACGCCTCGATGTGGTCGATCTCGCGAAGCGGAGCACCGAGCCAGTGCTCGGTCGGCGCCCAGCGGTACTGACCCGACGTCCACGCGCCGAGCGGACGCGTGCGGACGATCAGGCCCTCCGTCGCCAGCAGGAACAGCACCCGGGTCGACACGCCCATCATGCCGGCCCAGCTCTTGCCCTCCCCGAAGGAGAGCTTCGCGCCGAGCTGCGGGACGTCGACCGTCAGCTCGCGCGCCGAGGCCTCGCCTCGCGCGGCAAGCGCGGCCAGCGTCTTGGCGGCGACATTCTCGAGCCAGGCTTCCCCGCGGCCGGACGGGGCCACGCTCTGCTGTTCGAGCATCCGGACGAGGCGCGCGCGTTGGGCGGGGATCAGCGCCTTCGTGCAGGCCTCGTGCATCACCGGTGCGAGCTCGACGGGCACGACGAACAGCGTCCGGCGCATCCCGAGCATCCGGACGAGCGAGCGGCGGCGATACAGCGCGTCGCCGAGATCGGCGGATTCGAAGTTGTCCACCCTTGCCCACGACGAGAGGAAGACCGTCGCGGGATCGCTCGAGTGCAGGCCGACGACGGCCCCCGCGCCGTCCTCGACGGTCGAGGCGTGCGTCGCCAGGCCGTGACGCGCGCCGAGCCGCGCCCGGCGCTCCCGAACGCCGACGCGTCTCATCGCGACGGGGCAGCCCCGCGGAGGGTTCGGAACCGCACGTTGCGGCGGCCCGCGTCCGGCGCGAGGAACGCCACGAGCCGTTCGCCCTCCACGGAGATCTCGGCGCGGTCGGTCCGAGCGATCTTCGAGAAGGGCTGGACCCACAGCGTCGCGCGGTCCCCATCCAGTTCCGCCCTCCAGCGTGCAGCGCCGAACCCGTCGACCAGGACCGATCCCCACCCGACCTCGGCCCATCCCTTCACGCTTGGCGCGACGATGCGGCCGCGATCGTCGTGGCCGAGCTGCACGTTGTCGTACTCGGGCAGGAAGCGGACGGGTGCCGGCGTGTCCGGATCGGGGAGCGGAGCGCCAGGGATGTCGAACAGCTCTCGTCCGCGCTCGTCGCGGAAGGTGCGCAGCCGGGGCCGGAGGCGTTCGAACACCTCGCGCATGCCCGGGAGCCCGGACCACGAGCGCGCGTCGGCGGGCGTCGCCGGGCCGAACGCGGCGAGGTACCGCAGCACCATCTCGCCCGGGGCGGTCTCGGCGTCGAGCGGATGGCCGAGCCAGTGCTCCACGGTCGTGAACGCGGAGCGTCCCGTCCGGCCCCAGATCCCGCGCGGGGTCACCTGCACCAGCGGCAGGAGGTACATCGCCGCGTACGAGAGCTGGGCGGCATCGTGGTCGGGCCAGCGTTCGAAAAGGAACGGGATGAGCTCGGCTCGGGTGCGCGGTCGCTCGACGAGCAACCGCGTGGCGAACGCCTTCAGCTCGTCGACGTCGAG
>JBKPRY010000226.1:0-3317 GCA_046734755.1 Actinomycetota bacterium | reverse complement strand
CGCTCGTCGTCGACGATGAGGACCGTGATGGGTTTGCGGGCAGCCCCGTCGGCCTTCCCGTTCCCGGTCCCGGATCCGTTCCCGTTACCGGCCATGGGCTCCTCGATCGTAAGGCCCCCGTGGTCCCGAGTCACGGAAGCTCGCGCGATCGTTCTCGCGCAACGCCGCCGACTTGCTGTGCTCCCGCACGGTCGATACGTTCGCAGTGTGTCGACGCCGTGTGAATCGGCCGGCCGGGAGACGGCCGTGCGCCCCACAAGCGTGTCGGCTGAACGTCTGGTGGGGTCGTGGTGGTGAGCCCCGACGTCGAGGGCAGCACGTACCCGCCCGTCCGGTTCCAAGTCGACGAGATGCGCGTTCGCGCGTTCGCCGACGCCGTCGGACAACGGGGGGCGGGAGTCCCCCCGACGATCGTGACGGTGCCCGAGATCGAGGCCGGCCTCGACCACGTCGTGTCCGATCCGCGGCTCGGGATCGACCTTTCACGCGTCCTCCACGCAGAACAGGAGTACCGGTGGTCTCGGCCCGTCGTGGTGGGGGAGACGCTGACCGCGTCCGCGACGATCGAGGGCGTCCGGGACAAGGGCGGCATGCGTTTCCTGATCCTTCGGACCGAGGTCGTGGACGAGGCCGGCGAGCTCGTCGCATCGGGGCTGAGCACGCTCATCGTTCGAGGCGACGCGTGAGCGTCACGTTCGAGGATCTCGTGGTGGGGCAGGACCTGCCGTCGTCCTCGCGCACGGTCACCAGGGAGGACATCAGGTCGTACGCCGACGCGTCGGGTGACCGGAACCCGCTCCACGTGGACGACGAGGTGGCTCGAGCCGCGGGCTTCCCCCGTGTGATCGCCCACGGCATGTACACGATGGGCACCCTGACCTCCTGGCTCGTCGATTGGCTGGGCGACACCGCGGCGCTGCTCCGCCTTCGGGCGCACTTCCGAGCTCCGGTGCTGGTCGACGAATCGATCGAATGCGGCGGCCGGGTGAGGTCCCTCGACCCGCAGACCCGGATTGCCGTGCTGGACGTCTGGGTCCGGGTCGAACGGGACGGCTCGGTCGAGTGGCCGATCCGCAGGGGCGAGGCCGAGGTTCGTCTGGCCTGATCGCCGATGCGAGAGCTCCGACCGGGTCAGTCGATGTCGACCCGGGAGCCGGGGCCGCGCGGCCCGGGTTCCTTCCCGAGGCTCGCGAGCGCGTGCATCGCGTCGCCCATTCGGTCGATCACGACCTGGATGTCGTCGTTCTGGCGCTGACCGATCGTGTCCGCCATCCGATCGATCCGAGCCGCGAGCATCTCGTTGGAGCGCTCGATCGATTCGGCGAGGGAGCCGAACCGCTCGTCGACCATCTGGATGACCTCGGACGGCAGGCTCGCCTGCAGCTCCTTCATAGCCCGGAGCGCCTGCTTCGTGACCTCCTGATCCGCCACGATCTGTCCCGAGAGGGTCTCGCTGTCCGAGCGTACGAGCTTGGCCAGGGCGACGAACCGCGTGTCGAGGGCGCTGCTCGTCTCGTCCAGGTGGCTTCGGTTGGCCTCGAGTGCATCCCGGGTCTGCGAGCCCTCGCGTTCGATCACCGAGGCGGCCGCGTGCAGCCGCGCGAGCACGTCGTCGAAGCGCGCGCCGATCGCCAGCTCGGCGGCGGTGGCCGCCCGCTCGCCTACGCCGACCCCGAGCCGCTCGAAATGCTCGTCGAGGGCGTCGACCAACCGGATGAGGTTCCGGTCGATCGTCGAAACGGTCTCGTCCGCCCGGGCGTCGATCAGCCGGGTCTGTTCGTCGGTCCGTGCGGCCAGCGCGGTCAGCGAATCGTCGAGCTTGACCTGCATCGTCTGAGCGACGGAGTCGCCGAGCGTCTCGATGACCTGCCGCAACCGCTCGTCCAGCAGTCGGGCGATCGTCTCGTCGTGCGCCTCGGCCGTCGCGACGAGCTCGCGACGGAGCGCCTCGGAGTCGGAACGGACGAGGTTCGCGAGCCCGAGCACCCGTGCCTCGAACGCCCGGTTCAACTCCTCGAGCCGCTCGCGCCCCTCGACCCCCATCCGGTCGCCGAGGAACGTCACGGACTCGTGCAGCGAGCTCATCGCGATCCCGGTCCGGTCGTACAGGAGCTGCAGCTGCTCGGCGAGCTCGGAGATCTGCTGGTCCACCGACCGGACGCGCTCATCAGTCTCGTCGTGGGCCGACATCGCCTGCATGCTCGAGTCCGCGCTTCCGGCAAGTTGGCTCATGGCCTCGACACCTTGCTGGACGTACTCCTGCATCGCCTGCGAGATCCTGGCGGTCTCCTGGACGACGAGCTCACCGTGCTCGCGGATCCGCAGGTGGAGTGTGTCGACGATCTCCTGGTCGCGATCGGCGAGCGTCTGGAACGCCGCCGCCACCTGCCGGCTCACCTCGTCCAGCTGCGCGCGGATCTGGCCGATGCCGAGCGGCGAGGCGCCGCCACCGCTCGCCGACTCGGCGAGTGCGTCGGCGCTGCGGGCGATCTGCTCGCGGGCCGCACGCACCGACTCGGCGAGCATGTTCATCGTGTCCTCGACCCGGCCGGTCCTGGTCGCGAGGGCCTGGAACCGTTCGTCCGAGTGAGCGATGAGCGCCCGGATGGCCTGGTCGCGGGAGAGCTCCTGCAAGATCGTGGAGGCGACCGCCTCCTTGTCGCCTCCGGTGCTCCGCCATACCTCCCCGGCGATCTCGTGCATCAACGTGTTCGCGGAGTGTTGGATCGCTCGCAGGCCCTCGTCGAGCTGCTCTTGGATCATCTCCTGATAGGCCCTGATCGCCAGCTCGGTCCGCTCGGCGGCCGACGGCGAGAGTCCGGCCGTCACGGGTGGCGGGGTGGTTTCCGGACGGCCTCCGAAGAGGCTGCGCCGCCGCGCCCGGTCACCGGGCGGGGGGGAAGGATCCCGATGCTGCATGTGGGCGCTCGCATTCCGGGGCCGGCGCGGCGCGTCCGAGAGAGTGTAGGAGAGGCCGGGTGGAACATCACGCACATCGGCGATCTCCGATCAGGCACGTTCCGAGCGTCGGGACGGGGTTCCGCTGCGGCCGTCCGGGGCGCCGCGGATCTCCTTCGGTCAGGAAGCGATCATCGAAACCGACCTGCGGGAACCACGACCGGCGCGGCATCCGCTTCAGTCGGGCGCTCCTTTGCCGCCCCATCGGGCCCGCCCTATACTTGGCAGCCGAGTCCCCGCCTTCCGGCAGGACCGGTTCTTGCGGAGGGGCGTAGCTCAACCTGGTAGAGCACCGGTCTCCAAAACCGGCGGTTGGGGGTTCGAGTCCCTCCGCCCCTGCAAGGAGCACGATGAACAGA
>JBKPRY010000225.1:0-1454 GCA_046734755.1 Actinomycetota bacterium | reverse complement strand
GCCCTGCCCACGTCGGGATAGACCGACGCGATCCGAACGGCGTGGGCGATCTGATCGCCGAAGTCGATCACGCCGAGCTCCGCCTTGTGCTCGCGGAAGACCCGGTCCGCCCGGGCGATCTCGATCCGCTCCTCGGCGGCGAGCAGCGGCTCCGCCGATCTCGCCTTGCGGAGCGCACCCAGTTTGCCCTCGACGTGCTCGATCACCGTCTCGGGTTCGACCAGATGGTTCTGGAGTTGTTCGTCGAGCCCGAGGATGTAACCCACGATCGCGGGTTGCCACCGCGTGTGGAGCTTCTCGAACGTCATCCGGTCGAGCACGCGCGCGGCGATCTGGGCTCGCTGGGCCTGGCTCAGCACCCGCTGGCCGGGCTCGAGCCCGATCAGCATCCCGTGGCGTTCGAGCACCTGAGCGGCGAACGCGTGGTAGTTCGAGATCTCGGGCTCCTCGCCCTCGTCGAGGTCGAGGGTCCGTAGCGCCCGGCGCATCTTCAGGATCAGATTCTCCGTGGCCTTGTTCGTGAACGTCAGGCAGAGCGCGTTGCCCGGCATCACGCCCCCGTGGTCGGCCGGCCATGCTCCGGTCGCGACCATGGCGAGGTAGATGACGCGCGCGGCCATCACCGACGTCTTCCCGGAGCCGGCCCCGGCCACCACGACGCAGGGCTCGAGCGGCCACGAGATCGCCGTCCACTGCTCGGGCGTCGGCTCGCCGCGCAGGAAGTCGACGATCGGCTTCGGGTAGCGCTCGGTCATGAGCCGGCGACGGCCTCGGCCGGCGCCCTCACGAGATCCTCGATCGGGAACACGGCGCCGCCCTGTGGGTAGCGCGTGCAGAGCGTCTGGAAGCGGCAGAAGAAGCAGCTCGCCTTCGTGTTCGCGACGTACCTGCGTTCCACGTCGAGCTCGCGGACCCGCTCGATCAGTCGGGCCAGTCGCTCCCGCATCCGCGCCTTGTACTCCTCCTCGACGTCCTCGGCGACCGACCACGCCCTGACGTCGAGCGCGGCGTCGGCCTTCTTGCCGCCGAGGAACGCGAGCTCGACCGCCTGGACCGGCCGGTGCTCGGCCAGCTCGTCGTCCTCCTGCACCGCGAGGTAGTAGATGCCGAGCTGCAGGCTTTCGGCGGCCTTGGGCGCACTGTCCGAACGCCCGGTCTTGTAGTCGGTGATCCGCGTGCCCCCCTCGGGCACCGGTCCGATCCGGTCGATCTTGCCCCGGATCCGGGCGCCCTCGAAGTCGAACGCGAACCCGCGCTCGGTGGCCGTAGCGGGAGGCTCCGCATAGCGTTCGAACCAGTTCCGGATCAGCACCGTCTTCGCGTTGGCGCGCTCGGCCTCGGAGACGGCGTAGGACGGGAAGCGCGTCTTCTCCCACCGCTCGTCCAGGGCGCGTTCGAACGCCTCGGGTGTGCGCTCGATCGACCCGCGTTCGCACCCCTCGATGATCTTGTGG
>JBKPRY010000224.1:0-6868 GCA_046734755.1 Actinomycetota bacterium | reverse complement strand
CTGGTGCGCGACGTGGGGGAGCTCATGGCGGGCGCGTCGAAGGCACGCAGGCGCCTCGCGACCTTCGCGATGGACGGCGAGATCCGGTTCGCCTCGGCCGCGGACCGCGCCGCGTTCGCGGAGGAGCTGGCCGCCGCCGTGACCTCCCTGGTGGGCAAGTACCACGACGAGGCCGCGCCCCGAGGCCGGGATCACCGCGTGGTCGTCGCCGTACACCCGAGCCTGAAGCACGACGACGAAACCGAACCGACGACGGAGACGGAGGAGACCTGAGATGGCACACCCGTTCGAGTTCACCCACGAGATCGAGGTCGACGCCTCGCCGGAGGAGGTCTGGGAGGCGATCGCGACCGGTCCTGGCGTCGACTCCTGGTTCATGGGCCGCAACGAGATCGAGCCTCGCGTGGGCGGCGTGACCCGCATGGACATGGGCGGTGGATCGACGGAGGAGACGACGATCACGGCCTGGGAGCCGCCGACGCGGTTCGCGAGTCGCACGGCGGAAGGTGAGGACGGTTCAGTCCATGCGTTCGAGTACATCGTGGAGGGGCGCGACCAGGGCAGCACGGTCGTCCGCTGGGTCCACAGCGGCTTCCTCGGAGAGAACTGGGAGAAGGAATACGAGGGCCTCTCCGAGGGCGACCCGATGTACTTCGACAAGCTGCGGATCTACCTCACCTACTTCCGTGGCCGAACGGCCACGCCTGTGAGCGTCTTCGGCCCGGTGGTCCCCGACCGGGATGAGGCCTGGAAGCGATTCCATGAGGCGCTGGGTCTACCGGGACCGGTGGCCCTCGGCGACAAGGTTCATCTCACCCCGGACGGGCTGGCCGAGCTGGACGGTGTCGTCGACTGGCTCTCCAGGGATTTCCTCGGGGTCCGCACGGATGACGGAATCTACCGGTTCATGCACATCAGCGCGTTCGGCGGCCCGACCGGCGTCGGCCACCACATCTTCGTCGACGGCCTCGACCTGGCGGAGACCCAGAGCGCGTGGGGAGACTGGCTGACGAAGGTCTTCCCCTCCTAGGAACAGGAGGTCTGGATGGAAACCGTCACCTCGAAGGACGGCACGACCCTCGCGTTCGACCGGCTCGGCCAGGGACCGCCGGTGGTGCTGGTGTGCGGCGGCTCGGTCGACAGGATGGCGGACGCGGCTATCGCGCAGGAGCTGTCATCCGACTTCACCGTCCTGAACTACGACCGCCGCGGGCGCGGGGACAGCGGGGACACGCTCCCGTACGCGATCGAGCGAGAGGTCGAGGACATCGAGGCGGTGATCGACGCGGCGGGCGGATCGGCCCACCTCTGGGGGTCCTCGTCCGGGGCGGTGCTCGCGATGATCGCCGCGGCGAGCGGGGCCCAGGTCGACAAGCTGGCGCTCTGGGAGCCCCCGTTCATCCTGGACGAGAACGCCCGCCCACCTTCGGATCAGGTCGAGCAGTACGAACGGATGATCGCGGAGGGGCGTCGCGGCGACGCGGCCGAGTACTTCATGGCGAAGGTCGTGGGGATGCCCCCCGAGTTCGTCGCCGACGCACGGACGCAGCCGTGGTGGGCCGGGCAGGAAGCGGTCGCCCACACGCTCGCCTACGACGCCCGCATCATGGGCGACTACTCGATCCCGACCGAGACGGCGGCGTCGGTCAAGGTCCCCACCCTCGTGCTCGCCGGCGGGGCCGACATGCCGTTCATGCGCGAGACGGCACAGGCGCTGGCCGACGCGATCCCCGACGGGCAGGTCCGGTTCCTCGATGGTCAGGGGCACAACGTCGACCCCACGGTCCTCGCCCCCGCGCTGAAGGAGTTCTTCGCCTCGTAGGTCTCGTGGCATCGTCAGGAGTCGTCGACGGACGCCGCGCTGCGCTCGTGGGAGGTCCTTGCAGATGACCGGTCCCGACGGCCCGGACACTGGGGGCCGCGAGTGCTCGGGCTCGCCGTGTTGGCCCTGTCCGCCCGGGTGCTCTCCGTGGACTTCAGCGTGCTGTTCTGTTCCTGGCGCTGCCCGCCCTCGGCGAGGACCTGGAGCTCCGTGAGGCCCACCGCGAAGGGGCTCGTCATAGGCTTCCCCCATGGCGGAGCGGTTCTGCCTGCGCTGCGACTGGGCCGACGAGACGCCGGAGCCTGCGTGCCTCCGATGCGGCGCTCCCCTGTACCGGATGGGCCATTCGGACCCGACGCCGGCTCGGGCGAAATTTCCCTCGGCCCGCCCCGATCCGCCGGACGAAGTCCCGGGCACGAGCGGTGCGCCCCTCGAGGGTTCTGAACGCGAGGGCGACCAGGACGAGGCCGTTCCTCGATCGGTCGCCACTGCCGAGCGCGGGCGCTGGCGGGTCATCGCTCTCGCCCTCATGCTCACGGCGGTCGCCGCCTTCGTGCTGATGCGTGGTGGCGAGCCCGACCCCGGTGGTCCCGGCCAGGCTCGCGCAGACGCCGAGGCACCAGCGGATGCACGCTTTCCCAGCCTGCCGTCAAACCCGTCGCGGGGCCAACCTCCTCAGTGCTCCGGCGATGCCACGACCCCGGCCTCACCTGAGCCCACCGACGCCGTGCCGGCGGCCACGGCCGACTACTACTTTCAGAGCTCGCTCGAAAGCAGTCTGGGAACCGCCCCCGATCTCGTCGAGGTCGAGCGAGGCGGTAGCGTCTTCACCGTCGATGGAAGGACCGGGACCACGGTGCTCCGATTCGCCGGGGGCGGAGGGTTGGCGCTAGCTCCGACGACACGCGTCGTCGGGAGCTCGGAATACACGATCGAGGTCCTCTTCCGCCTCGATCTCCTCGCCGGGTATCGGAAGATCATCGACTTCAAGGAGGGCACCGCCGACGCCGGCTTGTACTTGCTGGACGGATGCCTGACCTTCCTTCCGAGGGAGCAGGACGCGCTCACAAAGATCGGGTCGGACTCGTACGCGCAGATCGTCCTTACGCGGGATGCCGCCGACAGGGTCGTCGGGTACGTCGACGGCGTCCGACAGTTCGCCTTCAACGACCGCGGTGGCCTCGCGAAGATTGGCGGATCGGACGGCCTTCGGTTCTTCGTCGACGACGCCACGACGACCGGGGAGCATTCGAGCGGTTCGGTATCGCAGATCCGACTGTTCGATCAGGCGCTCACCGCAAACGAGGTCGCGTTACTCGCGTGCACCGAGCTCGCGATAGAGGAACCAACCTTCCCGTGCCTTGCGCTCCAGCAGTGAGGCACAGCGGCGGGGCGTCACGTCGTTCCGTCAGTGACCCACCCGATGGAGGGCGCACGATGCGGACGGCGGTGTGCCAGCCAGTGCGCTGACGGGCCCCACACGAGACTGCCCGCCGCGCGGGATAACCCGACGCTCAACAGGCCGGTTGGCAGGATTGGGCCGGGCGCTGACAGGGTCCTACGCTGCAAGCATGGATACCTCGATGACCCTCCCACCCGCTCCTTCGCAGGTTCGGACGCGGAACGCGCTGGTCGGCGCGCTGCGGGCGCCGTTCGAGCTCCGGACCTGGAAGGAGACGATCCACCTCCTCCTCGGCCCGCGCGCGCCGGCACCCGCAGGACGAGCTCACGCCTCGCGAACACGAGGTCCTCGCGCTCATGGCCCAGGGGCTCTCGAACACGGGGATCTCGCGGCGCCTCGTCGTGACCGAGGGTGCCGTCGAGAACACGTTACGAGCATCTTCGGCAAGCTCGGCCTGGAACCTGCCGAGACCGACCACCGACGGGTCCTCGCCGTGCTCAGGTACCTCGAGGATCGCTGAGGCGCAGCAGATGGCGCCTCAGCGCACGAACCGCCGGTCCGGCACGAACCACACCAGCGCGACGACCACATAGAGCGCGTACGAGATCCATGGGCTCACGAACGCGAGCGGGATCGCCGCCGCGTAGATCACGAGGGAGAGGTTGCCCTTGACATCCGAGCCGATCGCCCGGCCGACGGCCGAGTCCCGTCCGTTCGCCCGGATCAGCGCACGGACGAGCAGGGAGTAGGCGAACCCGGATGCGAGCAGCACCACCCCGTACGCCGCGGCGGGCAGCGGATGCTCGTACTGCTCGCTCACCCACTCCGTCAGCACGGGGATCAGGGAGAGCCAGAACAGCAGGAACAGGTTCGTCCACATCACGGAGCCGTTGATCCGTTCGGCGGCGCGCAGGAGATGGTGATGGTTGTTCCAGTAGATCCCGAGGAGGCTGAAACTGAGCACGTAGGCGACGAGTCCCGGCAGGAGGTCGTGGCGGACGTCGGCCAGCGTGTGCCCCTCCGGCGCCCTCAGCCCGAGGGCCATGATCGTGATGATCACCGCGAAGACGGCATCGGAGAAGGCCTCCAACCGCTCCGAGCCGAGCTCCGTACGGCCGTTCCGTTCCGTCATCCCGCCGATGATAGGAGCGGAGCTACGCGCTCGCCGAAGAGCTCGAGCTGCTCGATCGGCTCGCCGACGGGCCACAGGAACACGCGCTGGACGCCCGCCTCGGCGTAGCTCGAGAGCCGCTCCGCACACTCCTCCGCCGGCCCGACGAGCAGCCGGTCACCGATCTCCTCGGAGGTCCGCCCGAGCGTCGGGGACACCCACTCGTCGAGGACCCGACGGGCGCGGACCGGATCATCCTCGACGCGGAACATCATCGTGGCGAGCGCGTTCGGGAAGGTCTTGGGGTCCTTGCCGTGGAGGGGGAGCTGCTCGCGCAGCCGGGCCCACGCTCCCACGAACCCCTCGGGGCTGATGTTGTAGGCGGAGGCGATCCAGCCGTCGCCGAGTCGAGCAACCCGGTGGAGCCCGGCGTCCGAGCCCCAGCTCCCGACCCAGATCGGCGGTCCTCCCGCCTGTTTCGGCCCGGGCTCGAGACGGATGCCGCGCGTCGAATAGAACGTTCCCTCGAACGGGTCGCCCGCCGGGCGCCAGAGCGCTCGAAGCGCCTGGATGGCCTCCTCGAACCGCGGCCAGCGCTCGTCCCACGACAGACCCTCGGCCTCATAGTCCGGCGGATACGAGCCCGGACCCACCCCGACGATCAGGCGGCCGTCGGAGAGAAGATCGATCGCACCGAGCGACTTCGCGAGCGCGAAGGGCCCGCGGACGACGGCGAGGGCGATCGTCGTCGCGAGCGTCATCTCCCCCGTCGCCGAAACCACCGACGCGAGCGCGGTCGGCCCGTCCAGCCACGGCCGGCGATACTGCACGTGGTCGTTCACCGAGACGGCCGTGAAGCCGAGCCGTTCGGCGGATCGCACGTACTCGATCAGCGAGACACGTTCGGACCGGGCCTCGTCCCAGGTGAGCAGCGGCAGATGCACGCCGAGATCCATCGCGTCCGCTTCTCTAGGGGCTCGAGCCGGGGGAGGCGACGATCCGCGCACGAATGCTCTCGGTCGAGGGGACGAAGTAGTAGGCGCCGGTGAGTGCTCGCGTGAATCGCGTGAGCGCGTCGCGGGTGCCGGAGGTGAGGCCGGCCATGCTCTCGAGCATCGTCGAGAGCCGCCGCTGCTCCCCGGCGAAGCCGACGAACATCGTGCCGTGGTCGGTGACGGTCCCGTACGGCATGTTGCGGCGGAAGATCTCGCCGAAGCGTTCCTGGTCGGTGCTCCCGACGTGGGAGTCGTCCGGTCGATCGGGGAGCTCGATGCTGTCGAGCTTCGTGCGTCCCATCACGCGTTCCTGCTCCCCGATCGGGAGCGACTCCCACGCGGCGGCGTCGTGCTCCCACTTCTGCAGGAGCAGGATCGTGCCGCCGGCGCCTGGGCTGCCTTCGGGGATCAGGGCGACCTCGGGCGCATCCATCAGCGAGGGGTTCTCGGTCCCGTCGATGAAACCGGTCAGGTCCAGGTCGTGCCGGTAGGGCCAGCTCGAGGTCTCCTCCGCGACCGATGCTCGATCGCGGAGCGCGGCGATCGCTTCGCGTGCCGTGTCGAAGATCACGTCGTAGGCGCTCCCCGAAAGCCACAGGACGGCGTCGTGTTGGGTGGCCGGCATCACGAACTCGTCGACACCGACGACGTCCTGGTTGAACCCCTCGACGTCCGGAGGGGCATCGTCGGGCGCGACCTCTCGCCAGAGCTCGGGCCGGAAGCCGGCCACCAGGTTGACGCCACCCATCGTGGTCCACGGCTCGCGCAGGGCCGAGATCGCATCCACGATGTCCCCCTCCCGTTGCCCCGCAAGCGCATCGAACTCGAGGTACGCGTGGGACGACGTCCCGAGCGCGAAGATCCCGCCCTGTGGTGTGCTCATGCCGCCGACCGTACCGCGAGTCGCTGCCGCCGCACACGCGGGCGATCGTCGATCCCTTACACGAGCCCCACGATGAGCTCCCGGAGCAACACGAATCCGACCGCCCCGCCCCCGCCGGCCAGGGCGACGATCAGGTAGACGAGGCGACGCCGGCGCGGGTCCTTCTCGAACACCATAGGGAGCACCAAGGCGCCGACCACGAGCGCGACCATGACGCCGAGATCGATGAGGCGGTACGTCTCGGCCCGGAGGTTGTAGTGCCAGACCCGGCGGTCGATCGCGAGGAAGATCGCCTCCGCAAGCAGCATCGCCGACGGCGCGGCCACCGCGATTATCGGCGGTCGGTCGGGTTGGGACGAGATCGCGGCGCCGCTCCACCCCATGACCGGCCCCGCCACGAGGGCGATCGCCGTCCAGACGACGTCGACCTCGCCGACCGTGTAGCCGCGGAGCGCGCCACCGAGGTAGTACACGACGACGCCCACGACGAGGGTCAGGGCTCCCGCGACGGCACCCCGCCTGGACGATGTCGTGAGGCGGCCGACGAAGAAGGCCGCGAGCCCCCACGGCGAGGCGACGTTCCCGAGGATGCCGACCAGCCGGCCGCCGACGACCCCGTCCGCCAGCAGCGAGAAGCCCCCGAGCCCGACGCCGA